>CAMCXE010000014.1 GCA_945882995.1 Thalassocella blandensis | reverse complement strand
GATAGTCCGCTTCCTGAAGTTTGTAGCTTTGGATCATGGTGCCCATGGCGCCATCGAGAATCAGGATGCGGCTGCTTAAGGCAGCGCGAAGGGCTTGGAGGCGTGACGAGCGAGGGGACATAACTAAACCTATATCAAAAATTATTGATGTAGATTGAATTGTAACAGACGCCGGAGATTAGGCCAGAGAATGCTGGTTTGAGACTTTGCAGGACAGCTGTTGCGCGTGGCAAATGCCGTTTGATGACCCAAAATCACATAAATATGTCCCTATAACTCCCTCAATTCAGCCTTGAATTGAGGGTTTTGGATCATCAAACGGCATTTGCGTGGAGAGATCGCCTTTCTTGCCAAGGTCGTGGTTTGCATTAGGTGGCGATTTCGCTAGAATACCCGAGTATTTTAATCGGGTATAAAACTCGGTTCAGTTTGGAAAGGTGTTGTTATGACTGTTGTTACCGCCGACGACCTAAAGGTCACTATCACTGATTCCGGCCAGGAGTACCTGCTGGGCTTGTTAAGCAAGCAGGATTGCGACGGCATTGCCATTCGCATGTTTGTGTCGTCGCCGGGCACCGCTCAAGCGGAAACCTGTATCGCCTATTGTCGGCCGGGGGAGGAAAAGGACGGCGATGTGAAAATTGCCCTCACTGGTTTTGATGCCTGGTTTGAAGGGCGCAGCCTGCCGTTTTTGGAGGATGCCAAGGTGGACTATTCCCCTGATCGCATGGGTGGGCAGCTCACCATTCGCGCACCTAATTCAAAAATGCCGAAGATTTCGGACGACAGCCCTGTAGAAGATCGCATCACCTACGTATTACATAACGACATTAATCCGGGCCTAGCTTCTCACGGTGGTAATGTCAGCCTTGTGGAGGTGACGGCGGACAAATTTGCCATTCTCAAATTCGGCGGCGGCTGCCAAGGCTGCAGCGCGGTGGATTTGACGTTGAAAGAGGGTGTGGAAAAAACCTTGCGCGAGAAAATTCCGGAGTTGGCGGGCGTGAAAGATGTAACGGACCATACGGACACCTCGAAAGCCTATTATTGATTTTGGAGGATTTGCCATCCCCCAAAAAAAATGCCGCCAGATTGAACCTGGCGGCATTTTTTTTGGGTGTTCAACTGAGATTTCTAGGTTAACCGGAGCGGCGGCTACTTATTGCTCCACAAACGCGCGTTCAACCACGTAATGGCCTGGGTCGCTGCCGCGTACTTCTTTGAAGCCGCCTTCGTTCAAAATGCTGCAAAAATCCTTCAGCATGCTCGGGCTGCCGCAAATCATGAAACGGTCGGTTTCGGGGCTAATGGGCGGCAGGCCCAAGTCTGCGGTTAATTTGCCGATCTTCAATAAGTCCGTGAGGCGCCCCTGATTGCGAAATGGCTCGCGGGTTACTGTGGGGTAATACAGCAATTTTTCGCGTACGTCTTCCCCAAAAAACTCGTTTTCAGGCAGCTCTTGCATGATGAAATCTTGGTAGGCCAACTCGCTAACGTTGCGTACGCCGTGGGTCAAAATGACTTTGTCGTATTGAGCGTACACTTCCGGATCTTTAATTATGCTCATGAATGGCGCTAGGCCAGTGCCTGTGGCTAATAGCCACAGATTTTTGCCGGGGAGGAGAAAATCGGTTACCAGCGTGCCTGTGGATTTCGAATTCACGAGAATTTCGTCGCCGGGCTTAACATTTTGCAGTTGTGAAGTGAGGGGGCCGTCTTGCACTTTAATGCTGAAAAATTCCAGTTGCTCTTCGTAGTTGGCGCTGGCAATGGAGTAGGCGCGCAGCAAAGGTTTACCATTGGGCTGGCGCAGGCCGATCATGGTGAAGTGACCATTGCGGAAGCGAAAACCCGGGTCGCGTGTTGTAGTAAAGGTGAATAAGGTGTCGTTCCAATGGTGCACGCTGAGTACGCGCTCGGTTAGCAGGTTGCTCATGATTAACTCGTAAAAATGGATAAATGAGAGTGATTTGAAGCCGTTAAAGAGCGCAGCTTAGGCTGCTCGGGGAGGTTAACTCGCGCCGCCGCAAATCTAAATAGGGGCGCGGATTCTAACACAGCGGAGAATTTTGTAACTCATCAGCATAGGCAAAAGCGATCCAACTGAGGTTTCTAGGTTGAACCTAGAAACCTCAGTTGGATCACCAAAGTCTGCGCACCCCCTTGGCGCGCCTAGCAAAAGTTAAAAATCACGAACAACCAACCAGGTTGCCCGTGATTTTTAACTTTCACTGATCACACCAATGGATTACACAGCTTTTTGGCGCCCAACTGAGGTTTCTAGGTTTAAAATGACGCCTGCCGCGCTAGGCCGTTTCGCCCATAGTGCGCTCAAGGTTTTCGTGTGTGGCGTTGCTCCAGCAGGGGATTTGGGGAGCAATTTTATACACAAAATTGTGGCGAGCCCGATGGTAGTAACTCTGCGGATCTTCAAATGTCTGCTGCAACTGTTCAAGCTCCGCACGACGGTAGAGCTCCAAGGGTTTTGTGGCCTCGTCTTGCTGGCGTTGCAAGCGTTTATTGGCTAGGAGCAGAGTGCGGTTTTCGGGGTTGGACATTTCGCGGACGTAGTGTTCCAGTTCTAGGTGGAATTGATCCCAGTTTTCATGGAAGAGTTCATCCACGAAGCGCATGTCCAATGCTTCGCTGCCCAGCATGGGTTGGCAGGCGGTTGTGATGGCCTGCGCGCGTTCTGCGCCTACCCGTTTGGGCAGAAGGTAGGTCCAATATTCGGAACCGTAAAGGCCCATGTTGTTGTAGTGGGGGTTCAACACTATGCCATCGCGACCAATGACGGTATCGCAGGCCAAGGCGAGAATGGCACCACCGGCACCCGCATTGTTACGCAGCGCGGCGAGGGTTATCTGGTTCGGTGAGTTAATGATTTCGAGGATGACGTCGTCGATGGCATTAATGTTCAGCCAAGACTCATGGGCAGGGTCTGCGGCGGCTTCTATGGTGTTGAGATGTATACCATTACAAAAGAAATTTTCGCCCCCCATAAGCACCAATGTGCTGGCAGAGCTTTTTTTGGCGGTGATTATGGCTTCTTTTAAACGAATACATTGGTCGGTGCTAGCGGCGCCGTTATAAAAGTCGAAATAAATGTAGGCGGCATTATCGAGGTAGTGCACCTCAATATCGTTGAAAGCCGTGGTGTTACCACACTCGCTCAAGCGCTGGAATTCGGCAGGAGCAAGCCGCTGTTGTGCGAGGGTGGCGGCGGGAAGTTTTATGGGGGGGATTGCTTCGCAAAATTTTGTTTTGGCTTGACGAATCCAAATGGCCCCATCGCTGGTGGCGCGGCACACAGCGCCATGAGCCAACGCAAGAATTTCGCCGGGTGCGCCGCGCAGGACGGGCTCTAATGAAGCGCCAAAAATGTGTGCGGGCACCCCAAAAATTTCATCTAACACGCCAGGTGTGGTATCCGCCGCATTGATTTTATCGAGGATGCTGGCAGTCGTTTCGGTGGCCCAGTCAATAGCGCGATCAACTTGGCGCATCATGGGTTGGAGAGTGCCTTTCACCTCAGGGCGACGGTAGTCGAGCGGTAGTGGTCGGAAGGAGTCCCGTTGGCAATCGCGTACCGCGTTTTTGATTAGATTGACCGCAGCCTGGCTGACTTCGCGTTTATAGACGCTGGTTTTGCTGGCTTGGCGCAAAATGAAATTCTCCGTGCCCCAAATATCGCCCGCGTCCATTTCGGCATCGGCCTGCAACAGCGTTACACCCCAAGAGGTTTTGCGTTGGCTAATGGCCCAGTCTAGGGAGCTTGGCCCCCGGTCCCCGACGATGCCGGGATGCACAATTAGGCAGGGGTGGTCGCGCCAAATATCATCGGGAATTCTGTGGGTTAAAAATGGGCACACAATTAGCTGTGGAGCAAAATTGAAAAGCTGGCTGCGCAGCAGGGTTTCGTCCATTCCATAATTTTGGTCAACATCGTGCCCCATGAGAATCAGCTCGCGCTGCACGCGCTGACACAGACCATTAAATGCAGAGCCGAGAATTAATATTTTCATAGCAATTTCCGTTGTTGATTTATGGGAGGGGTGCGGCATTCGTGGCTGGTTGAGTTCGTCGGTCAAGTTGCTTGGTAGTTGCCCGAGTTATAGGCGATGTTGCATAGGGTTTGTCTGGCTCGATTGACAGCATCGGCTAGGGCTTATTTTTTATCCTGCGCTTGGCCGCGAGGGCGGAGTTTCGGTCTGGGGCCATTGGTCGATTTATTCGTCGTCCTCCGCTTCTAGCGCCGCATACATTTTTTTATTGAGCTGACTTAGGGTCACAATCAGGCTAAGGACTAATAACAACATGCTAAAACAAAATATAAAAAGGCCGAGCGTCAGTGGCTTTATGCCGTCTTGCACGGCCAGTGCGCCACTGTGGTCGTGGCTCATGATCATGCCGTACATGCCGGTATAGTGCATGCCGCACACGGCTATGCCCATAACAAAAGCTGCGCCGATTAATTGCGTATTGCCCTCTAAATTGAACGCCAACCACAGTGCCGCGGTAGCGGCCACTAAGGCGATAATAATTGACGCGCTGAAAAACACGGGGTCATAGGTCATAGTGGCGACTGAATTCATGGCGGCCATGCCGCTATAGTGCATGCCCGCTACACCTAAGCCCATGATTACACCGCCGCCAATGAGTCGACTGACCGAGCGGTCGTTGGAGCTCACCACCACAATGCCAGCGCCAACCACTACCACGGCAATGAGCAAAGACATCAGGGTTTTGATGGGGTCGTAAGACACCGGCACGCCCATGTCAAACGCCAGCATGCCAATAAAATGCATGGTCCAAATGGCTCCACCGCCCAGTGCAATGGCTGCGGCTAGAATCCAGGTTTTTTTGCTGCCGGGGTCTGCGCTGCGCACAGCTCGAACCAATTGAAGGCCGGTATAGGAGCCAAAAACCGAGACCAAAAATGAGAGGCCTACTAAGAACCAGTTATAGGTATAAGCGTTGTGCATGATGAGGCCTCAGGGTTGAAACGGAGAAGCAGTAATGGTTTGCCTTAGATCGTAAAATTCTAACAGGGGGCGTCGTTGGCGTGCCACCTTTTAATCTTGTCAAGGTTAAATAAGCATTCGTCATGGCCTGATAATCTTGTAGACTGCCACGCGGCGGGCCTTGGGAGGGGGCAGGTGGTAGATGGTTCGCCTCGTTGGTTTATTCATTGCGTAAGTTCGCCAATGGTGGTCAAATTTCGTTTGGCGATTATGCCCCTGGATTTAACAGCCTGTTAAGACGTCATTTCGCACGAATTCGCACGAGTTTCCTATAGAGATGCAAAATCCAGTCAAAAATAAGGCCACTAGTTTGCGCAAATTTCGCGTCGGCATTGTTGGGGGCTCTGCGGACACTCTAAGCGCCTTTGGGCGCATCTTTAGTGTCACCGCGTTTCGTGCGCGAGCCTACGAGGCGGTGCCGGTGCGGCTTGACGAGCGCAACCTGCCAGACGATCTGGATTTGGTGATTCTGTGCACGCTCAATCCACATGTCCTTGCGCTGTGGGACGACGGAAAAATACAGGGTTCGGCTGCCAAACGGCCACAAATACGGCTGGTGCGGCGCGGCCAAAGCGAAGATCAAGACTATGTGTTGGAGTCGCCCATCAACCCAAGTCGACTGCTTAAAACACTCGATAATTATACGATTAAAGAACTTAACTACCTGCCAGAGTTTGAAATTGGCCACGACAGCACACGTTTAACGGCCGATACACTCGCGGGCTTGCGGCTGTTAAATCACGGCCAAGGGGCAGCCGCGCAGCGTCGGGAAGGTCTTGCGCGGGCGTTGGTGGTGGACGATAGCCTGCCAGTGCGCAAGCAAATTGAGATAGAATTCGGCCTGTTCGGGGTGGAGGTTGTGCAAGCGTCTAGCGCTGAGGCAGCCTTGGGCGCGGCGCTGAACACCCGCTTCGACATTATTTTTATGGATGTCATTATGCCGGGGCTCGACGGCTATGCCGCCTGCAGACGGATAAAAAAAACCCATGCCAACAAAAACACGCCGATCATTTTGCTTACCAGCCGCTCGTCTAGGTTCGATAAAGTCCTGGGTTCTTTGGCGGGGTGTAGTGCATATTTAGTTAAGCCCATCAATCACAATGATTTTGAAGAAATAATCAGGAAATATTTTCCTGCTAAGAAGGGGTAGTCAATGGCGGTGAGCAAGGTTCTGGTTGTGGATGATTCGCTGGTGGATTTACACCATTTAAAGTTGATTGTCGAAGCGGCGGGTTATGATGTTATCACTGCTGCCAGTGGCAAAGAGGCCTATGAAAAAGCCAAAAAGTCCTTGCCGGATATTATTTTAATGGATGTAGTAATGGAGGGAGGGGATGGCTTTGAGGCTTGCAGGAATATTACGAGTGATCGCACTACCGGTAAAATTCCAGTGGTGTTTGTGACCAGCAAAAACCAACGAGCGGATCGCGTATGGGGGGAGTTGCAGGGCGGTCGGGGTATGATTTCAAAACCTTTTTCAGCAGAAGAAATAATTCGCACCATCGCAGCTATCTAACCGAGCGGTGCTGGGTGATCGTTGCCTGCGCTAATTGTGTTTTACGCGCGCAAATATTAGTGTGGCTGACTGCGCCAGTTCGTTGCAGTCTAGGCGTGTGTTGATAGCCCCTGCGCAAGTGGTGGTGCCGATAAAATAATAAATTATTACATATTCACTCGCATAGTGAGGTGTCATGTACGCTTTCAGTGGAAATACCGCATTCAACAATGAGAATACCGGCACGCCATCCGCTTTGGCGGCTGAGCCAGTTAGCGAATCTTTTGCGCGCTGGACGATGGTGCGCGCCTATGGGTTTGCGCTTGGGGGCTTTAATTTTTTGCTCCCCCCCGGCTTGTATAGCGAGCTGATTAAGGATCCCAGCTGGGCGCCGCTACCGAACGTCTCATCGCATTGCTCTGGCGTTTTGAATCTGCGGGGAAATGTTATACCGCTCTATCAGTTAGCTGCGTTCATTGAAGGTTCTGAGCCTTTAAAAAGTGCGCCTTACTCACTTTTAATCGGCGCCATGGGGCAGGCGGCAGCGATTTTGCTCGAGGTTAAGCCCTTGGGTTTCAACTATGCGCAACTTGAATTGAGTAACGATTTTGGTTTGGCGCCGGCGTCATTGGCGCACTGTGTGCGAAACACGTTTAGGGACGCTGGGAAAGTTTGGTTTGAGTTAAATCATGACGCCCTGTTTTTGGCGATGGCGGGTTAATTCGACTTCTATCCACACCTTTGGCGGCGTCCGTTAATTACAGTAATAATTTATAGGCTTGCGAAGGCCCGCTGAAGTTCGGGACGCAAGCGGCACGAAATGGGGTTCTAAACTTTTTTTGGGCATTGAATAACAGAATGCTCGATCTAATTACTTTACTTTCAAGGTTTTCTCATGAATGTATTTTCCAGTGTGCGCATCTCGCAAAAAATTATGTTGCTAGTGGCGTGGATAGGCTTGGGTTTTATTGCCATGGGGGTTGCCTATTATTTTCAAGTGGTACAGGAAAATGAGGCGCGCACGAGGATAACCATCTTTGGTGCCTTCGAAAATCTTGCTTTACGCACCAAAAGCGATTTTGGCGAGTATCGCGAAGGCTACCAAAAATTGGCTGCCGCAGCGAGTCCAGAGCTGCGTACTGAGTGGCTCGCGCAGCAGCAAAAATTGAAGCAGGCTTTAGCCGGGGTGGGCAAGCTGAGAATTCAAGAGCCTACCTTGCCCGATGCAGCGCCTTGGAATGCGGCGATCATGAGTTTGGATAAAGCCGCGCTAGAGTCGCTGGAAGAGCGGGTGCATGAGGTTAAGTTGGTCTGGCAAACCGACAAAATGCAAGCGCAGATGCAGGCTATCGGCGTAATTGTGCAGCAGCACAATAAGCCCGCCGAGCAAAATGCGCTCGTCGCGCTCAAGCGGTTGCAGGCTGAATTTTTGGAGGCTAACAATCCAGAAAAATTGGCTGGGTTGACCAGTTTCACCCAAGACTTTGCCGCGTCGCTGAAGCTGGTCGCCTATCCCGATGCAGCCCAGGTGCAATTGGCGACGGCGCTAGACGAGTACCGTCAGTCGCTGACTCCCCAGCAGTCTCAGGAACAGCTTCCGCCGCCTCGTTTGCCGCAACCGCTGCTTGATGAAGTTGGTAAACAGTGGAGTCTGATGCAAGCGGCCGTCGAAGCGCGCTCGGCAGCATTCAATGCGCAGGAAGAAGAGCAGCTGCAACTGATTCGCGGCGCCTTTATTGGCTTGATATTTTTGGTGGTAACGGGCACTGCGGTTGGAATTTATTTTATTTCTAAAAGTATTGTTTTTCCGTTGGCGCATATGCAAAGCGTGATTCAACGCATCACTAAGGGCAACATGAAGGCGCGCGTAAAACTGATTGCGGATGATGAATTGGGTGACCTTGGTCGAGCTTTTAATAGTCTTTTAGATGAGCGAATTCACCATCTACAGGAACAATCTTTGGAAAATGAAATTTTGAACAATTCAATTATTTCGTTGATTCAAGCCGTAGGCTTGATTGCGCGTAAAGATTTGACCATTAAGGTGCCGGTATCTGCCGATATTACGGGAACCATTTCCGACGCTATCAACTTATTAACCACCGAAACAGCCAAAACCCTTTGGGAAGTGAAGGGAATTTCCGTGTTGGTGAATGAGGTTGCGGACACCTTGCAAGAGCAGTCTGCGCTGGTTATGCAGGTGGCCGAAGACGAGCGTAAGCATGTAATCGCTGCAGGTAGAGCCTTGGAAATTTCGGCTAAGACTATGAGCGAAATTGCTGCCAATGCAGAAAATGCCGATAGATATGCTGTGGCGGCCATCAACAATACGCAGTCTGCTCGGGATACTGTAAGTCGTTCGGTGTTGGGTATTTTGGAGATTCGAGAAACCATTTCAGAAACGGAAAAACGGATTAAGCGCCTGGGGGATCGCTCGCAGGAAATTTCGGGGATTGTGAATTTGATTAATACCATTGCCGAGCGGACGCATATTTTGGCGCTGAACGCGAGTATGCACGCGGCTTCGGCGGGTGAGGCGGGCAAGGGTTTTGCGGTGGTGGCCGATGAGGTGCAGCGTTTGGCGGAAAACGCACGAGAGGCTACGGCGGAAATTTCGTCCATGGTGACTAACATCCGGGTAGAGACGTCCGACACTGTTAACATTATGAATAAATTAATTACCCAGGTGGCCGAAGAAACGCGTCTAGCAGAATCCGCCGGGCAGAAAATGGAAGATACGGTACTGGCCACCCGCCAGCTGGTAGAGCGCGTGCAGAGCATTGCACAAAGTTCGGCACAGCAAGCTGAACTGTCCAACCGCGTGCGCGACCGCGCCACCATAATCCGCAGCTTCACCGAAAAAACCGGCCTGCAATTAACCAAGCAGAAGGCCCATACCGACTCCCTTAAACAGTATTCCGAAGACTTGGTAGCGCGGGTCAACCTGTTTACTTTGCCGGGTTTTTACGATGGCGTTAGGGTAACTGATCTGTAGGCGGGCTAGGGGCGTGACCCGTTCCGGCTGAAACCCTGATGGGCGCAGCAGGTATTTCGGTTTTTGTGTGTTGGTTTGATTATTGGTTTTGTGTGAATGGTAAAGTTGAAGGCGTTGCAAATATTTTCCTGAGTCTTTGGACCCGTTGTGGCAGCAACTTTTGGCAGGCAGAGCAAATTTGCTTGCGGTGCTAGCTGCCATCCGTGGCAGTGGGTCCATAGTCAACCTAGTTTAAGGCGCAAGTCCATGAGTGATATGAATTCTTCTGCCCAACAGCAGGAGCTAATAGGCTTGCTGCAGTATGAATTGAACGACCTGTTGGAGTTCGATTACGCGGATTTATATGGTGAGGACCTGCTAGCGCGCGTTGCGGTTGCGCAGGATCTTTGCCAACGCGCCAGTAATTTAAGCAATGCGGCTCACCTCATGGGCTTGGCCGGTGTGCGAACGGGTTGTCAGCATTTGGCCCGAAATTTTTCGGCATTTGCCCGCGCACCTGAATTGCTGGGGGAGCACAATCATTTTTTGTTTGAGGGGTGGTGTCCCCTATTGCTGAATTATGTGGTTAATTTCTGCAAAGCTGGCGAGGCTGATGCCATTGAGTTTTTCCTGGATTACCTGGCGAGTGATGAGTGGCTAGACCCTTTGTCGCCGGATCAACTCGGTCAGTTGCGCGCGGATTTTGCCAGTGTGGAGGGGCTTTGGGTAGAGGCGACGCAGGCGTCACTTCTACCTGAATTTGTTGATGATGATTGGGTGTCCATGCGCGTCGACCCAGATGTAAACGCTGAGTTACTTGATGGGTTATTGCTGGAGTTACCGGGTCAGAGTCAGGCGTTTGCCCGCTCCATTGAGGCCTTGGTTCGCAGTCACGATTATTCAGCGCTACCCCTCGCACAGCGTGCGGCGCACACCATAAAAGGTGCGGCCAATGTCGTGGGAATCCGCGGCATCGCCAATCTTATGCATTATGTAGAAGATATTCTGGACGGGCTTGCGAAGACATACAGCGTACAGGGTGCAGAGCCTTTAGCCGTAGCCTTACAAGATTTACTTGAGGATGCCGCCGACTGTTTGGCCTCCATGACTGAATACCTGCTTGGCTTAGGGCCCTATCCTGAACAAGCGCAAGAGGTGTTGAGCCGGGTGATAGCTTGGTTGAAACTCGCTGCCGGTGGCAGCGCCATGCTTGGGTTTACACCGGGTTCTGATGATGAACACTTGTCCAGCGTGTCGGCTGAGTATGAGTTTGTTGGGGCTAGCCCTGGCCCTGAATGTCAGCCCACTCATGAGCCTGAGCCGCAACCAGTGCCCGAAAATGCGCTCTGGTATGCACCCGTAGTTGAGGTCAGTGAGCTGCAAGAAAGTTGGGGGCAGGACACACAGGTTCCCGCCTTTATTGCACTGGAAGTCCCGCTCGCGGATGCAGAGTTAATCCCAATTGAGCAGTCTCCTGTGGCCCCATTTCTGCCTTCGCCGCCCCCTGCGGTGGTTGAGTTGCCCGCGGCGGAGGATGTGAGCGAGGTGCGCCATCAGTTAAGCGTATCGGATGTCAGTGCTCAGGAATTACTGCGTTTGGCCGGCGAGAATCAAATTTCCACGAATCAAGTGTTAACCCGCATTGGTTTTGTGGTTGGCGGGGTGAAATCGGCCGATGCTTACCACCAAAAAATTCGTAAGGTGGCTGCGGAGCTTGAACAACTTGTGCAATCGCAGAGTATTCGAGGTGTCGCCCAAGGCGCTTTAGGGGAGGGCGAGCTAGACCCTCTTGAGATGGAGCGCTACAACGAGCTTCACAGTTTCTCCAGTCAGCTGCAGGAGCTGACTACCGACGCCCATGAGGCAATTCTGTCCATCGAAAACCAGCTTAAAGACTTGGCGAATTTGGTTGTGGAGCAGCGTCGGCGCAGCAGCGAGGCGCAAGTATTGTTGTTGCAAATTCGCATGCTTCCGGTGTCTCTGATTTCCCCGAGGCTCACACGCTGTGTGCGCCAAGCGGCGCGATTGACTTACAAAAGTGTGCTTATTGATATGCACGGCGAAGACGTTTTAGTGGATAGCCGAGTGTTGAATATGGTGGTGGACCCACTGATGCACCTGCTGCGCAACGCGGTGGATCACGGTATTGAACTGTCGGCTCAGCAGCGCCTAGATCAAGGTAAAACTGCCGAAGGCAAAATTTCCGTGAATTTTATACGTCGGGGTGAAATCCTGCGTATTGAGGTGCGGGATGACGGCAAGGGGTTCGACTATTTTGGTATTGAGCAGTTGGCCCGAGCGCGTGGTTTTTTAGAGGCCTATCAGCCAGTTACCCGCAGCGAGTTGCACAAAATTCTTTTGACGGCGGGCTTTTCTACGCGGCACCAAGCGAGTCAAACCTCGGGGCGTGGTATTGGGTTGGATGTGGTGCATAACCAAGTGCGCCTGCTTAAGGGCTCCTTCACCATGGAATCTGAACCGGGTTTGGGCAGCGCCTTCGTGCTCGAAGTGCCTATGAGTATTTTGTCCGCCCATACGCTGCAGGTGCGCATGGGACACCACAACTTTAGTGTGCTGAGTCGTCCGCTCAGCCAAATAATTCATCTGCAGTCAGGTGATATTGATTGGCGCGCTGAAATGCCACAGTTTCAATTGGGCGCTGAGCGTTTAGATGTTTTGTGTCTTGACGATATTGCCACGGTGCGCGACATGGCAAAACCTGAACATTACGGTGCCTTGTTAGTGGTTAATCGCGCCAATGGCGGGCGCGTGGCGGTAGCCATAGAAGCCGTGCTGACCAGTGAAGAACAAATCATCAAACCGTTGAATAAATATGCCAGCAAGCCAGAGGGTGTTATAGGCGTGGCTATTTTAGGTGATGGTAGCCTTAGCCCGGTGGTCGATTTACAAGAGTTGCCACGCTTACAAATGCAGCCGGAAGACTACCTGCGCTGGCTGGAAACCAACGCGCAAATACGTGCGGCTTATCGGCCGGTGGCGCCTAAGCCCATAGCCTTGGTGGTTGACGATTCCCTGAGTTCGCGCCGCTCCTTGGCGCAATTTATGCGCGATCTCGGTATGGATGTCTGCACCGCCAAAGACGGCTTTGAAGCGATTCAAGTGATGCAGCAGTACAAGCCCAGTATTCTATTGGTGGATTTGGAAATGCCACGGATGAACGGTTTGGAGCTTACCGCACACATTCGAGCCTCTGCCAACGCCGATTTGCCCATCGTGATGGTCACTTCGCGCATTACCGAGAAGCACAAACAGATGGCCACTGCAGCTGGGGTTGACGCTTACATCAATAAGCCTTGGTCCGAAGAGGAATTGCTGCAGGCCATCGAGGCCCAATTACCGGAGTTAAGCTAGGGCTCCTACGCAATCGGTCAGGCTCTGTTGCCTGCCTTCCCTTTACTGTAATTGCCTCCTGGTGAGGCTTGAGTACTTTATGAATGTAACCGGAGAATTTGCCGTAGAAATGACCCCCTTAACCTGCGCCAATGAGGGCAGCGACGGTATGGCGCTGGCGCGTTGGGCCTTAAACAAAACCTTTACTGGCCCATTGCAGGCCGTCAGTCGCGGGGAAATGCTAAGTGCCATCACCGAGATGCCGGGTTCGGCGGGTTATGTGGCATTGGAGCAGGTAAGCGGTACGCTGAATAATCGACAGGGTAGTTTTGTGTTGCAGCACTTCGGTATTCGCAGTGCGGGCAGCAATCGACTGACGTTGGAGGTGGTGCCCGATTCAGCCGCTGGTGAATTGGCAGGGCTTACCGGTAGCATGGCCATTCGAATCGAAGCCGGCGTACATTTTTACGATTTTGATTTTGAATTGCCCGATGCCTTTTAGGGGTAGCGTCGAGGGGCTCGTTTTGCTAGACAACTGCAGTTTGTGGGTTGATCCTGTCCCGGGGCGCCCTTAGCCTGCCCCGCCAATGCGATACATGCATGCCGCATTAGGCTTTATTTAACTGCCACATTTATTAGGTTCTATGACTGAAGACGAATTTTACGAATTTTTGGACGCTGCCCTAGCCGCACTGGAGGCTAAGCAGGCTCAATTGCTGGCCGAATACCGGATGGGTAGCCATGCCCGTTGGTGGTTTGATCAGGCCGCAGGCGTGCTTAAATTTTATGATGACCCCCAGCAAAAAATCGATTTAGAAGCGCGGGTAGTGGTATTAGGTACTTTCGCGCCAGAGGCGAAGAGCTGGAAGTGGGGGTGGGCCAATAGCACCTTAAGTGATGCTCAGCGGCAGGCCTCTAGCGACCTTAAAACCCTGGCAGACGCAACCTCGGTGGATTTTTTTGCAGAGGAAAGCGAATTTGTAGTGGAGCCCGGCATGGAGTGGGAACTTGCCGCCATGGCGGTGGCGCATCTGAATTTGCTAGGCGTTTACCGGGCACCCAGTGCTTTAGGTAAGCACATGACCTTTTTGGGTATTCTCGAGGTTACCGCCGGTTAGGGCGCTGGGTTCATTGCGCCTACCCGACAAATGCCTCAATCCCCATCGCCTGAGGCTGTATAATGCGCGGCTGTTTGCCATCGGCTCGCATTATGTTTTTCCTTGACCAGCGCCTCCATTTTTTCAAACCCCTCACCACCAAATATCGTGCGCAGGTGGCTGAGTGTTTGTGTCTTATGCACCAGCGTCTGTATGGCGCCACCGCCGAATATGGGCAGGCCCTCAGCCGCGATCAGGTCTTGGATATTTTCGAAGAGGCCTTGGCGCGAGCACCACTATTAGATGCTGAGCTGGAAGAGGCCGAGCCTCGATTTAAAAGCCTACGCGAACAAGCCAGCTGGATCCTCAAATTACTCATTGACCACGGCTGGTTAGACAAGCAGGTGGACGCCACGAGCTTGCAATCAGGCTACCCATTTACGCGCAGTGGGCGCCTTTTTGCGCAGCCGCTGGTTGAGGCTGATCGTCGCCAAGTGCGCACCCGTCATCGCAATACCCGCAATACCTTAAATGCCTTGGAGGCTTTTTTGGCGCGCGGGGAAGTGCACGATTTGTTGGATGCTTTTGAATTTTCGGAACGCATTATTGCCGATTTTACCGATGTGATTAGTGAGCTGGAGGAGCGTAAACGTGAATTGGTGCGAGAAGCGGAAACGCAAATGTTGGTGCAGCAGGCCAGCGAGCAATTTTTCGAATTTATGGAAAAACGTTTCCAGCCCGATTTGGCCGTACGGCTAACGGCGGATAGCGTAGAAAAACACCGCGATAGTATCAGCCAGGCTATTGGCAAAATTCGTCGCAAAGATAAGGCCTTTAAATTCGAGGCTGAGCAAAGATTGCGGAGCATGGCGCCGGAATTAATGGATGCGCATCAATCGGTACTCTGGGGTATTTTGGATACCATTGAATTGCGCATGCACAATGCGGCAGAAATAATGTTGCCAGCACTGCGTTTGGCGTTGCAAGGCTTCACCAAGCGCGCGGATATTATTATTCGTCAATTGGGCTATTTAACTGCCAGCCGCGATGACAAGTGGATAAAAACCTGTGAATTTTTGGTGGGTTTAGAGCCGCAGGAGCGCGATCGGCGTTTGGCGGCAGCGGCGCAACATATGAGCGGTGTGCAATTAGGTTTAATTGACCCTGCCCACATCAAGCTGAGTCAGCGCAAAATTCAGCGCCAAGTCAGCACCTATATTGATGAGCCTGACGACCTGGACACGGGTGCGCAGCGCGAACTGATGGTTGAAGCGCTGCTAGACCAAGCCTTTCTGGTGAATAATAAAACGCTGCATCAGTATTTGCGCTCCGCGCTCGCCGAAAGCAATACCATTAATACTAGCGATATGCCCATTGAGTCCGCTCAAGACTTGTTAAATCTAGCCTATATAATTGAGTTGGGCGCCATCAATAATCAGAGCTCGGATTACCGATTTTCGGTTAAATATGCCCATAAAATGTATGCCAATCACTATTTTCAACAGGCCGACGATTTTTCGTTAACCTTGGAGCCGCGCCATGATGCTTAAACATTGGCTGAACGAAAAGCTGGTAAGCCAACAGATTTCGTCTGACGAGTTTTCCGAAATTTTAATACGCCTTTTGGATTATGGCGTACTTTACCGAGAAGAAAGCCAAGTCGAACAGCGACTCTACGACCGCTATGTGCAATGCGAAGCCTTGGTGGAGGAGTACTTGTCGGTGCTCGCCATTCGCCTGCAACACAATCGTCGGTTTACGTTTGTCCGCGCCTTCCCGCCTGGTGCTAACGTGCCCGACATGCCAGACGACGAACATACGCCGTTTAACGGCGGTTTACGTGCGCGCTTAAGTCAAATGGAGGTGGCGTTAATTTTGGTGGCGCGAATTGAGTACGCCAAACAATTACGCGAAGCAAAAGTGGACGAAAATGGCTGCGTTATGGTGTCGGTGGAGGAAATCTCCATCGCGTTTGCCAATTTGTTAAAACGCAATTTGCCGGAAAACATGACCGAGCGGCGGGCCCTATTTCGGCGTTTGCGACAACTGCGGCTCTTGAGTTATCAACAAGAAGATGATGTGGAAAACCCCGAAGCTTGGCTGCGCATTCGCCCAGCGATTGCCAGCATCGTCACCGAAGACGCGCTGAACGCATTGGCGTCAGATGCCGAGCTACTGCAGCTGAATGGGGACGATGCTGGGGAGCTGGTGAGCGCAGCACTTGAGGGTTCAGCGCACAGTTTATTTGCCGTTGACGAGGAGCAGGCAGGTCACTAAGGCTATCGCCGCGTGTCTTGGCTTGAATTCACATTGAATTCAAGCGCTTTGTTAATGGTTGCGGCGATTTTGCTGCCATTTGGCTGCGCGGGGCGCCTATTGTGGTAAGGGCGGAAATAAACATTGACTGCTTTCGTTCCGGCCCCTAGAATGCCGCTCCTCAGCTGAGCAGTTGCGAAAGCTGGTCTGGTGCGGGGTGGAGCAGCTTGGTAGCTCGTCGGGCTCATAACCCGAAGGTCGTTGGTTCAAATCCAGCCCCCGCTACCAATTTAAACCAACGATTGGGTTTAAATTGGCTAAAAAATGTTGGCTTAGTGCCGACCATTTCGGGCCCCTTATTGGGGTTTTTTGTTATCTGGCGAACAGTAATGTGCGTCTTGGTTCTGGGGCTGGTCATTGCCCTGTTTGAAATGGGCTTTGTGCCCATTTTTTGTTTGTGAGCAACATTATGGCTTCTTTACAAGAACGCTTAGAAGAATTGTTAGCGCCAGTGGTGCAGTCTTTGGATTGTGAGCTCTGGGGCATTGAGTATTTTGCCAAGGGGCGCGGTTCGATACTGCGTATTTTTATCGACCGCCCAGAAGGTGTGAGTGTCGAGGATTGTGAGCGAGTGAGCCGTCAGGCGGGCGCCGTGTTGGATGTGGAAGATCCTATCCAAAGTGAATACACCCTTGAGGTTTCATCGCCGGGGATGGACAGACCACTCTATACGTTGGCGCAGTATCAGCAGAGTGTAGGTGAGCACATTGCGTTGCGTTTGCGGGTGCCCTTCGAAGGGCGCCGCAAATTTGCTGGTTTGTTAAAGTCGGTGGAGGGCGATGAAATCGTGCTGGAAATCGATGATGAAGAATATTTGTTACCCTTTGAATTAATTGATAAAGCCAATGTTGCTCCCCGTTTTTAGGGATTAATAAAGAGAAACTTTCATGAAAAAAGAAATTTTATTGGTAGCCGATGCGGTTTCTAACGAGAAAGGCGTTGATCGTGAAGTTATTTTTGAAGCGATTGAGCTGGCTTTAGGCTCTGCAGCCAAAAAGCGTTTCGACGAAGATGCAACAATTAAAGTGAGTATCGATCGTCGTACCGGCGCCTACACCACTGAGCGCAGCTGGAAAGTGGTTGCTGATGACGTGCTGGCGGCACTGGGTACCGAATTTACCCTGCAGGAAGCGCACGAAAAAGACCCTGCGTTAAAAGCTGGCGACGTTTTCGTGGAGCTAATTGAAAATGTTGAGTTTGGGCGGATTGCCGCGCAAACCGCAAAACAAGTGATTGTGCAAAAAGTGCGTGAAGCTGAGCGCGCGCAAATTATTGATGAGTACCGCAGCAAAGTCGGCGAATTGTTGTCCGGCATGGTTAAAAAGGTCACTCGGGATAATATTATCGTTGACCTTGGCAATAATGCCGAAGGGCTTCTGCCCCGCGATCAATTAGTTGGCCGTGAAATTTTCCGCATGAATGACCGCATTCGCGCGGTATTGTTGGAGGTGCGCCCTGACGCGCGCGGGCCACAATTATTTTTGAGCCGCTCGTGCCCGCAGATGCTGATTGAGCTTTTCCGCATAGAGGTTCCAGAAATATCCGAGGAAATTATTACCCTGCGCGGCGCCGCGCGGGACCCAGGCTCTAGAGCTAAAATCGCCGTGTCCACCAATGATGGGCGCATTGATCCTGTTGGCGCTTGCGTGGGCATGCGCGGGTCGCGTGTGCAGGCGGTTTCTAATGAATTGGCGGGTGAGCGCATCGATATTGTGCTTTGGCATGACAACCCCGCACAGTTTGTAATCAATGCTATGGCGCCTGCGGAAATCGAATCCATTGTGATTGATGAAGATACCGGCGCCATGGATGTAGCGGTTGTTGACGAAGGCTTGGCTCAGGCTATCG
Organism: Thalassocella blandensis; assembly: GCA_945882995.1. Taxonomy (GTDB): domain Bacteria; phylum Pseudomonadota; class Gammaproteobacteria; order Pseudomonadales; family Cellvibrionaceae; genus CAMCXE01. The sequence continues at coordinate 14,420 of CAMCXE010000014.1, read as the reverse complement.
GGCGCGGCGGCCAAAATGTGCGCTTGGCTTCTGAGCTTACCGGCTGGGAAATAAACGTCATGAGCTCCGAGAAGTGGAATGAGAAACAAGCCACTGAGTCGGGCAATGTGAAACAAGCGTTTATGGACGCGCTGGATATCGAAGAAGACATTGCGGACGTTTTGGTAGAGGAAGGCTTCACCACGCTCGAAGAAATTGCCTATGTGCCTTTAGAGGAGTTTTTGGCGATAGAGGGTTTTGATGAGGATATTGCCGAAGAGTTGCGGAGCCGAGCCAAAGACGCACTGCTCACGCAGGCCCTGGCGAGCGAAGAGAAATTAGATAATTCCGAACCGGCGGAAGATTTGTTGGGCATGGCAGGTATGGACCGTGCCTTGGCTTTTGTGTTGGCTGGCCGTGGTGTTATCACCATGGAAGACCTGGCAGAGCAATCCGTCGACGAATTGATGTCGGTGGATGGAATGGATGAGAAACGTGCCGCCTCCCTGATTATGGAAGCGCGTGCCCCTTGGTTTGCGGAAGCAGAAGCTGCCGCCCAGTCAACAAGCAAATAGGGTTATTGAGGAAACATAATGGCAGACGTAACAGTTAACGACCTGGCGAAATCCGTCGGGGCCTCTGTTGACAGGTTGTTGTCCCAGATGGGCCAGGCCGGGCTTAAGCATAGTAGCGCCTCGGATATGGTTTCGGATGAGGAAAAAAAGCTGTTGTTGGCGTTTTTAAAAAATGCCCATGGTGAAAGCGCCGAGGCACCGAAAAAAATTACCCTTAAACGCAAAACCACCACCACGCTAAAAACGGGTACGGGCAGCGCGCGCAAGACGGTAAACGTAGAGGTCCGTAAACAACGCACCTATGTTAAACGCACCGACCTAGAGTCCGAAGCTCCAGCGGAGCTTGAGCAGGAATTCGAGCCCGAGTTGGCGATTGAAGCCGTGGATGAGGTGGAATTTGTTGAGGCGGCGCTAGAGCCGAGCCTGACGGAGCCGTCCGATGTTGCGGCCAGTGACGAGCCAGTGCCAGCCAGCCAGCCGGCGGCCCCAGTACCGCGCGCATTTGTGGATGACGCTGAAAATTTGCGTCAGGCGGCTATGGCGGCTCGGCAAAGGGCCGCGCGAGAAGCTGAACAAGCGACCAAGTCGGCGAGCGAAGCCAAGCTCCCAAAAGACGATGCGAAAAAAATCGTGACCAAAAAGCCCACTGCAGCGCCGGTGCTAACCCCGGACGAGCTGGCAGCCAAGGCCGAAGAAGAAAAGCACAAGCTGAACAAAAAGAAAGAGCGCGTCGGCGACGCGCCGTTTGAAGAAGATGAAGAGTCTCGCCTGAAGCACAATAAAAAAGCCGGCAAGGCGGTTAAAAAGGCCGCTACACCCGCGCCGAAAAAAGGCTCTGCGGCACTCACCTATTTGGATGAAGATGACGAATTCGGGTCAGGACTGTCGCGCGCAGGACGCCGCGCCGCCCGCGCCAAAGCCGCCAACAAACACGGCTTTAAAAAGCCAACGAGTAAAATTGTGCACGAAGTCGAAATCCCCGAATCTATACTGGTCTCCGAGCTGGCCTCACGCATGAGTGTGAAAGGTACGGAAGTGGTTAAACACCTCATGAAAGCCGGTGTTATGGCCAGCCTTAATCAAGTTATCGACCAAGATACCGCACAAATTGTGGTGGAAGAGTTTGGTCATACCGCGGTACGGGTGAGTGTTGACGCCGTCGAGCACGATTTCCAACGCGAAATTGTCTCCGAAGGTGAACTGGTAACGCGTGCGCCAATCATCACCGTCATGGGGCATGTGGACCATGGTAAAACTTCGCTGCTTGACTATATCCGTAAAGCCAAAGTGGCTGCCGGTGAAGCCGGTGGCATCACCCAGCATATTGGTGCTTATCGTGTGCAAACGAGCCACGGCGAGCTAACTTTCTTGGATACGCCAGGCCATGCGGCATTTACCGCTATGCGTGCGCGTGGCGCCCAAGCCACGGACGTGGTGATCCTAGTTGTGGCCGCCGATGACGGCGTTATGCCGCAGACTGAAGAAGCTATCAAACACGCTAAAGCGGCCAATGTACCTATTGTTGTGGCAATTAATAAGTGCGACAAAGCTTCGGCTGACCCAGATCGTGTTAAAAATGAACTGGTTGTTAAAGGCGTTATTCCCGACGACTGGGGTGGTGATACGCAGTTTGTGCAGGTCTCGGCGTTAACGGGTGATGGTGTTGAGGCATTGCTAGAAGCGGTTGCCATTCAAGCGGAATTGCTGGAGTTGACCGCGCAAGTCGACGTGTCGGCGCGTGGTGTGGTGATTGAATCGCGCATGGATAAAGGCCGGGGCGCCATTGCGACCGTGCTCGTGCAAAATGGTCAGCTTAAAACTGGCGATATGCTGTTGGCTGGTCAAAGTTTTGGCCGGGTGCGGGCTATGACTAATGAGCGTGGCGAAAGCATTAAGCTTGCGGGCCCTTCGACACCGGTGGAAGTCCTTGGTTTAGACGTGGCACCCAATGCCGGCGACGAATTTGCGGTAGTTACCGATGAGCGCAAAGCGCGGGAAGTTTCTGAATTCCGTGCAGAAAAAGAACGTCAGGAAAAACTTGCCCGGGTACAAGCTTCCAAACTTGAAAATATGTTTGCCGGCTTTGGCGCTGGTGAGAAGAAAATTCTTAACGTGGTTGTAAAAACCGATGTGCGCGGGTCGCTCGAAGCCATTGTGGCTGCCTTGCGCGATCTAGGTAACGACGAAGTGGAAGTGCGGGTTGTGGGTGATGGGGTCGGCGGTATTAATGAAAACGACGCCAATCTTGCCTTGACCACGGGAGCCTTTGTGGTGGGCTTCAACGTGCGCGCCGATGGCGGTTCGCGCAAGATCGCTGAACGTGACGGTGTCGATATTCGTTACTACAGCATTATTTATCAGTTGATTGATGATGTTAAAGCGGCCTTGTCCGGCATGTTGTCGCCCGAGCGCGTCGAGACCATATTGGGTGTGGCCCAAGTGCGCGATACTTTCCGCTCTCCCAAATTTGGCCAAGTTGCTGGATGCATGGTGTTGGAAGGCACTGTGTACCGTCACAAGCGTATCCGTGTACTGCGCGAGAACGTGGTGATTTTTGAAGGTGAGCTGGAGTCTTTGCGTCGCTTTAAGGATGATGTGGCAGAAGTGCGTCACGGTATGGAGTGTGGTATCGGTGTGAAAAACTACGACGTTAAAGTGGGCGATCAGATCGAAGTGTATGACGTGAAGGAGGTTGCGCGCACGCTCTAGTAGCGTTCGCCCCCGCCTATGGCAAGAGAGTTTAAACGCGCCGACCGTGTTGCAGATGCTGTGCAGCGCTGTTTGGCGCAAGCCATCCCGCGCGAAGTGCGCGACCCACGCATTGGCATGATCAATATTAATTCGGTAGTGATCGCCAAGGATCTAACCACAGCCAAAATCTATGTGACCCTCGTCGGCGAGCCCGACGCGGAGCGCTGCATAGCCTCGGTTAAAATTCTCAATAAAACCGCTACGTTTTTGCGTTCCATCGTGGGTAAAGAATTGACGCTACGTTCCTGTCCGCGCCTGTTTTTTTATTACGACGAATCCTCGGTGCGAGGTCAGCACTTGAGTCATTTGATTGATCGCGCGGTGGCGGCAGACCAGGCTCATCAGGCGGCAGGCGCTGCCGAGACGGCTAGCGATTCAGACGCCGACGAGGTGTAAGCTTGGGTCGTAGTCGTTACTTCGGGCGCAGTCTGCACGGTATTCTGGTGCTGAATAAGCCCCCTGGCATCACCTCTAATAAGGCCCTGCAACAAGCCAAACATTTATTTTTTGCGCATAAAGCTGGGCATACCGGTAGTTTGGACCCGCTGGCTACGGGTGTTTTGCCCTTGTGTTTTGGTGAGGCCACAAAATTTTCACAGCACCTACTGGATGCCGATAAGCGGTATACCAGTACGTTTGTTCTGGGGCAGTCGACGAGTACAGCGGATTGCGAAGGTGAAATTCTCACCCAGGTGTCCGCCGCGCAAGTAACACTTGAAGCGGTAGAGTCGGCCTTGGACGCACTGCGCGGGGCAATTTTACAAGTGCCGCCCATGGTTTCTGCGCTTAAATTCCAGGGGCAGCCGCTCTATAAGCTGGCGCGGGAGGGTATTGAAATTGAGCGTGCGCCGCGCGCCGTGACTATCTATTCGCTGCAGGTTTTGGCCTTTCGGCCCGGCGAGCTTGCCGAGCTTGATGTGGACGTGAGCTGCAGTAAAGGCACTTATATTCGCAGCCTGGCCCAAGATCTAGGCGAGAGTTTGGGCGTGGGCGGGCATGTAGCCCGCTTGCACCGCAGTGCCGCAGGGCCCTTCACGGAAAGCCATAGCCTCCGATTGGCGCAGCTACAAGCCGAGCGTGGCGAGCAAGGGCCAGAGGTTTTAGATCATTATTTGCTGCCCGTCGATTATGCGATTCAGTCGATACCTGCCTTGACCCTTGAAGAACATTCGGCCCACTACTTTTGTCATGGTCAGGCGGTGATGGATGTTCGGGTCTACCGTTTGGGGCAGCAAGGTGATAAAGTGCGCGTCTTTCGCCCCGATGGCCTGTTTTTAGGCTTAGGGGAAATCACCGACGAAGGGGGGGTTACCCCTCGCCGGTTAATGGTATTTGACGCAGGACCCAAGGGTTAACCTGTCCGCGTCAAACGACCTGCCTGTCAATATGCACGGGCGGGCCGCTAAACTCCTCGCTACCGGCGAGGTGCATATTCACTGTAAACGAGGCTACTCTCATGGCATTAAGCGCCGTCGAAAAATCAGCAATTCTTAAAGATCACCAAATTAACGCAACCGACACGGGTTCGCCGGAAGTCCAAGTGGCTTTATTAACTGCCAACATTAATAAACTACAAGGTCACTTCGAAGGTCACAAACAAGACCATCATTCTCGTCGTGGCTTAATCCGTATGGTTAACCAACGCCGCAAATTGTTGGATTACCTAAAATCTAAAGACCATAACCGCTACGCGTCTCTGATCCAAAAATTGGGTCTGCGCCGCTAAAACCAGTGCCCGCATTTGCGGGCACTTTTATTTTCAGTCCTGCGAAATTGCATACGCTCATTAGCTAAGGATAAAAACGTGAATCCTGTAATTAAAAAGTTTAATTACGGTAGTGATACCGTAACGCTTGAAACTGGCCGCATTGCTCGGCAAGCCACTGGCGCCGTGGTGGTAACCATCGGCCAAACGACTATTTTGTGCACAGTGGTAGGCGCCAAAAAAGCGTCTCCTGGGCAAGATTTCTTCCCGCTGTCGGTGCATTACATCGAAAAAACTTACGCCGCAGGCCGTATTCCTGGCGGCTTTTTCAAACGTGAAGGCCGCCCTAGCGAAAAAGAAACGCTTACCTCACGCCTGATCGACCGCCCCATACGCCCACTTTTCCCCGAAGGTTTTTTGAATGAAGTGCAGGTTGTCTGCATGGTCATGTCTGCAGAGAAAGATCAGGACCCGGATATCGCCGCAATGATCGGCACTTCTGCCGCTTTGGCAATTTCGGGCATCCCCTTTAATGGGCCTATCGGTGGCGCGCGTGTAGGCTATACCGAAGATGCCGGTTATGTGCTAAATCCCTCGTATTCTGCGCTCAAAAATTCTGAGCTGGACATGGTTGTTGCTGGCACCAAAGACGCCGTGTTGATGGTGGAGTCTCAAGCCAATGAACTCCCCGAAGACATCATGTTGGGGGCGGTGCTGTTCGCACACCAAGAGATGCAAGCTGTCATTCAGGCCATTACTGAATTGGCGCGGGATGCGGGCAAGGCGCGTTGGGATTGGACACCAGAGGCCGGGCACGCCGGTTTAAAAACCGCACTGGACGCTCATTTTGCAGCAGCCATTGGTGACGCTTACCGCGTAACCGACAAAGCGGCGCGTTATGCGCGTTTGGGCGAGTTGAAAAATCAGGCTATTGAGCAGTTGGTTACCGAAGACTGCGGTTTTAAAGCCGACGAACTGAAAGACGCATTTTCAAATCTGGAAAGCCATATCGTGCGCAGCCGTATCGTGAATGGTGAGCCGCGTATTGATGGACGCGACAACAAAACCGTGCGTGGTTTACAAATTGAAGTGGGTGTACTGCCCAAGGTTCATGGTTCTGCTCTGTTCACCCGTGGTGAGACACAGGCTTTAGTGGTTGCGACTTTGGGTTCTGCTCGCGACGCACAACTGATCGACGCCCTCGAAGGTGAACGTAAAGACAGCTTCATGCTGCATTACAACTTCCCTCCTTACTCCGTAGGCGAGTGTGGGCGTATGGGCGCTACAGGCCGTCGGGAAATTGGTCACGGTCGTTTGGCGCGTCGCGGCGTTGCCGCCATGTTGCCAGCTGGCGCTGATTTCCCTTATACCATGCGTGTGGTGAGTGAAATCACCGAGTCCAACGGTTCCAGCTCTATGGCTTCGGTATGCGGTGCGAGTTTGGCGTTGATGGATGCGGGCGTACCTTTAAAAGCGCCAGTGGCCGGTATTGCCATGGGGCTTGTTAAAGAAGGCGATAAATTTGCCGTGTTAACCGACATCCTCGGCGACGAAGATCATTTGGGTGATATGGACTTTAAAGTGGCCGGCACTGCCAATGGCGTAACGGCGCTACAAATGGATATTAAGATTGAAGGCATTACCGAAGAGATTATGGAAATTGCCTTGCAGCAAGCTTTGCATGCGCGTTTACATATTTTGGCCGAGATGAACAAAATTATCGCCAAACCGCGCGCCGTGCTTTCTGAAAATGCCCCTCAGTACCAAACTATTAAAATCGACCCCGATAAAATCCGCGACGTCATTGGTAAGGGCGGTGCTACCATTCGTTCAATTACCGAAGAGACCGGCGCTTCAATCGATATCGACGACAATGGCACGATTAAGATTTATGCCGCTGGCGCCGAGGCCCTAAAAGCCGCTATTGATCGTGTTTTGGCAATTACCGCCGAAGCCGACATTGGCGCAATTTACGAAGGCACTGTCGTGCGTATTGTGGATTTCGGTGCGTTTGTTAACTTTTTACCTGGCAAAGATGGTTTGGTGCATATTTCACAGATTGCCAATGAGCGCGTGAATGCCGTATCGGATTATCTAAAAGAAGGGCAGGTCGTTAAGGTGAAGTGTTTGGATGTGGACGCTCGCGGCCGTATTAAACTTTCTATTAAAGATGCGTTGCCTACTGCAGAAGCTGCGGAGCCTGCGGCCGAAACCAATGCTTAAATTCTGGCGTTGGTAGGGCTTGTGTAAACCCGCTTTCGAGCGGGTTTTTTATTGGTATTTATTTGGGTGGTTTATGCGTTGGATCTGGCTGGGTTGTGTAGTGTGGTGCTGTGCGCCGGTGGTTTGCGCGGATGAAGATAAGTGGACGTTTGGGCTTGGGCTTGGCAACCAAACCTTGGCTGATTATCGCGGCTCCGCCTATTATAAAACACAATTTTCGCCTATTCCGTTTGTGATGTATCGCGGTGAAAAATTAAAAATAGATCGCGACGGCATGCGCAGTGATATCTGGCGTTCGGACCGCGTGGAATTTAATATTTCAGTGGACGCCGCTTTGCACCTGCGCAGTAGCGATAACCCGCTGCGTGAAGGTATGCCGGAATTGGGTACCGCCCTTGAAATAGGCCCCTCACTGAATATTCGGTTAAGTGGCGACGATTTTCAGGCTGGCTGGTCATTGCGTCTGCCGGTGCGTATGGCCAACTCATTTTCCTCCGACGGCGTCACGCCCATCGGCTTTTTGTGGAGCCCCAAGCTCACTTGGAAGCAGGCGGCTGTAAAAAATGCGTGGCAAACCACCCTTAATTTTGGCCCCATTTTCGCCGATGCAGACTACCATCAGTATTATTATGGGGTCGATCCTGATTTCGCCACCGCGCAGCGTGGAATCTATGAGGCTAAAGCCGGTTACAGTGGAAGTTTCGCCAAGATTTCGGCGAAGCGGCAATGGCACCAGTGGTGGCTGGCGAGCAATTTGCGCTATGACTATTTGGGTGGCGCGAGCTTTCTGGATAGCCCCATGCTGGAAGAAAAAAGCTCGGTCACTGTAAGTGTCGCCGTGGTGAGGCTTTTGGATTTTTAATCGAGTAAGGCGGCTATCGACCTAGAAACCTCCGTCGGATATTCAATGGGTTCGCGACGCTGTAACCCAATCGTCAAAAATGCCGCCTAGCATGATGGCCTACCTTAGCTTTAGGGGTTTCGCCATGCTCAATATCGAACGCGCCTTGTTGGAAAAATTCCCCAATTTTAGTAAACAATCGGCCATGATCCGCAAATCCACGGTGGGGCTGCTTAAAAAAATTGTTTACCAAGACAAGGTGAATGCGTTTTTAACGGCTAACCAAGGGCGTCTCGGGGTGGATTTTATCGACGCCATCTTTGAGTATTTCGACTTTAGTTATCGCGTTAGTGCGCGCGAACGGGCCAATATACCGGCCGAAGGGCGGGTGATTATTATTGCTAATCACCCCATTGGCTCCTTGGACGGCCTTGCCTTGCTGCGCTTAGTGAGCGAGGTACGGCAGGATGTCAAAATTGTCGCCAACGATATGTTGATGAATTTTTCTGCGCTACACAGTTTATTTATTCCCTTGGACAACATGGCGGGAGGCAGCCCTCGGCGCAGCTACAAAGCCATATTGGATGCGCTCGCCAATGAGCAGGCGATTATTATTTTCCCTGCCGGCGAGGTGTCGCGCGCTCATCCTTCGGGTGTCAAAGATGGCGTTTGGCGCCCTGGGTTCCTGCATTTTGCACGCCGCAGCGGCGCGCCGCTGTTACCCATCCACATAGCCGCCAAAAACTCCTTTGTATTTTACGGAGCCAGTTTTTTATTTAAGCCCTTGGGTACGGCGCTGCTGGCCCATGAAATGTTTAATAAACAATCCCAGGTGATTGATTTCAGCGTAGGCGAATTAATTTCGGCTAGCGCGCTTGAAACTCCACACCTTAACGACCGTAATCTCGCTAAGCGGCTTAAAAAACATCTCTATAAAATTGGCAAGCGCCGCCATCCCATTTTTGTAACGGAAAAAACCATAGCGCATCCCGAGCATCGTCAGGTTCTGCAGGCGGAATTACAAAAAGCGCAATTGCTGGGGGAAACCCGGGACGGCAACCGTATTTATCTTTTCGATTACACGCCGAATTCCCCAGTGATGCGCGAGATCGGTCGTCTGCGTGAGGTGGCTTTTCGCAAAGTTGGCGAGGGTACGGGGGCTAAACGCGATTTGGATAAATTCGATCAACATTATCGCCATTTGATTTTATGGGACCGAGAAAAATTAGAAATTGCGGGCGCCTATCGCTTGGGTGTAGGCAAACAAATTTTGGCGGAGTTTGGCGTGGAGGGTTTTTACACCCGCAGTCTCTACGAATTTTCCCCTGAGTTTTTGCCGTATCTTGAACAGTCAGTGGAACTTGGTCGCAGTTTTGTTAATCCAGATTATTGGGGTAAGGCGAGTTTGGATTATTTATGGCAGGGACTTGGTGCCTATTTAACCCAGTATCCCGCGCGTTATTTAATTGGTCCAGTGAGTATGAGCGCCCGCTACCCGCGCCACTTGACCGATGCATTGGTCTATTTTTTTAAGCGTTATCATCAATGCCCCGTACCCATGGTCGAGGCCTATCATCCTTATGCCGTTGAGGCGGACCAGCTTGGTGAGTTTGATGAGATGTTTGCCGGCCTAGATGCGGACCAAGCTTTGGATCGGTTACAGCAGGAATTTCACGCGGTGAATGAGAAGTTGCCGGTGCTGTTTAAGCAGTATTTAGGTTTGTACGAACCCGGCGGGTTTTTATCGTTGGTGTTTAGTATCGATCCCGAATTCGGTGATTGTTTAGACGGGTTGTGCATGGCAGATCTTCGACTGCTAAAGGCGGCTAAACGTAAACGTTATATGCCCAGTGCCAAGGACCCAGTGGGTGCGCTGCCGGTCGCTGCAGCTTAGCGTCGGCGCTAAGAGTACGAGCGAGTGTGGTTATTCGTTTTTGGCTAAATCGGGCCTAAATACCGCCAAATTATGGTGATTTTCTTCCCGTAGTGACCCTGCTTGCAGTTCGCTCATCACTCCGCGCTCACAGTAGAGTAAGTAGCGGTGGCGGGTATCGAGTTCGGCAAATCGTTTTGATAGCCTGAAAAACGGAATTTCGAGAATTGGGTTGGTGTTGTGCGTTAGGGGTTTGGCCGCCGTTTCATCTGGATGCCGTACGTCGATAATAATATCCTGCACTAAGGGTTGGATGACGCGCTCCACGGGTGGATTGCCGGCCTCAACGTCTGCCATAACCGCATCAATATTTTGCACTTGAGCCTCAGCTAAGGCTGTATCTAAAACTGCCATATTCATGCGGTTTTCCTGCGCCAGCACTCTATTTAAACGCAATTTGGCAGAGGGTTTTACCGAAATAACGCCGCAGTATTCCGGAATATTGGCTGCAAAATGTTCGGCACCAATGGCGCGGGCAATATCAATAATGTCGCCCTTGTCCATGGTGGCGAGGGGACGCAACACCAAGGTTTCTGTGACTCGGTCGATAATGGCCAAATTGGTGAGCGTTTGGCTAGACACTTGGGAAACCGCTTCGCCGGTGATTAGGGCGGGAATGTCGCCGCGCTCGGCCACTTTGGATGCGGCACGCAACATCATGCGTTTGAGTATTACGCCCATACAGGAAGGGTCTACGTTTTCTAAGATTTCATTAACCACACCTTGAAACGGCACGCTGACGAATTTAACGCGGTGCGTGGAGCCGTAGCGGTTCCATAAATAAAAGGCGATTTCTTTTACGCCCAGCTCATGGGCTTTGCCGCCTAAATTAAAAAAGCAGTAGTGCGTGCGTAAGCCGCGCCGAAGGGCTTGGTAACTGGCGACGGTGGAGTCGAAACCGCCAGACACGAGGGACAGTGCGGGTTCTTGGCTACCAATGGGGAAGCCCCCTAGGCCTTGGGTCTTGTCTTCCAGCACGTAAAGGGTTTCGTCGCGCACCTCGAGTTTTACGGTGATATCAGGGGTATGCAAATTCACGCCGGCTGTTTGGGCGTGCTGATTAAGCCCGCCGCCCACATAACGCTCTATTTCCACTGAGTCGAAAGGGTGTTTGCCGTTGCGTTTAACCCTTACGCAAAAGGTTTTACCGCGCAGTGCTTGGCCCCACACCTCGAGGGTGTGCTCATAAATGCTGTGTAGATCGCCGAGGGGAAACACCCGCACCAGGGCAAAATTGGCAATGCCGGGAATTGCCGCGAGCAGTGAGGAAGCCTCTCGAGTCAGTGCGGCGCCTTCGCCGGGGATCTCCACTTCGAGTTTGTCCCAATCCTGCCGAACTTTGGCCCCGGTGAAGTGGCGCTTCAAAATAATGCGAATATTTTCGGTGAGCTGGCGACTCATGCGGTTGCGCACAGGCGTGCTTTTGATGGTAATTTCCGGGAAAAGCTTAATAACAAAGTTCATAGAATAAGGCTGAGGTAAAAGTGGGTAAAAAGAAGCCCGCCGAGCGCGGAATTGGCAGGCTTTGATGATTCAGCTGAAAAGCGCGGGATTATGGCACATCTCGCTCCAACAGCCTTGTGGTAGGTGATGGCCTGTGTAAATGCCCTACTAATTAACAGCGCCGCGAGCTACTGGTGCAGCGCCCCAGGGTTCGACTCGAAAGGCCTGCTGCCCTTGCGTATTCAGTCGGAACCTTTTAGATTGGCGGCCCGAAAATAGCGCAAAACCCAAGACCTTATTTTCCCATCCATCAATACCCTAATGCCCTAACTAGGAGGCGCCCCACATGACAGATAAGACTCTGAATCTTATAAAAGAAAATGAAGCCCGTTGGATTGATCTGCGGTTCACTGACACCAAGGGCAAAGAGCATCACGTCACTATCCCCGCCTCTGAAGCAGAAAGTGATGCCTTTTTTACTGACGGCAAAATGTTTGACGGCTCGTCAATTGCCGGCTGGAAAGGTATTAACGAATCCGACATGATTTTATTGCCGGTGGATGACACCGCCGTAATGGACCCTTTCACTGAAGAGTCCACGGTCATTGTGCGTTGTAACATCGTTGAGCCAAGCACTGGCCAAGGTTACGAGCGCGATCCACGCTCCATCGCGCAGCGCGCCGAAGAATACTTGAAAGCTACTGGTTTGGGAGACAAGGCGATTTTTGGCCCAGAGCCAGAGTTTTTCATATTTGACGATGTGAAATGGAACCTCGAAATGGGTGCTGCCATGCACAAAATTTCCTCGGTAGAAGCGGCCTGGTCCAGCGGCGCTGAGTTTGAAGGCGGCAACATGGGCCACCGTCCAGGTGTTAAAGGTGGTTATTTCCCCGTTCCTCCGGTTGATTCACTGCACGACATTCGTGGCGCCATGTGTAATGCCATGGAGCAAATGGGTTTGGTTATTGAAGTACACCACCATGAAGTGGCCACCGCTGGCCAGTGTGAAATCGGTGTGGGTGGCAACAGCTTGGTTAAAAAAGCTGACGAAGTGCAAATCCTCAAGTATTGCGTACACAACATTGCTCACCTTTACGGCAAAACGGCCACTTTTATGCCTAAGCCACTAGTGGGCGACAACGGTTCCGGTATGCACGTGCACCAATCATTCAGCAAAGATGGCGTAAACCAATTTGCGGGTGACGTATACGCTGGCATGAGCGAACTGGCATTGTTTTACGTCGGCGGGATCATCAAGCACGCCAAAGCACTCAATGCTTTCTGTAATGCGTCTACCAACTCCTATAAGCGTTTGGTGCCAGGTTTTGAAGCTCCTGTGATCATGGCTTATTCGGCGCGTAACCGCTCTGCTTCTATCCGTATTCCTTACGTGACCACCAGCAAAGCCCGCCGCATCGAAACCCGCTTCCCAGACTCCACCGCCAACCCTTACCTGTGCTTCGCGGCCTTGTTGATGGCTGGTTTGGACGGCGTGAAAAATAAAATTCACCCTGGCGATGCCGCTGATAAAGACCTTTACGATCTTGAGCCTGAAGAATTGGCACATTACCCAACCGTGTGCGCCTCTTTAGAAGAAGCGTTGGATTCTTTGGAAAAAGACCATGAGTTCTTGATGGCAGGCGACGTATTTACCAAAGACACCATCGACGCCTACATCGTGCTGAAGCGTCAAGAGGTTCAAGCGGTAAACATGACTCCACATCCAAAAGAGTTTGAGCTTTACTACAGCGTGTAATCGTTTGGACTGAGTCCATCAGTCTTAATAACCCGCAGAACCCGCATGGCTCATGGCTTTGCGGGTTTTTTTATGGTGCCGTGAGTCGCCGGACAATATTGGCAATTTTTTATTATTTCCCGTGTTGTCTCGAGACTCTACAGGTTACCTCCCTCCCATTTTTTAACCTGGAAAACTCAGTTCAGCGCCACGAGCTTGCGCAAACTTTGGTGATTAAACTAAGGTTTCTAGGTTTAAAGCGGGGGGATAGTATCCGCGTGTCCTCATAAGCCCTAGTGGGTTGTGGGGCGCAATTATTCATAACTGACGAGGAGCAATAAGATGACAATTTGGCGAGGTAATAGTCACGTTCCCAGCATTGGGCCGAAGTTTCACGTCCAGTGGGCCATGTTGGGTGGCATGGATGCTCATGAGACTGACACGGCAAGCGCGGTGGTTGAAGCCCGCAAGGTGTTGTCCTATGTAAAAACTGGCATGGATGCGGGTTATAAAAGCTTCACCGACAGCCAGCAGGCGTATTTGGATAAATATTTTGTTTTGGGGAGTGAAAGGCCAAGTGAAGCGGATTTCGATGAAATTACGAAAGTCCTTTTACTCACTCACAACGGAATGTTTGCGGCGGGACTGAAGGTTAAAATTAGTAATACCGCGGCGTCAGGCGGTTTTGTCACCGCGGGCTATGTGACTCGCCATAAAAATCCTCGATCAGATTCGGTGCTTAAAACGCGGGGCAATCATGCCGGTATGTATTCCGGAAATATCCACCTCCACCAATCAGAATTAAATACCCCACGAAGCGCGGTTAGAACCATCATTCACGAGGCCACCCACCGGTATGCTGGCACGGGCGATTTTGGGGAGCAGGGGTACACCGACGGCTCGCTGTCGCTAAACTTTAGACAAGCAGGCTTAACCAATGCGCAAGCCTTAAATAACGCGGAGAGTTACGCCGCATTTGCTATTCAGTTTTTCTATTTGCGATAGTGGTGGTTCGATAGGTTCAGTACCAACAGGGCCACTCTCAAATGTCGCCTTGTTGGATGTGTCATTGCGGCACACTGCAGCTACTAGCAGCCTGTCGGACTAAAAATTCGAACCCAGCGTCAGCTCCTTCCTCAATAAAATTTTCGGCTAAAATATAATCAATTTGGTTAAAGTTTGTTCGTTTTTCGGTCAGTACTACCCATTTACCCGATTTTCAGACGCAATACCGC
>CAMCXE010000013.1 GCA_945882995.1 Thalassocella blandensis | reverse complement strand
GCATCGTCTTGTCCACGCTGAATTCATTCAATTTGTGGCGCGGACAGCAGACTAGCACAGGCGTTCGCTCCCGCCACCCTCAAAAAATGTGGAATTTGTACCAAAAATCTCATGATTCCACGATGTGTACTTGACGGCTAGCCGTAATGATTTCACTCTGCAAGCGGAAAATCCTTTTGAAGCGTCTATAATTTCAAAAATAACTAAACACTCTCGGTTTGACTGTTCAGCAGCTAAGGTTTTGTGCCGGCTTGGCACTTACCATTTTGCAGCATTCGGGTGTTCGGGCCTTTGACCCCGCACCGGAATTTACATTTAGAATCGGCTCACTTTGGATTCGAGGAATATTCTCTTGGCTATCGCACTCTCTCCACACATTCGAAATGTTGAAACTTTTCTAGCGCATTGCCACCGCCGCCGTTACCCGTCCAAAAGCACCTTAATTTATGCCGGGGACAAGAGCGACTCGCTGTACTACATTATTAAGGGGTCGGTAACGGTATTAATTGAAGACGATGAAGGCCGTGAAATGATTGTGGCCTACCTTAACGATGGCGATTTTTTCGGTGAGATGGGCTTGTTTGACGAGAAAGATAATCGCAGCGCTTGGGTGCGAGCCAAGACAGAGTGTGAAATTGGCGAAATCAGTTACGCCAAATTTATGGAAATTTCGGCCATTCACCCAGAGTTCTTATTTGCCTTGGGTTTGCAAATGGCGCGACGCCTGCGGGCGACCACGCGTAAGGTTGGGGACCTCGCGTTTTTAGACGTAACAGGTCGGGTAGCGCGCACGCTCTTGGAACTGTGTAAAGAGCCGGACGCTATGACACACCCTGACGGCATGCAGATTAAAATTACCCGCCAAGAGATAGGCCGTATTGTCGGCTGCTCCCGTGAAATGGTTGGACGCGTACTCAAAACATTAGAAGATCAGGGTTTGGTAACGGTAAAAGGCAAAACCATGGTGGTCTTCGGTACCCGCTAATTACGTCATCCTTAAGCCCGCGTAAGGCGCCGCCAACATTGGGTGTGCGTCTTGCGGGGGCTTCATTCTTGTAAGCGGAACCCCTCTCAGCTAAAAAATAATTCCGCGAGTTTCGCTCCAGGGCTCGGCGCCCGCATAAAAGATTCCCCCACCAAAAAACCGAATACACCTTTATCGTTCATGGCGGTTACATCGTCGCGCGAGACTATGCCACTTTCGGTGATGACTAATTTATCGGCGGGAATTTGTTCCAGCAATCGGTAGGTGGTGTCCAAACTCACGGCAAAGCTGTGTAAATCGCGATTGTTAATGCCTACCATGCGATTGGGCAATTCAAGGGCCAATACCAATTCTTCCTCATTGTGCACCTCCACTAAAACATCCAAGCCTTGTGCTTTAGCCTCCTGATTTAAGTCGTGCAGTTGATTGGGGGCGAGGGCTGCCGCGATGAGCAATATGCAGTCTGCGCCGAGGGCCCGGGCTTCTACTATCTGGTAGGGATCAACAATAAAATCTTTGCGGATAACTGGGAGGGCCGTGGCGGCGCGGGCCTGCTGCAGGTATACATCGGCGCCCTGAAAAAAATCCACATCGGTGAGCACGGACAGGCAGGCGGCCCCAGCGGCTTCATAACTTTGCGCAATAGCCACGGGGTCGAAATTTTCGCGAATCACGCCTTTGCTGGGTGAGGCTTTTTTGATCTCAGCGATGACTGCAGCTTGGCGCTGTTCGATACGGCTTGCCATGGCCGCTTCAAAACCACGGCAAGGGGCTTGGGCTGCAGCGGCAGCGCGCAATTGTTCCAGTGAGCGCTGTGCTTGGCGCTCGCGGATTTCTTCATGTTTGCGCTGGATGATCTTGCGCAGAATTGTAGGCGTTGAGGTCACGGTAATCTCTTGGCGAGCGTTCGCAGATAAGTTAGGCGGAAAAACAGGCGGAAAACTCCACCAAGTCTTTGAGTTTTTCATAGGCTAGGCCGCTGGCTATTACGTCCTCTGCCAGAGCTACGCCCTGCACCAAGCTAGCCGTAATGCCCGCCACATAGAGTGCGGCACCCGCATTGAGGGCGATCATGTCGGCGGCTTTTTGGGCGTGACGGCCCGAGCGTTTGGTGAGGGCATCCTTAATCAGGGCAAGGGATTCTTCGGCTGAGCCCACGGCCAAGCCTTCGAGGGACTGTTCGGTCATGCCAAAGTCTTCCGGCCGTATGGTGAATTCGCTGACTTGACCTGCGCGATATTCCGCCACATGGGTGGGGCCGGCCACACTAATTTCGTCCAACCCATCCGCTGAGTGGATGACCAATACATGCTCGCTACCTAAGCGTCCTAGCACTTCGGCCATCAAGCGACAAAATTTGACGTCAAACACGCCGATGACTTGGCGCTTGGCGCCCGCTGGGTTGGTCATGGGGCCAAGAATATTAAATAGGGTGCGCAGGCCCAGTTCACGGCGCGGGCCTATGGCGTGGCGCATAGCGCTATGATGGGCTTGGGCGAACATAAAGCCCACACCCAAGGATTCCACACACTTAGCGACTTGCTCGGGTGTGAGGTTTAGCGATACACCCGCTGCCTCGAGCAGGTCGGCGCTGCCGGTGACGCTGGTTATGGAGCGGTTGCCATGTTTGGCCACTTTGCCTCCCGCCGCGGCGACTACGAAGGCGCCAGCGGTAGAAACATTAAACAGCGAGGCGCCATCGCCGCCAGTGCCGCAGGTGTCAACCAAGGGGCCCACTTGAATACTCACAGGGGTTAGGAGTTCGCGCATCACCTGCACGGCGCCGGCAATTTCATCGGCGGTTTCCCCTTTTATACGTAGAGCCACTAAAAACCCGCCAATTTGTGCGGGGCTAGCTTGCCCGGTCATGATTTGGCGCATCACATCGGCTGTCTGCGCCTGATTAAGTGAGTTGCCTTCCACGAGTTCGGTGAGTGCTTGTTTGATGTCCATAACCGACCTTGTGATCAGATGTTAAGAAAATTTTGCAGCAGCTGATGGCCGTGCTCGCTGAGGATTGATTCAGGGTGGAATTGCACCCCCTCGATGGCGAGGTGGCGGTGACGCACACCCATAATTTCATCCAAGCTGCCATCCGCCGTCTGAGTCCAGGCGGTGATTTCTAATTCAGCGGGGAGGCTGGACTGCTCAATCACCAGTGAATGGTAGCGGGTAGCCGTGTAAGGGCTGGGCAGGTTTTTAAACACGCCCTGTTGCTGATGATGGATTGCCGACACCTTGCCGTGCATTACCGCTTTGGCGCGGATGATATTGCCGCCGAAGGCTTGGCCAATACTTTGGTGACCCAAGCAGACGCCTAAAATTGGCACATGGCCAGCAAATGTTTTGATGGCACCAATGGATACGCCGGCTTCGGATGGCGTGCAGGGGCCAGGGGAAATGACGATACGCTCGGGTTTGAGTGCCTGAATCTGTTCAATAGTCAATTCATCATTACGGATAACCTTAACCTCGGCGCCCAGCTCGGCAAAATATTGCACAAGGTTGTAGGTAAATGAATCGTAATTATCAATCATCAGCAACATGGGGTGTTCCAAGTTATACGCGAGAGCTGGGCATTATACGGAAGCCGCGGCTTTTTACAGCGAAGCACCGATTTTTTTGCGTTGCGCCCAGCTTTTTTGTCGAATTTTTTAACAGGGCAAAGGTTATTTACCGTTACGCAACCCCTGCAATGACCCAAGCTACGCAGCTCCGCCGTTGAATAACACAATTTTTTGCCGGAGATAGCCGAAATTTTAAATTTTAAGGGCTGTTTGTTGGTATTTCTCTGCATTGGGAACAGATTCTGCTTAAACTTGGCTATTAGTTGCGAACCGTTCCTGCGCGCGGGCCTTAACCGGCTTAACTTGATGTCTAACGGGCGGTTGAAAAACTCGGTTACTCGGCTGCTGCGGCCAACGTTTTTCAACTGCCTGCTGAACTTCCATCCAAGCTTGGATACCTCGAAATGATTTCCAGCAAAGGTTCTGACGCCGTGCAAACGGCTAAATTATTAGAACAGATTAAAACCCATGCGCTGCTGGGGGGCGAGCAGTTGCTGGCGCACATGTTTTCGGCGGTTGACGATTTGTTCTACGACTTGTCGAAGCGGGCGTCTAGCAATCAAGAGGCGAACCTGTATTTCGAGGCTATGCGCGATATTCGCATGGGGCGCGAGGGCGCGGCGAAACGCTTTTTGTATCTCATCGGCAAGGGGTTTTCCAAGCTACTCGACATGCACGAATTAGGTGGCAGCTACAGTTTGGATGAGGAACCGGTAACCTTGGCCATCATTGACGGTGAGGACATGGAGATTGATCTGGCTAGGACCACTATGATCTCCAGAGCGCGAGCACTTTATAGCGAGGAGCTGCACGAACTCTGCGCGCGCCTAGATCTTGTTGTCACACCTGTACCAATTACCGAGCAGAACAACCCTCTTGACCCGCAACAACTGGCCGACGCCTTCGTTGACGCCTGTAATAGTAAGCTTTCGGTTAATTTGAAGGGCAAGCTTATCGTGTTGAAAATGTTCGAAAAGCACCTGTTGGGGCAAATGGGCAATGTGTATCGCCTAGCCAATCAGGTGTTAATCGACGCAGGAATTTTGCCAAAAGTGGCTCGCCAGTCGCGCAGTGCGGAGGAGGCGAAGTACCCTGTACACACCCGCCCTCAAGCCGGCGCAGCCATGGCGGCACCCGCCACTCGCAACACTCCCGCGGCACCGTTTTCGCTGAATCCCGCCGCCTTAGGCATACTCATGGCGGCGGCGCGCAATGCTTCGTATGGCTCGAGCCATCAAGGGCGGGCTCCCGCCATTAATTGCTATATCTACACCGCAAACCCAGGCCCAGTGATGCCGCATGCGGAGTTAAGCCAATTGCTCACTCTCGCTCAGCAAAAAATTGAACAGACGCTTAGTAGCGACCTTCCTCGCAATATGATTGGGGAAATTGTCTCGGACCTGTTGGCGAGTAACGACGCTGCAGAGCCGCAGGCTTTGCAACAAGCCGACGAAGACGTGATTAATTTGGTGGCGCTGTTTTTTGATGAGGTATTGGCGGATGAAAACCTCCCTATCGCCGTGCAGTCCTTAGTTTGCCGTTTGCAAATTCCCATCCTGAAAGTGGCTATGCGCGACAGCCAATTTTTTGATGAGGAAAATCACCCCGCGCGCCAGTTGATTAACGGGATCACCGGAGCCGGATTAGAGCTGGACGATACCAAGCCGCTCGATAAAGACCCAGTGTATTTAAAAATGTTTGAGTTGGTGCAGCATATTAATCATTACTATCAAGCTGACGATAGTATTTTTGCGGAGGCGCAAGCGTCTTTGCAGGCGTTACTCGACAAGGAAAAACGCAAATCTACGCTGGTTGAGCAGCGCACTTTGCAGGCCGAGGAAGGGCAGCACCGTTTAGTGCAGGCGCGTCTAGCGGCTCAAGCGCTCATTTATGAAAAAATACGCGACCTAGCCCTGCAGGATAACGTTGGCAATTTTCTAACGGGATACTGGCTGCAGGCGCTCACGTTTATTCATTTACGGCGCGGCCCTAGCAGCGCGGAATGGTTGGCCGCTGAACAAACCATTGTCGATTTGATTTGGCTATGTCATGAGCATGAGGACTCTCGCTCACCGAGTCGTCGCGAGCGTATGTTGCCTCAGTTGTTGGATGCAATAGAGGCCGGTTTGGCCAATATTCTCAGTGACGCGAGCGAGCGTAATGCCATAGTGCAGGATTTAGAGCAAACGCTGCAGGGCATTAGTCGCCAGCAGCTTCCCACCGAGTCCTTTCACGCGATCACGGATGCGCAGCTCGATGAGCTGGGGCATGGGCAGCAGAGCCCAAAATCTTGGAATGATATGACGCCCATTGAGCGGCACATGGCCCGTCACCAAGAACTCTTTAACCAGTATTATGTGGCAGCCAAAGACATGCCCTTGGGAACTTGGGTGGAGAGCACGGATGAGGTGTCGGGCAAACAGCTGCGCGGGAAACTGACCACAAAATTGGATGGGGATACCTACCTTTTTGTGAATAGACTCGGCGCCAAAGTGATGGAAAAAACGTGTAAAAATCTGGCGTTGGATCTACAAAGTCAACGTGTACGTGTGCTGGACTCGAGGCCCATGTTCGACCGCATTATGACGCGGTTGGTTGGGCGGCTGCGCGAGAACGCCTAGTTTTGGCCGGCTATCGTCTGGCGTCAGTGGAGCCCGCCGCAAGCCTAAGTGCCGATGGGGCCTCGTGTGGGTTTTTCAACTTGCGCGTTGAAAGCCGCCATCAGGCTCGCTGTAAGCTATTGCTGCGGCGGCTTAGGTAACTTGCTAAGTGGCTGCTATCATACGGCGTTATTCACGTTGGACGGCTCATGGAAATTACTAGCTTAACCCACCTCGCCTATGTCGCAGCGGCGGGCCTATCTCTGCTGCTTACTGGGGTTTTAACTGCCGCTAGACGCAGCCGCGCCATTCACTATTCGCTGATTCTTGCTGCCGGCTTACAGACTCTATGGCTGAGTGCCGTGGCATTTATGGGGTCCACTTGGCTAGACATCACCATGGCTTTGGAGTCACTGCATTACTGTGCCTGGATGTTTGCACTGATCAGAGTCATTCCCGTCTACTGCGCGCGCCAATTACCCAAAACCTACCGAATGTTTATGCTTGGCTTAGGGGTTAGCTTTATAGGGCTAAATGTGTTGGCCGTTAGTGGACTGCTGCAAAAAGCCCACAATTTGCTGCTCTGGCAGGGGTTGATCCTGGCCATTGTGTGCCTTTTGAACACCGAACAGCTGTATCGCAACGTGATCAGTGTGCGCCTGATTAAGATCATCAGTCTTAACTTGGCGGCCATTTTTATTTGCGATATTTACCTGTATTCCCAAAGCCTGATTTTTGATAAATCGGGTGCGAGTTTGGATCAGCTCCGCGCCACTGTCTCCATCGTAACCTCGGCTTTAATCATTTTGGCCACTAGTGTGCTGAAGCAGCAGCGCAAACAGCCCGCGCAGCTGTCCCTGTCACGGCCCATTGTGTTTTACACCACGTCCTTGTCCATTGCCGGTGTGCTTCTCGCGTCGGTGAGCTTAGCCGGCTATTACATGCAGCTGTACGGCGGTGACTGGGGCACAACGATCTATTCGCTGTTGCTGGTGGCTACACTGATTTTGCTGGCTAGTGTGTTTAGTTCTAAACGCTTTCGCGATCAGATGAGCGTGTTGATCAACAAGCATTTTTTCAGCCATAAATATGACTACCGCACCGAATGGCTGCGGTTAATTGAGCAGCTCTCCAAACCTTCGAGGCCAGATCAAGTCAATCAACGCGCCTTGGCGGTGGTGACCAGCATTATTAAAAGTGAAGGCGGAGCACTCTGGTTAAGGCGGGGGAAGGTATTCCAAGTCGTGCATCAGGAGCCGGATTTAATCCCCATTAAGCGCGCCCTAGAGCCTGTTGATAGTCGCTTCATCAACGCGCTAGAAGCTGATGAGTGGGTGTTTTTCCCCTCGCAGGCCAATGAAGATCACGAGTTGGCTCATTACAATGAGTTGCTGCCCAGCTGGGTGAATGACATTCCTGATGTCTGGTTTATTCTCCCGCTTATTGATGAAAAGCGGCTATTGGGGTTCATGCTCCTCACCTGTCCGAGCGGCGAGGGGCCACCGCTGAATTGGGAGGACCTTGATTTGTTAAAAACCTTGGGGCGGCAGGTATCTCACTATCTTTCTCGTCAGGCCCAAGCCGAGCAACTGGCGGAAGCGCGCCAGTTTGAAGCGTTTAACAAGCTTTCGGCGTACATGATGCACGACCTCAAAAATCTGATCGCGCAACAATTGTTGGTTGTAAACAACGCGGCCAAACACAAGGACAATCCCGCGTTTGTGGAGGACGCCATCCAAACAATCAGTAATTCGGTTAATCGTATGCAGCACCTGCTGCAAAAACTGCAGCAAAACACCACGGATGAAGTGCGCGTATTATTGCTCTCCGAAGTTTTGATTGAGGCCGTGAAGCGGTGTCAAAAAAGTAAGCCGGTACCTACGTTGCGCATCGACGATGAGGGTTTGCGCGTCCAAGCTGACCGCGACAATCTCACCATGGTGTTTTCCCATCTGATTCGAAACGCACAGGATGCAACACAAGCCAGTGGTTACGTGGACCTATTCATTAGTCGTATCGACGGGTTTGCCACCCTAGTGATTGAGGATAACGGTAAGGGCATGGACGAAGCCTTTATTCAAAACCGCCTCTTCCGGCCGTTTGATAGCACCAAGGCCGGTAAAGGTATGGGCATAGGCATGTATCAGGCGCGTGACTACATTTTGAACCTTGGCGGCGATATTGACGTGGAAAGTGTGCCCGGTGAAGGCACCACCTTTGTTATTCGTCTACCCTTAACTTTGGAGCCCATCAGCGGCGTTAGTACGGCTGACGAGTAGGCTATGGAACAACAGCCTTAAGCGGCGCGCTTTAGAGTTTGCCGCTGCCTGCCGAGCAAACCCACCGGCTTTGGAATTCACCCCGAATTTGTTTACTGGTTAACCACTTGTGTGGTGGGTGCGAGATGGTTATTGTGCGGTAATCATCACCTGACCTTAAGGCCTCATGACTAAATCCGGCGAAAAAGAAAAACTGCTGATCATCGAAGACGATATTGGTTTGCAAAGCCAGTTACGCTGGCATTTCGACCAGTATGACGTGGTGGTTGCTGGGAATCGGGAAGATGCGCTGGCGGCGGTGAGACTGCACGAGCCATCGATTATTTTACAAGATCTCGGGTTGCCGCCAGACGAAGAGGGGGTGGAAGAGGGTTTCCGCTCCATTCGTGAAATTACCGCACTACTGCCTACTGCCAAAATCATTGTGATGACGGGCAATTGCGACTACGAAAATGCGGTGCGCGCCATTGCAATGGGTGCCTACGACTTCTACCAAAAGCCGGTGAATGCCGAAACACTGGACCTGATTTTACAGCGTGCATTCCACATTTATCATCTTGAACAACAAAACCGTATTTTGGTTGAGCAGCAGCAGGCGCCCCTTGACGGCATTATTGCCTGTGATCCGGCCATGCTTAAAATCTGCCGCACCATCGAAAAACTGGCCCCATCTAATGTGACCTGTACCCTCACCGGGGAAAGCGGTACTGGCAAAGAAGTGTTAGCGCGTGCGTTACATCACCTTAGTCCCCGAGCGGCGTATCGCATGATGGCCATCAATTGTGCGGCCGTTCCCGAAAATCTGATGGAAAGTGAGTTGTTCGGCTACGAAAAAGGCGCTTTTACCGGCGCCAATAAACGTACGGTGGGAAAAATTGAAACGGCGAATGAGGGTACTTTGTTCCTCGATGAAATCGGCGATATGCCCTTGGCGCTGCAGGCTAAATTGCTGCGTTTTTTGCAGGAGAGGACCATTGAACGAGTTGGAGGGCGAGAGGATATTGCGGTGGATGTACGTGTAGTCTGCGCAACCAACAAAAATTTGCAGCAAATGGTTAAGGAGGGCACTTTTCGGGAAGACCTGTATTACCGCATATGTGAAATGGAAATTCACATTCCGCCCCTGCGTGACCGCCAAGGCGACAAGCTTTTATTGGCGCGCCATTTTCTTCGAATCTATTGCGAACAGAACAACAGCAGTGTTACTGGGTTTAGTGGGGAGGCGGCGGAGTCTATAGAGGCCTATGAGTGGCCTGGCAATATTCGCGAGATGGAGAATCGCGTTAAGCGCGCCGTGGTTATGTGTGAAGACAAGCAGATCAGTTCGGGGGATTTAGGCCTCACCAACACAGATGGTGTCAGTATTAATCTGCGCCAAGTGCGCTTGCAGGCCGAGCGCAGCGCAATTTTGCGCGCTCTAACCCTAACCGAAAACAACATTTCCTCAGCCGCTAAGTTGCTGGGCGTTACGCGTCCAACACTTTACGATTTACTTAAAAAGTACAATATCCCGCTGCAGGGCGAAGTGGTGTAAGCCATTACCCGAATAACCACAGAGGACTTGCTGTCGACTGTTGGGAAACTGCAGTCTGATCTTGTGTTGGCGAAGACGTCCCAATGCCTAGCTATAGCCTGTTAGGCGCAGAACTTCGGCGCGATGCTGCGTGGTTGCCCACGCCTAGCATCACGTTGAGACAGTATTTGGCAGTATTTCAGCAGCTAAAAAGCCGGGTTCATGAGTCCGGTTAGGGAATACTTTAGCCACCCCAGCCAAGATTCTTCCTTAATTCTACTGCCAATATATTTTTTTATTTTTTGCCGATTGGCCTTTGACATATCGGTAAATGACACACCAAAACGCTGGCCAGAGACGTGCAAAATACGCCCGTGCACTTGCACGCACTGTTTTTTCGGCTCTGTCGGCAGGTCGATGATAAACGACACCTGCCGCGCGAGTTCACAGCCCTTAAATTCGTGAGGGACTTTCAAGCCAACACCGCCGAGGCTTATGTCCACCGCATTGGTGATGTCGATGAAGTCTTCACCATTAATGTTCACTTGAATGGGCTGGCCGGCTTTAGGTTCAATACGGATATGCTTGCGGCGATAGGTCGCTTCCATTTTTGTAGGCATAGGTCTCTATTACCTTTTTTAGGGATTTATCCTGAGTATAGTCGCAAGAATTTCCCTGTTTGTTTTTTTACAAGGGTGCGCTGGGTAATGCTAAAACCACCAGTAGAAAGCCTATGGATCGCGCAGCCTTTGGTGAAGCATCACCGGTTTCAGGTTAAATCCGGCCATTAAAAAAGGGGCCGTAGCCCCTAGTTTTGCACTTTGACGCATCACTATGTTTAGATGCTGACGAAATGCGCAACGATTTGCCATTCCCAAGGAGCGAAGCGGACGAGCTTAAACCATTTAATACGCTTTTAACCTGCAATAAATAATCCGCTATTTTTCAAAATTGACTCAAAGAGTTCGATTCCTTTGGAGTTTTCATCGTCCGTGCCCCATGGCGAGGCGTCGCCCCAGATTACACCCCATTCGTCGGACTCTATCTTCAAGTCAGATAAGCGAGAGTTTTTATCGGGGTGCGTCACGTAAAAGTAGTGGCCGTCGTATTTCAATTCAAAACCATGGGGCGGGAAAGCGTCCTCACAGGCTTTCCGAAATTCTGCATTCTCTGGAGACGAAAAGAACTCGATATGCCTATGTTGCTTTGTATGCATGGTGGATATTTTGTACTGCTGCATTAGCGTATGTCTAAAATTACCGACGGCATTCGTACGATGAGAGTTCGCGCAAAATTCGGCGGCCATTGCGGTAGATAACTTCGTAACAGTCGCTTGGTCCATCGCGCACGACGGCGGGTTCGTACCGGCTTACTGGTGTCTCATAGCGGACGGTTGTGTGTGAAGGATAGCCGCGGCTATAAGTGGTCGAGGAATAAGTGATAGGTGAATAATAGTCCGCTGACCTATAGCTACGAGAGGTGTAGTACGTGGGGTATCGACTGGAATAGGTGGGTACTCGAGGTGTGTCTGCCAGTGCTGCGCCGAGTAACACGCCCCCCAATAAAATGGCCGCATCATTGGATGAACCCCGATAATTATTATGGTGGTAGTTGTGTGATTCTCGACCGTAATGGGCGCCGCGGTGATTGTGATCCCAGGCGTTGGCTTGGGCTCCCATAAATAGGCATAAAACTGTAGATAGACTAAGGGCAAAATTTTTCATGGCAACCTCCAAGGGGTTATTGCATGTTCAGATTAAGCTATTCGTCTGAATGCGCACTGAATAGTTTTTAGAGCGCAGACAAGCGGTTATGTTTGGCTGGGTTGAAAATTTTATTGCGCCGCCCCCAAGGCCAATACCGCGTAATTTTATTCGATCTACATGGGTCTATCGCTAACGACTGGACAGCTGTTTTGCGGCTTCATTCAAAGCCTTGTCCATTAGGCTTGCCGGTTCTTGTGTGCTGAAGTCCAGCCAGCCTTGGCCGCTGCTAATTTTTAGGGTTTCTAATAAGGTTCGGGACCTCACATCATAAATTTGTAAATTAACCTGTAATGCTGTTTTTTTGTCGGTCTCTGGTTTTTCGTCAGCACCCAAGGCGTTGGGGTTGTCGCTGATCACGAGTAGGCTGGGGAATATCAAAAATTCTTGATTGCTTCGCATAGCTTCGCTAAGTGCGGCACCAAGGGTTTGCTCCTCGAGTGACTGATGCGAGGCTGGGAAGTAGCGCATAAAGTTTTTGTTTAGGGCTTCGGCAAGTTGGTATTGCGTGCGGTTAAGCCGGCGTTTTTGGTCGGTGGTGTTAATGGCGGGGTAAGCCAGCAGGATTTTCGCTCCCTGGGGCAGCACCCAGCTATGCTCTCGCGTCACTTGGTGGTGTTCGATAGTTGTGGTTTCTTCGAGAAAGTTATGGCTCAGCTCGCGGGTGTAGGTGGTGGTGCAGCCGGTGAGCAATAGGATGCAAAAAGTGGCAAGGTGCAGATGTGGCGACATGTGGCGTCTCGATGCGATGGTTTTATCTAGGCCTTAGTTAACCCTAGAAACCTCAGTTGGATCACCAAAGTCTGCGCAACCCTTTGGCGCGCCTAGTAAAAGTTAAAAATCACGAACAACCAACCAGGTTGCCCGTGATTTTTAACTTTCACTAATCACACCAATGGATTACACAGCTTTTTGGCGCCCAACTGAGGTTTCTAGGTTAACCGATGTTTTCAGCCCAGTTTTTAGGATTATAGAGCCTGTTGTACATAAACTGGTTTGGCTGACGCGAATGAGGGGTAAGTTGGACGGAAAACCCTGGTCTATACTGCAGTGACGATTAACACTACAAATGAGGTTCACAATGGAGCGAGTGACTGTTGCTGATGCGGTGCGTGAGCTAGAAGACTTGTCTGGGTGCTTGGATAACGCCTATTGGGACTCTTCTGCGGTGCATCAAAAAGACCTTTTTTATAATCTTATTAGCATTCTACATGCTGAATTGAATGAGTTGGCCAAACTCAGTGTGTCTGACCATTACATGGCGTACGAGCCTATTACGGCGCCTTGGCGCGGGGCTTTGGGTAAACTCAAACAACTCCAAGGTAATATCGATAACGGGGTGTTGCGGTCGAAAACGGCGTCACATCTGGAAGAGCATTTGCCGAAGGTCATACGCTTTTTTACAGGATTGAATTAACGGGTTAGGGGATTTATTGGCTTGTGGTTATGTGCGGCTAAATTGGCTTCTGCGATTACCGCTTTTGTGCCACACCATGCCTAGGCATAGGCCTAAACCAACGACCAGCCATACTCCAAACTTTTTAAAAAATAGCAGGGTGGTTTTTACGAATCCTGTTTGAGTGGAGGTGTTGCCGACTACTAAAGCGCTAAGTCCTTGGGTGGCGACTTTGTCGGAGCCAGGGATGAACTCTTCGTAAGTGGCGCCTGGATCAAAACTCACCAGCCCAATGATGCTGCTGAGCTGGCTTTCAATTGCTGGCAATTGTTCAATGTCGGCAATAACGCTTAGTGCTAACACGCCTTTACGGCCCAGAACACGAATGTTGTAACTCAACGTGTGCAGGGAGTCCTCTCCAGATTGAAACTCCTCTGCCCAGTGCAGCGCGTGCTGTTTGGTGTCGTATTGGGGCTGTGCCGCCCAGCCGATTAATGTGATGGGATCCCGCCCTTGTTCAAGGCGCTCGGTGTTGCCAGCTTGAATTTCATCCTGCATGGCACTTAACAGGTCAGCGTAGCCTATGTCGGCGGCATCTTCGTCGGGAATATAGCCGTCGGCTTCATACCGAATTACCATGGCCCAAACGTTTTTATCGAAGGGAGTTTGAGTGGCGGGCAAGATCATCCCCAAAATTGGCTGATCGACAGGGGTGTTCCAAACCTCAGCGAGTACTTTTTCGGCGTCGGCGGCGTTTAAAAAATAGAAGTTATTTGCGATGTTGAGTGTGGCTTGTGCGGACGCTAGCTTTATTTGGCCGGTTTGGCGTTCTAACGACTGCCAGATATTTTCAGCCCATTCGGAGTTCATCGCCGACTCCGCGGTTTCCATTTCCTCTGCCAGCATCGGCTTTGGCAGTAATAGCAGCAGCAACAACACGAGTGGGCGGACAATAGCCATGAAAAATCCTAAAGCGAAGCCTGTGCGGGGTGCGAGCAATCTGGCCGTCATGGTAGCAGCAACGCTTGGCGGTTTTCGAGCAAAAATTGCGGCAATCTGGCCCCCAGGGGTTGGTTTACGGGCGACGATTTTGACGGTGGATGATGCGCCTTGAGTCTTGATAGCTGGTTGCTTTTTGCTGGCATGACTAGCGTCGTGAGCCTGAGCCCCGGCCCAGTAATGCTGATGTGTCTAGTTAATGGGGTTAATCTGGGTGGGAGGGAGCAGGCGCTGGGTATGCTCGGCGCTTCGCTGGGTAATGTGCTCTTGATGCTGTTGTCGGCAATGGGCGTGGGTGCTTTGGTGCATTTTTGGCCGGAGGCCTTTGCTGTTTTGGGGTTGCTGGGGGCGTTCTATTTAATTTACTTGGCCTGGCAAATTGGCGTTCAACAGGCATTATTCAGCCCGCAGGCCCCATCGCCCTCCGGCGGCTATGCCTTTAGGCGGGGCCTGGCCGTTGCGGTTAGCAACCCCAAAGGCATCCTCTATTTTGGCGCACTCTTCCCTCAGTTTATCGACCCAGCACAAGCGCTTGTGGTGCAGTTTGCGGTTTTGACCCTGAGTTTTTTGGTCATTGATGTTGTGGTGATGCGCCTATATGCCTTTGGTGGGAATTTTGTAACAAGCCGGTTAAGCGGTGGTCTGGCCATGGTGTGGCTGAATCGCGGTTTAGGTTTGATGATGTTTTTGGGTGGGGCATGTATCGCCTGGGATCAGCTGATTCGCTTGCGCAGTTAGTCGTATTCGGGAGGGTATCGTGCGGCCTTGGCTTCAGGGCGGGCCGCAGCCCAGAAGCGTAAAAGTGTGGGTTGGTCGGCAGTATGCCTACACCTAGGGGGGTAACATATAAACGTGCATCCTTGGTGTAACTGGGGATTCTTCGCCCACTTAAAGGGGTTAAGTTTAAGTTTTGATGTTGTGTGCCTTGGTTCCGCAGGGGCAAAAATGGGGAATCTTGCGTGTTAAAAAAGCTTTGTCTCGGCGGTTTAATGCTGGTCTTATTGGCTGGGTGCGGTGGTAAATCGCTGGACTCGTCAACGTCTGGGGCTAGTTCTAGCGGCTCGATCCTTGGATCTTCCAGTTCTTCCAGCTCTTCAAGTTCGTCCAGCTCTTGCAGCTCTTCCAGCTCTTCCAACTCTTCCAGTACTTCCAACTCTTCCAGTACTTCCAACTCTTCCAGTTCTGCCTCTAATTCAACGAGCACTTCATCCGGGAGTCCTTCATCGGACAGTCTGCCTTCGAGTTCGAGCATTTCTTCATCTGGCTCAAACAGCTCCTCATCCAGTAGCAGCGGTGCCGCGGGTAATTCGTCCAGCTCTTCCACAAGCTCGAGTGTTGGCGCTGGGTCTTCTTCTTCGTCGACGTCTTCAACTACCAGCTCCAGTAGGATGGCAGCACTGCGAATATCGGCGCTGGCAGGCACCGGCGGTAGTGTTGAGCCTGCGCTACAGCTGGTGGCACCGGGTGCCAGTGTAGAGTTTGTGGTTAACCCCCTGCTGGATTATAACGTTTCTCTCCTCACCGGTTGCCCTGGGGAGCTGACGGGTAACCGCTTTGTTACCGCACCCCTGTTAACCCCTTGCACATTGCAAGTGAATTTCACCTTCGCGGGTGACGTGGATATTCCTGATGTGAACCTTAAGGCCAGTATTCGCAGTGCCTTGGGCGTGGCGGCGGATAGTCCGGTTGGCCCCGGGCATTTGGCTAGTCTGCAGCAGCTGGATGCCAGCAACCGCAATATCCTGAGCCTAGTCGGTTTGGAGGGGGCTAAGAATTTGCAGCGCCTCGTGTTGGCGGGCAATCAAATAGCCGATGTTGCGCCGCTGCACGGCCTAACGGGTTTGAAATACCTCGATCTTAGCCGCAATCCGCTTAGCGACTTATCCGCATTGGCGAGATTATCGCTGGAGTCGTTAAGTTTCGATCGCTCATCGGTTGCTTCCTTGGCATTTTTAGAAGGGGCGGGTGGCCTGCGCTATCTTTCCTTAAGCGATACGTTCGTCAATGATCTTGCCCCGCTGCTCAGCACCGGCCTTCAGGCGGCCAGTACGGTGAGCTTGGGCGGTGGCGATGCGCTGTGTTTGAACACTCAGGGGTACTCTCGACCCTTATTGGACATGGCCAATCTGCGTAGTAGAGGCGTGCAGGTGGATTTCACGGATGCGGGGCAACGGCGACAAAATTGTGCGGATACCCTTGCCAATGCAAGCCTGCAACTGAAAGCGCAACAAACTACCAGCAGCCTACTGGACGTTAACTGGAGTATCACGCCAGCTGCTCCCTATGGAGCGCCATGTCGCTGTGAATTACACGGCGATCTCACTTTGCAATTGCCGGCGGAGCCTTTGGTACGGATTGAGAACTGCGGGCTGAACTCTGGTCTGATGTACGACAGCCAGCTCGTGGACACAGGCAAAAACATGGTCTTCGAAGATGGCTTGGGCGGGCGCTGGGTGAAGCGGTTAGACATTGTGCGTAGCGCGGAGGCGGGCTCGCTGCCAACCTTCTATATCGAGAGCATGGATTGGGGCCAGAGCGTGGTGAAAAGCAACCCACTGCTAGTGGCTAGCCGAGAAGCCTTATTGCGTATCCATGTGATTGTCAGCCAGCCCACCATTGTACCCAGTGGCACCCTTACTCTGCGCTTGAATGGGCAAAGCCAAACCCTTGCCCTAGCTAAACCCAGCCGCTTGCCCAGTTTGTTGGAATTTCAGCGGCTAGATCGCAGCTACTCAGCCGTAGTGCCGGCGGCATGGGTGCAGCCAGGCCTCAGTGTGCAAATCAATCTGGCCAACGGCGTCAGTAAAACGCTGGCGCCTAAAGTTGGCGCCAGCACCACACTCTATGTCACCTTGGTACCCATTACCTCTGGTGGTTTAACGCCGAGCCTACCCACTGCAGCGGCTGTAGAGCGCAATCTCAAAACCATTTGGCCCCTAGCGAAAGTGGTAGTGCGCACGCACAGTCCACTGGACATGAGCTTTACCTCACCGGATGATGCTTTGGCGCAACTGGCTGATTTGCAAGCGCAAGAGAATGACCCTGCAATCTACTACGGCGTTGTTAATGTGTCGGCGCCCAATTTTGAAGTGGGCGGTATCGCCTATGTTGGTCGGCGTGTGGGGGTGGGCATTGATCGACTCAGCGATCCCAACGGCACCACCATGGCGCACGAGCTGGGGCATATGTTCGGCCTATATCACGTTGACTGTGGTCACCCCAGCGGCTTGCAATGGGATTATCCCTACGCCACCAACACTATTGGCAGTGTGGGTATTAATTACAGCTTGAATACGCTAATTTCGCCCGCAGGCACATCAGATGTGATGAGCTACTGTTATCCGCAGCATGTTTCCGATTTCAGCTATGGCCGCGTGCAAACCTATTTAAAGGCGCACCCGCCAATGGCGTTTGCCACTGCGTTTGCTGCTTCTGGCAATGCAGCCGCGGCGCCTTTGTTACAGAGTCTTTATATCAGTGGACGTATAGATCCGGATGGCGTGGTTAGCCTGAGGCGCGTCAGCCCTGCGCAGCAGGCTCCTGAAATTGGTGGCCAAAAAAGCGACTATCACATGACCGTCACCGCAACAGATGGGCAGCAGCTACACACGGATTTACAGCTTTTACAGCTCGATCACCCGGACGTTATGAGTCCGGTCTATTTTGTTGCCAGCACAGTGTTTGTGGCCGTGGCCAAGGTGGAAATATTCCACAGAGAAAAGTTGGTGCTCACGCAAACTTATCCCTGAGCGGCAGCGGTTGGTGAGGGGCCTGCTGGGTCGTTACTGCTGTGTCATGCGTAATTTGATGCTGTTTAGGCGATGCTTTCTGGGTGCACCCGTTGAGTTATCTTCGCCTAAAACTTGGCGAGAATTCCCCCAGTGCCGCTGCTGGTCTGAGCCCTATCTGCGGGTTTGCGAGCTACCGCCAGTGATTTCTCCAGCGCCTCAGCGCTTTGTTGTGAGCGACCTAACTTGGTATAGGCCTCTGCCTGTCGTTTATAAAAGTCCGCCATTTCGGGTTGAATTTTTATTGCCTTGTTGAAATGAGCCAAGGCTTGGGCGTAGTCCTGCGCGGCCATTTGGTCCTCGCCCAGTTTAATTTGGTAATAGGGGTTTTTTAGTTGGTGCTGGCGTATTTTTGTCGCTAGCAGATCTGCCTTGTGGCTTTCGCCACGCTCGCTATAGAGCGCAAACAGATTAGTGCTGGCCGACAAATTTTTGGGGTCAATTTTTTGTGCTTTTAAATAGGCGTCTTCCGCCATTTGGTCGTCTTTGCGCATCTTGTAAGCGACGCCCAAATTCACCCAAACATCGGCCAGTTTTGGATAGGTATCCACCGCAAGGCGCAGCAATGGCAATGCCAATTCCACCTGCTTGTGCCCCAGAAGTTCAGCGCCGCGATTGCTGTAATAGCGCGCTAGCGCCTCATTGTCGCTTATTTTTCGTGAGGCAAATTTGCTGGTTTGTGCCGCTGTATAGGTGTCCAAAAATTCCACGGTGGCATTGCCTCCGGGAATCATTACCAGGACATTTACGTGCGCCAAATAAACATTGAAATTTGGATTGTCATCCCACTGCGCCGGCAGTTGCACCTGCTGAAAATGTGCGTTCAGGTTGACATAACGCGCCGCTGAAACAAAGAGTGCTGACAATGACAGGCAGTTGCCGGCGCGGGTATCCAACGCTTGTTGTGCTGTTTTTGTGAAGGAATTATCGTAGTGGATGCCAAAAAATTTAGGGTTGTAAAACAGTTCGTGCAGCGCTACTACTCGGGCGGACTTGCTGTGAATGGTCGCTATTTTTGAGTCAAGAATGGAGCGTAATTCTGGGCTAATTTCCAAAAAGGCCTTAAGGTCCGCTGCGTTTGCCGATGATGCGATAATTTGCGGGGCTTTTTCACTCTCAGGGGGGCTGGGTAGATCGGAAGTCGACGCCGCCAACGCAGTGGCGCCGTGCAATGCACAACACAGCAGCCCTGTTTTGAGTGCCAGCATTCGAAGCAACTGCAGCGCTAGCGAAACAATAGGCAACGTGTGTGACTCACTGTTATGCACAGCCTGCGCCGATTGGTGTTGATGGGCGCGAATGCTCCCACAGGATCTGTTTCTGTCATAGCACTGCTTCATGTTACCCCCGAAGACGGCTTGAACCGGTCAAGACTGCTGGTGCGAGCATTCATACAAGTATGTCGCCATTTCGGCGGCAGTCAATTTGTGTCGCGATAACTACACGTCCCTCAGCGGAGTCGCAAGTTAGGTCGCGGTAGATATTCAGTGTTTTCACAAATGCGATGATTTCAAGTCGGTGGCGCCAGCCGAACTCTGCTGAGCGCTGTAGTCTGGGATTCGGATTTTCTAAACGTGCGATTTGAGTTGAGTGAAAAAGAGTTTGACTGGTGTGCGGACGTCTTGGGTAGCACTAATTTCACGGTAATCATCGGTGTAATAACACTGTGTCAGTGCAAGTGATACATTTTACGAGCGGTGTCGCTAGGTGTATATCTACATGTGATTAGTGCGATAAATTGTCCGGCGTAGTAAAAACATGTGAGCCCTGCGGCGCTCGTGTAATGCAGCTGCAATTAATGGATTCCTAAAGTGGGAAAAAGTTACACAGGCAAGTGTTGCTCAGGCTTTGGCAATTTAACCGCGTTTGTACGGTTGTAATTTTCGTGTTGTGTTTCGTCATTGCCGTTGACACCTAATTTTGTATGCACTTCGCAAGGGTGGGGCATTGGTTGCTCATGCGGCGATGTCGTGGCTGTCGGTGTGGTATGACAAGCTGTGCGCCTAAATATAGGGCATCTCCGGAAATTCATTTTTCGCGCTAACGCCTTGCGATCATCGCAAAAATTAAATTTCCGGAGGTGCCCTATAGTCGGCCCAGATGGGTGGCGTGTCGGTTGTGTCTTGGTGAGATTGCTGCCGGTGGTTGGGTCTGAGTGTGGTATATTTCCCCGATGACCCTTAGCTGCGGACGCAAGACCGTACACATAAATGCATGCCGAGTTTTAACCCGTCTATGAAATTTGTTCTACTGTTGTTCAATATTCAGAAAAATAAGAATTTTGGTAATTTAATTCGCACCGCCAATGTATTTGGTGTGGAGGAAGTTTGCGTGGTCGGTAGAAAAGGGTTTTCCACGCATGGCAATCAAAATACCAAATTGGATACGCAGTTCAGGCATTTTTATAAGATGCATGAGGCTTTCGATTTTTATGCCAAGCTAAATTACGAATTTATTGGGGTGGAGATTGGCGAGAGTTTCCGCTCCATCAACACGCATGTATTTTCCCGAGATTCAGTATTTATTTTGGGTAATGAAACCAGTGGTATTCAGGCGGAAATCATCGCTCAGTGCGACTATTGCGTGTATATCCCCCAGTTTGGTTCGGGGGCATCACTGAATGTTAACGTGGCCTGCGGCATTGTGCTAAATGCGTTTGTCGCGAACAAAGGCCAGCATAACAAGATTGTCGATGCGAAGTTTGTGGCGCCCTAGTTTACTAGAAGGACTGCCGCGTCAAATCCGAGCGTGTGCATCGCGTTAAACCTTAGGTAGCGCGATGCACAATCCTAGGCGGGATAGCGCCTTGCGAGTCACCCTATTCGCGCCCCATGGGGCCGCCAGGTTTCGATGGTCTACCAACTACTGATTGAGCCAAAAAGCCTGATCTGCTAACCTGACTCCCCATCTTTGCGGGCAAAAGCTAGAGGTACTTGTCTTGTCTTGGCTGCGCTTGCGCCTTCGCTCTGAACTCTCCGCTGTATTTTGCAGGCTTTTTGCCTTGCGAATAATTTGATAAGGCACCTAAGGCTCGTTTTTCATGACTCGTTATATTTTTGTTACTGGCGGCGTGGTTTCCTCGCTGGGAAAAGGTATTGCTTCGGCTTCACTGGCTGCGGTACTTGAAGCGCGTGGTCTGAAAGTGACCATTATGAAGCTTGACCCCTACATTAATGTTGACCCAGGTACCATGAGTCCGTTCCAGCACGGGGAGGTTTACGTCACCGATGACGGCGCCGAAACCGATTTGGACTTGGGGCACTATGAGCGTTTTTTGCGCACTCGCATGAGCCGCCGCAATAATTTCACCACCGGTAGGGTATATGAAACCGTATTGCGCAAAGAGCGCCGCGGCGACTATTTGGGGGGTACCGTTCAGGTTATCCCGCACATCACCGATGAGATCAAACGCCGCATTATTGAGGGCGGTGAGGGCTACGACGTAGCTATGGTGGAAGTCGGCGGGACGGTGGGCGATATTGAATCCCAGCCTTTTCTAGAGGCGCTGCGCCAAATGAAAGTGGATTTGGGCCCCAGTCAATCCTTACTCATCCACCTCACGCTGGTTCCCTACATCGCCACCGCGGGCGAAACCAAAACCAAGCCTACGCAGCATTCAGTGAAAGAGTTGCGCACCATAGGATTGCAGCCAGAAGTGCTGCTGTGTCGCTCCGAAAAAATGATCGACGATGAATCGCGTCGCAAAATCGCCTTATTTACTAACGTGACCTTTTCCTCGGTAGTGCCTTTGCCGGACTGTGAAACGATTTATTCCATTCCAGCCCTGCTACAAAGCTACAAACTGGACGAGATAGTCCTTAAGCAATTTGGTATTGAAGCTCCAGCTGCCGATCTTGGCGAATGGGAGCGCGTCATTGACGGTAAGCTGCACCCTACGCAAGACGTAACAATTGCCATGGTCGGCAAATATATGAATTTGTTGGACGCCTATAAATCCCTCAATGAAGCGCTGTCGCACGCGGGCATTCAAACCTATACCCGCGTTAACATCTTGCACATCAACGCTGAAGATTTGGAAGAGCAGGGTTTAGGCCTGTTGGCCGAGGCGGACGGTATTTTAGTGCCCGGGGGCTTTGGCGAGCGCGGTTTGGAAGGTAAATTGATGGCGGTGCGTTATGCCCGTGAAAATAACATTCCCTATTTGGGTATTTGTTTGGGCATGCAGTCTGCTGTGATCGAATTTGCGCGCAACGTTTTGGGCTGGGGCCAGGCCAACTCCACGGAGTTCGACAGCAAAACCCCTCATCCGGTGATTGGTTTAATTACCGAGTGGGTGAATGCTGAGGGCGACGTTGAAACCCGTGATGAGAGTTCTGACCTCGGTGGCACCATGCGCTTGGGCGCTCAAGAATGCCGCTTGGAAAAAGCCTCGAAAGCTCGCGCAATTTATGGCAGCGATGTAGCGGTTGAGCGCCATCGCCATCGCTATGAGGTGAATAATCGTTACCTGGATGCACTGCGTCAAGCTGGGTTGAGTATTGGCGGTTGGTCCGCGGATGACACCTTGGTTGAGGTGGTGGAGCTGCCGGATCATCCTTGGTTTGTGGCTTGTCAATTCCATCCCGAGTTCACCTCCACCCCGCGTGACGGCCATCCGCTTTTTACCAGTTATATTCAGGCGGCTATTGCCCATCGAGCCCAACTTAAGGCACGCACCTAATGATTCCAAATCGAGTAATCAACTTGGGCGCCATGGAATTTGGCAACCACAAACCGCTGGTGTTATTGGCGGGTATGAATGTCTTGGAATCGCGGGATATGGCCATGCAGGTGGCGGAGCATTACGTGAAGGTCACGCAAAAGCTGGGCATTCCCTACGTGTTTAAGGGGTCTTTTGACAAGGCCAACCGCTCGTCCATTCATTCCTTTCGCGGGCCAGGCATAGACGAAGGTTTAAAAATATTTCAGGAAATTAAAACCACTTTTGGCGTGCCGGTGATTACCGATGTGCATGAGGTCTTTCAGGCGGCGCCCGTGGCTGAAGTCTGTGACATTATTCAGTTGCCGGCGTTTTTGGCCCGCCAGACGGACCTCGTTGAGGCTATGGCGAAAACCGGGGCGCTTATCAATGTTAAAAAGCCGCAGTTTTTAAGCCCGGGCCAAATGAAAAACATCGTGGAAAAATTCCGCGAGTGCGGCAATGACCAAGTTTTACTGTGTGAGCGTGGCTCTTGCATGGGCTACGACAACCTTGTGGTGGACATGCTGGGTTTCCGCACTATGCGCGAAGTGACGGGTGGGTTACCGGTCATTTTTGATGTTACCCACTCATTGCAGTGCCGCGATCCCCTTGGGGCCGCGTCGGGTGGTCGTCGCCACCAGGTCGCCGAGCTGGCTCGGGCCGGTATAGCTGTGGGTATTGCTGGATTGTTTTTGGAAGCGCACCCAGACCCAGATCGGGCGAAATGTGATGGCCCAAGCGCTTTGCCACTGCATATGCTGGAGCCTTTTTTGACTCAAATGAAGGCGCTTGATGACCTAGTGAAACAGTTTTCACCCTTAGAAATTCAATAATTTACTTTTTTAACGGTAGTGTTCCCCTAGAGGGGCACTAATTAATAGTCATAACCGCGGAGTGATAAAACCCATGAGTAATATCGTCAATATAACTGGTTTTGAAGTGATGGATTCCCGAGGCAACCCTACGGTGATGTGCGAAGTTGTGCTGGAGTGTGGTGCAGTGGGCAGCGCTTGCGCACCTTCCGGCGCTTCCACTGGCTCGCGTGAAGCGCTGGAGCTGCGTGATGGCGACAAAAGCCGCTATTTGGGCAAGGGTGTACTTAAAGCGGTGGAGAATATCAATCTCACCATTAAGCCGTTGCTGTTGGGTAAAGATGCGTGTGAACAACGTGCGCTGGACGACATTATGTTGGCTGCGGACGGCACCGACAACAAATCCAAACTCGGCGCCAATGCCATTCTCGCCGTGTCCCTGGCGGCAGCCAAGGCCGCCGCCATTAGCAAAAAAATCCCCCTTTATGCACACATTGCGCAGCTGAACGGCACGCCCGGTAAATATTCCATGCCCGTGCCCATGATGAACATCATCAACGGCGGTGAACACGCCGACAACAATGTGGATATTCAAGAGTTCATGATCCAGCCCGTAGCGGCCAAAACCTTTACCGAGGCTTTGCGCATCGGTGCCGAAATTTTTCACAGCTTGAAAAAAGTGCTTTCCGCCCAGGGTATGAATACCGCTGTTGGCGATGAAGGCGGTTTTGCTCCGAACTTGCCCTCCAATGAAGCGGCGTTGACCGTGATTTCTGAAGCCGTGGCCAAGGCCGGTTATACCCTAGGCACGGATGTGACCCTCGCCCTCGACTGCGCGGCCAGCGAATTTTACAAAGATGGTCAATACAATCTGAGTGGCGACGGCAAGGTATTTACCTCGGAAGGTTTTGCTGACTATTTGGCGGATTTGGCTAACCGCTATCCTATTTTGTCCATTGAAGACGGGCTGGACGAAAGTGATTGGGCCGGTTGGAAAGTACTGACCGATAAAATTGGCAGCAAGATTCAATTGGTCGGTGATGACTTGTTTGTGACCAACACCAAAATCCTTAAAGAAGGCATCGACAAAGGTATCGCCAACTCCATCTTGATTAAATTCAATCAGATCGGCTCGTTAAGCGAAACCCTGGACGCCATCAAAATGGCTCAGGCCGCTGGTTATACTGCGGTGATCTCGCACCGTTCCGGCGAAACCGAAGACACCACAATCGCTGATTTGGCGGTAGGTACGGCGGCTGGCCAAATTAAAACGGGTTCTTTGTCGCGCTCCGACCGCGTGGCTAAATACAACCGTTTGTTGCGCATTGAGGCGGAACTGGGTGCAAGTGCACCTTACTTAGGGCGCGCCGAATTCAAATAAGCGGGTATTACGTAAGCTAAAGGCCGGCCCTGTGTCGGCTTTTTTGTTTTTGGTTGTTCCGTAGCTGAGCAACAAACTCCACTCGAGTTCTCCATGAAATATCTGCTGTTCGCTCTCTTCGCTGTGCTGTTATTTCTGCAATACCGTTTTTGGATTGCCGAGGGCAGCTATTTGGATGTGGCCAAGCTTAATCAGCAAATGGCCAAGCAGCAGAAAGAAAATACTGCCTTAAGGGAGCGCAATCGTATCTTGAGCGCAGAAGTGGATTCCTTGAAAAATGGCGACGCCACGCTCGAAGAGCGTGCTCGATCGAACATGGGCATGGTCAAAGAGGGCGAGACATTTTTTTTGTTTCTCAAAGAGCAAAAACATGAGCGCTGAGCTGTGGGCCTTGGTACCTGCGGCGGGTGTCGGTTCGCGCATGGGCTCGGCTGTGCCCAAGCAGTATTTGTCATTAGGGTGGGGCACTGTGTTGGCCGTCACCCTGCAGCAGCTGTTGGCCACCCCGGGCTTGGTTGGCATAGTGGTGGTGTTGGCTCCAGGGGATGAGCGGTTTGCCTCTTTGCCTATTGCGCAGCATCCCAACATTCACGTTGTCACTGGGGGCGAAGAGCGTGCGGATTCGGTGCTGTCTGGGCTGGAGTTCATGCGCCATACCCTTAAGCTAGCCGAAAACGCGCAGGTGCTGGTACACGACGCGGCCCGTCCTTGCGTTACTCAAACGGCCATTCGGCAGCTGCTGGACGAGGTTGGCAACAGTGTGGCGGGTGGCATATTGGCAGTCCCCGTTGCCGACACGCTCAAATACGCGGCCGAGCCCGTGGTGAATGCTGCTCGTATCGAGCATACGCAGGATCGTCGGCAATTATGGCTGGCCCATACTCCTCAGCTGTTTCCGTTGGGCCTCCTATCCCGCGCCTTGCGTACTGGGCTGGAGGCGGGAGCTCAATTGACGGACGAGGCTTCGGCTGTGGAGCGCTTGGGTTATCAGCCTCGACTTGTGGTCGACCGGCGGGACAACATTAAAATTACACAACCGGAGGATCTTTGGCTTGCCGAGCAAATTCTGCGGCGGCATCAGGAGTTAGGGTTATGACACTGCGTATTGGACAGGGCTTTGATGTACACGCCTTTGGGCCAGGTGAAAAATTTGTCTTGGGTGGCGTGGTTATTCCGTTTGAGCGTGGCTTGGTGGCTCACTCTGACGGTGATGTGCTGCTGCATGCCTTATGTGATGCGCTGTTGGGGGCGGCGGCATTGGGTGACATAGGCCGCCATTTCCCAGATTCGGACCCACAATACGCCAACGCCGATAGCCGGGCCTTGCTGCGCATGGTGAATGCCAAAGTGCGCGCCCAAGGCTGGCAGCTGGGCAATGCGGATCTCACTATCGTCGCACAGCGGCCGCGTATGGCAACCTATATTCCTCGGATGAACGCTAACATTGCTGAGGATTTAGGCGTTGATGTGACCTGCATTAATGTCAAAGCAACCACTACAGAACACCTGGGCTTCGCTGGGCGCGGTGAGGGTATCGCCTGTTTTGCCGTAGTGCTACTGCAGGGGATTTGAGCGGCGCCGCACCCCATGGGAGATGGCTTGTCCGCATAGGTGGGCACTTCGCCCAATTGCCCCGCATTTGCAGCCGCCGCCTCAAAGAGGGCCTAACCAAATTGTTTTGAAGAAATATTCCGGTTGCTTGAAGCAAGGTCGAAAGCGTTATTTTGAGCGCCAGTTAGCAAATGCGCAAAGTGCTACCTAGATTTTTAATTAAGTGTGACAAACTCTATTCCACGATCGTCGGGTTTTGCAGCACAATGGCACTTGGAAAAGAAGTTAGCTTTTGCGTTATGCATTAAATAATTAACTAATCACCGGTTTGAGCCTTGGCTCAAGGGGAAGAAGACGTGGATATTATGAAATTACATGTAAGTCGTTCAGACGCCTGCCGTGGAGTAGCGCGTAAGCCGGCTTCACTGCTATCGGCCCTAAAGGCGGTGGGCACGTCAAGTTTGTTGGCCTTGGTGCTAGCAAACTGCGGCGGCCCTGGCTTGGAGGGAGAGGGCAGTTCAAGTAGCCCTTCAACGTCCAGCAGCTCTTCTAGCGCTATTCGCTCGAGCAGTTCTTCTAGCGCTATTCGCTCGAGCAGCTCTTCTAGCTCGAGCAGCTTCAGTAGCTCTACCGCTATTTCCAGTGCGTCAGCCTCCTCCAGTTCGGGTAGTGTGATTCTCTACGCACTTCGTGCGGCTGGGAATGCCTATAAAACCTTGTCGGGTATTCAGTACTCTGTGCCTGCTGCCAATTTGTTAACTAGCGCCCAA
This sequence comes from Thalassocella blandensis, assembly GCA_945882995.1. Lineage (GTDB taxonomy): Bacteria > Pseudomonadota > Gammaproteobacteria > Pseudomonadales > Cellvibrionaceae > CAMCXE01. The sequence continues at coordinate 7,125 of CAMCXE010000013.1, read as the reverse complement.
GGTGTCACAAACGCCACGGCTAACACTACCGATGCCATTAACGGCACAGACGATGACCCTCTCTATCAAAGTCAGCGGTACGGGTCGTTCACCTATGACCTGCCGGTCACTAACGGTTCCTTTGATGTAACTCTCAATCTTAATGAGCAATGGGCGACAAGCATTGGCATGCGCAGAATGAGCGTGGCCATTGAGGGCGTAACGGTAGTCAACAATATCGACTTGTTTTCCACTTATGGTCGAAATACGGCTGCAGACCTCACCTTTAAAAACATTGTGGTAACTGATGGCAAGTTAACCCTGAACTTTTCGGCGTCGGTGAACAATGCGACCTTATCCGGCATAGTGGTGCGCGGTGCGGCCGGTGGTAGTTCAAGTAGTTCAAGTAGTTCTAGGTACTCATCGAGCAGTTCATCATCTAGCCGCTCGTCGTCCAGCCGTTCCTCATCGTCAATCTCGTCTAGCTCTTCCGGCGCTGGTTGGTCTGTAGTTGGCAATGCGGCGCGTGGTGAGCAGCTGTATAGCGAACGGTGTTCTGGTTGCCACGAAACCTCCGCGCACATCAATTTCGACGTTAACAATTTCAAGGTGGCTGCGGCTCGAGCAAGCCTACCCAAATACATTCACGAGGTGATGAGTCGAAGAACCATGCCGGCCTGTATTGATGGCTGCGCGGCTGACGTTGCGGCTTTTTTGAATAGCTTAAAAACGGGTGGTGGCTCCTCTTCATCCTCCTCTTCCGGTAGCTCAAGTAGTTCCGGTGGTTTGGATGGTAAGGCGTTGTATGGCGCTCAGTGCGCTAGATGTCATGGTGTTAATGGTGAAGGTAAAGCACCTAACTTTCCCGCATTAAACAAAGAGGCTTATAGCAAGCCTTATGTGGCCACCACTAAAATCCCAGACATGGTCAGTGAATATGGCGTGGTTTGTGATGCCAATTGTGCAGCGGCGATTGAAGATTTTATTATCTTAAATTTCACCCCTTCCACGGCTTGTGGTCAAGTAGAAGCGGCGCTGCCCAAGCAGTTGCGCCTACTCACTGCCAAAGAATACGGCAACACCGTTAATGACTTGTTTGGTATCAATTCTACGCTAGCGGGCAACCTGCCTATTGCCGGTATTGTGGCGGGTTATGACAATAACGCGAAGGCCGCCGCTGTCAGCGAAACACATATGAGCAAGTATTGGGATGCCGCAGGTATATTAGCGGATACCGTGAGCCTTACCGGCATCAACACCTGCAATCAAAAAACTACGGTTTGTGCCGGCACCATTGTTGATGCCTTCGGCCTCAAGGCGTTCCGCAGGCCGCTGACGGCGCTAGAAAAGGCCGACTATATTGATCTCTTTATGTATGGAACAGACGCCGCCCAAGGTACCCGATTTGTGATTCGCGGCATGTTGGCTTCGCCTCACTTCCTCTATCGTTCAGAAATAGGCGTTAACGGCACCTTGACTCCCTACGAAACGGCAAGCTTGTTGGCCTACACCTTCTGGGGCAGTACGCCCGATGCAGCCTTGCTAACCGCGGCGGCTATGAACCAATTAAGCACTACCGCCCAGTTGCGTGCGCAGGTTACCCGTTTGTTGGCGAATGCTAAGGCCAGAAAGCAGTTAATCTATTTCGCACGGCAATGGTTGGGGGCTGAATCTATGCTCACCATTAATAAAGATATCAATGCTTTCCCAACCCTCACCAGCAATGTGCGTGCGGCCTTGGATACCGAATTCGATATGTTTATTCAGGACCTATTCTTCAATGGCACCAGTAAATTCAGTGACCTCTTGTTGGCGGATTACACCTACGCCAACAATGTATTAGCGCAATTTTATGGTTTAGGCGGCGGCACGGCGACCTTTGCGAGAATGCCGGCCGGGGCGCAACGCGGCGGCGTATTGGATTTAGGCGCCGTATTGGCGAGCCATGCGCAGTCGGCACAAACCTCACCGATTCGTCGCGGCAAGTTTGTGCGGGAGCGTTTATTGTGCCAAGAGTTGCCGCCACCGCCGCCTGGCTTGGAAATTCCTCCGGTTGCCTTGGATCCTAGTAAGCCCACTCGGGAACGTTTTGCCGCACATACATCGGTTGCGAGTTGCCAGAGTTGCCACAAATACATAGACCCTATCGGTTTTTCCTTTGAGCGATACGACGCCATCGGCGCCTACCGCACCACGGAAAGCGGGGTGTTTGTCGATGACTCCGGCACCCTAAGCGGCCTAGTTAATCGTACTGATCCGGATTCTAAGGATTATTTCGGCACTCAGGAATTGGCCGGCATAATTGCTGGCGCCACTTCGGCGCGCGCCTGCTTCGCTCAGCAATTCGAAATGTATTTGAGTGGCGCCAAAGAGCCTGACCATTGCGTGGTGCAAAACGTCGCATCTCGCTGGGGCAGCAAGGCCTACACCATTAACGAACTTTGGTTGGAAGCGGTATCGTCCGAATCCTTCCTTAAGCGCAACTAAGAAGGGCAATGACAATGAAACGACGCTCAATAATTCAGGGGATTATGGCCGCCCCACTAAGCACAGCATTACCGCTGTCGGCTTTGCTGGCGCGCAACGCTATGGCTGCCGAGGCAGCACGCCCCATCCGTACGCTATTCATCTATCACCCCAATGGTTGCACCCCGAATGAATTTCATCCGGCGGCGGGGGTAAACCCAACCTTGCGAGCGCAGACCATGCCGCTTGCTAAGGTCAAGCAATATTGCACTTTTTTGGATGGCATTAGGTTGGTGGGTACCGGCGACACCCATGAAGGGGGCTCCGGCAAGGTGCTAACTGCCAATAACGCGCCTGGCGGAGCGGCTACCTCGTCGTCCATCGAGGTGGTGTTGGGCGGCTTAAGCCCAACGCTGTTTAAATCGCTGCAGCTGGGTGTTACGGCCAGTTTCTATTCAGATAAGTCGATCAGCTTCAATGGCACCACTCGTCTACCTTACGAAAACAGTCCGCAGCAAGCGGTTAAAACCTTGTTTTCTGGCGGCGGCGGTGGCGGTGGTAACTCCAACGCGGATCAGCTGCGCGTGCTGGATAATGTGAACAAAGATTTAACCCGGTTGCGCACCCAATTAGGGGCCGTAGAAAAAGACCGCTTAGACCAGCATGCCCAGTCCTTTTCGATTCTCCAACAACGGGTAACGGCCTTAGGTGCTGGCGCGGGCACGGGTGCCAGCTGTGTAGCGCCGACCAATTTTTACGGCGCCCTGCCCACCGATGGCAACAACCTCGCCAAAGTTGCCGAGTTGTCGGCGGCCCAGCAGGATGTGCTGGTGCAGGCCTTGGCCTGTGATTTGGTACGCAATGTTTCGTTTATGTATTCCCATCCGGTTTCTCAAGTGAAGGTCCCGGGTCATGGCGTAGGCGATCACGACGCCTCGCATACGGACAATGCCTTCACGCCCAGCAAGGTTTGGTTTATGGGCGAGATTGCCAATCTTATAGATAAAATGGCAAAAACACCCGATGGCGCAGGCACGCTGCTAGACAATACCATTGTGTTGTTGGTATCCGAACTGGGGCACTCCAATGCGCATGATCACTACCGTATTCCATTTGTTTTGGCCGGCGGTAGAAACACCGGCTTGGTGGGTAATCGTGCGCTAGATTTCCGGAACGGTGGCACGGGCGCAAGTCACGGCGATTTGTTAACGGTCATTGCGCAGAAAGCCGGCTACAACACCATCACTAAGTTCGGTTTGGCTACAGGCCCCATGCAGGGCATCTGGTAAGCCTTCACTCTAAGCAGTACTTACGAAAGCCATGGTGCAATCCGCCATGGCTTTTTTTTTGGCGGTTAACAATGGATCTAAAAGTGTTTGAGCTTGAATTTGCGTATGCCCACGGTCGTCCCGAAGCGCGGGCCGATTTTCGTGTGGAATGGGATGATTTTGTGGTCGACGAGGACTTGGGGTTTGCGCCAGAAGGTGTGGGCGAGCATATTTATTTACACATTCAAAAGCGCGGCGTAAACACCGAATGGCTGGCGAAACAGCTGGCGCGTTTCGCGGAGGTCAAGTTGGTGGATGTTGGCTTTTGCGGTATGAAGGATCGGCATGCGAAAACCACCCAGTGGTTTAGCATCTACAAGCCCAAGGGGGAAGTGAAACCCTGGGAGGATTTAGCGGCTTTTGTGGGGGACGATGTCGCCATCCTGCAGGTGACGCGAGGTTCAAAAAAATTGCGACGGGGTGATCATGCGGCCAACCGGTTTGCGATACGCCTACGCAACCTGACGCTTACCCCAGAGGAAATGGAGGGTCGACTAAGGCTAGTGCAGGCGCTGGGTGTGCCGAACTATTTTGGCGAGCAACGTTTTGGCCATGGTCGACAAAATCTTGCTGGGGCCGCCGCCTGGCTGGCTGATATGCGCGCGATTAATCCCAAGTCCAATCGCTCCATATGGATGTCCGCCATGCGCTCCTTTGTGTTTAATCGCGTGCTTCATGAGCGAATACTCTGTGCCGCGATTGGCGACATTACATCGATGAGTGGGCCGCTGTGGGGGCGCGGCCACTTGACGGGTGATCAGGCCGAATGGGAGTTGTCCTGCTTAGATGGCTTGGCCAATATTCTGAACGGCCTTGAGCATTGTGGTTTGAGTCAAGAGCGGCGCAAGTTATGGCTAGATCTGGCGGGTTTTGAATGGGAGCTTGATGACGCGGGTGTATTACTTCGCTTCACGTTGGGGGCCGGTGAGTACGCTACGGCGGTGTTGCGTGAGCTCGCCTGCGTAACCGATAGGTCGATCAAAAGTCACGCGGGCTCGCTTGATGGCTAGTTAAAAAGTATGATTTTTGTGTGTTAAGGTAGGTTAAATCCTAATGCCAATGTTTCAGGCTGATAATCTTTGCGATTAGTTTTAGTATGAGTTTTTGGCCTTAATCTAATAAATTTTCTGGTTACTTTTCATTAGTTGTTAAAAATATCCCCATTTTTAATAGATTTTTTTGGAATTTATATGGCTGTTTTGCTGGGTGTTTTATCTATCAAACCCGCGGTTATTGTGTTCTTATGAGACCGTTTATACTGTTTTGGATCCGTTTAGACCTAATAGCTCGGGCGTGGTTGTTCGTTATTGTTTTCGCCTTATCAAGTTATGGCTGTGGTTTTCAAGCGTCAAGGTCTGCGCCCGTTTCGGATCTTAACCCGTCGAATGGGCGTGTATCACCTGTTGTGGGTGCCGATTTTCCGGTCTGGTATAAAGTGCAGAAGGGCGACACGCTATACAGTATCGCTTGGCGATACGGTCTTGTAGTTGCGCGGCTTCAGGCGATGAACCGCCTGGGGGATGATGCCAAAATTTCGGTTGGGCAGCAGCTGCGTTTACGCGCCTCGGCGCCTCGCCCCGTTGAGTTGGTGCGGGCTGGTGGACGACCTGCGTGCTGTTTAAAAAATGATTATGACGGTGCAAATAATGCTGTCGAGTCTGATAAAAGTATTAAAAAGGTTTCATGGGTTTGGCCGCTTGATGGCCAAGTAGTGGGTTCGTATTTGTCTAGAAAGGGATTAAATAAGGGTATTGATATTCAGTCGAAATTAGGCGAGCCTGTGGTTGCAGCATCGGACGGATCGGTGGTTTATGCCGGCTCCGGCTTAAGAGATTACGGTAACTTGATCATCCTCAAGCACGCCGGCGATTACTTAAGTGCCTACGGTAATAATCAGCGACTTTTGGTGCGCGAGGGAGAAAAGGTAAGAGTGGGGCAAAAAATCGCTGTAGTGGGTGATGTGGGAGCTGGCGTAATGCTGCATTTCGAGATCCGCTATGACGGGCAGCCGGTCGATCCGTTGCGCCATTTGCCTGCTCGGCGTGCCGTAAAAAATTGATTAAAGTTAAATTTATACGGCCGACAAGAAGATTACCAAGTCTAGGTTGAGTCACCAATACAACCAATAATGTTACCTTCACCTAGGTGCGCACATAACACTGGTTTGGAATTTCCCTGAATCCTGCTCTCTCTACGAGGCGCGCAGTTCGGAAAGTGCCGACCTCAAACGAGGAATGCAACATGGCTAGCCAACAAATTGAATTGGAAGCGCTGAAGTCGGATGATCTACATCTGCGAGGCGATATGGACGACTCCCTAACTTTAGAAGACTTGGTTGATGGCGTAGACGATTTTGAATTGGCGCCAAAATCACGCCCGGGAGTTATCGAAGGGGAAGATGTCTACCAAAAAAATCTGGATGCGACCCAGCTTTACCTCAATGAAATCGGTTTTTCACCGCTATTAAGTGCTGAAGAAGAGGTGTTTTTTGCGCGCAAGGCACTTAAAGGTGATCCTGCCGCACGCAAGCGCATGATCGAGAGTAATTTGCGCTTGGTGGTAAAAATTTCGCGCCGTTATGTCAATCGCGGTTTGGCGTTATTGGATCTCATCGAAGAGGGCAATTTGGGTTTAATTCGGGCGGTTGAGAAATTCGATCCAGAGCGCGGCTTCCGTTTCTCGACCTACGCAACTTGGTGGATTCGTCAGACCATCGAACGCGCCATCATGAATCAGACCCGCACAATCCGGCTGCCCATACATGTGGTTAAAGAGCTAAATGTTTATTTGCGCGCAGCACGTGAATTGTCGCAGAAGCTGGATCACGAACCCTCGGCAGAAGAAATTGCCGCGCTATTAGATAAACCTGTTGCGGATGTGGAGCGCATGCTCAGTCTGAATGAGCGGGTGACATCCATGGACGCCCCTATAGGTCCGACCTCGGACAAGACACTTGTGGACACGGTACCTGATACCCATGTCTCGGATCCTGTAGAGCTGCTGGAGGATAGTGATCTGAACCTGAGTTTGGATCACTGGCTTGATGAGCTAACTGAAAAACAGCGTGAAGTTTTAGCGCGTCGGTTTGGTTTGCGCGGTCATGAGTCCAGTACGCTGGAAGAGGTGGGGCGCGAGATTGGTTTAACGCGTGAGCGTGTGCGTCAAATTCAGGTTGAGGCCTTGCGTCGTTTACGTGACATTCTTGAAAAACAGGGCTTGAGCGCGGAATCCCTATTTGGCGTGGTTTAACCTAGAAACCTCAGTTGGATCACCAAAAGTCTGCGCAACCCCTTTTGCTAATCACACCAATGGATTACACAGCTTTTTGGCGCCCAACTGAGGTTTCTAGGTT
>CAMCXE010000012.1 GCA_945882995.1 Thalassocella blandensis | reverse complement strand
CGCAGCGCTATCTGGCTGAATTTCAATACCGATTTAATCGGCGAGCAGATTTGGTTTCTATAGTTTCTCGTTTGGTCTATGTTGCTCTTCGGACACCGCCTATGCCAGAAAGATTATTGAAAGTTGGCTTAGGTTGAGTGGTGATTAGGTTGTATTAAGTGGAGCACTGGGCACAATCTTATTGGCCATGCTGTTAGGCGGGCTTGCATTAATACCTGTGGAAAATTATTGCGCGCGATTCCGCAAACAAGACCATTAATGTGCCGCGCAGGCGCCTTAACACGCTGAATAAAACGTTGGCGGCGATGGGGCTTGCAGGGCAAGTTTGACGGAACAGCCAGCCGCCAACAGAAGGCCGGTGGTTAGGGCAAAGCGGATTTACGCGGAATTGTTTTGTTGAGCAAGGCAGGAGATCAATGCTGCGCGATATTGCTCAGCATTTGGAATTTTTTGGCCGCAGGTTTGTGAATTCCCGACTAACACCAGCTGAGGCTGAACGCGAAGGCAAGTAGCTGTTAAGCCTAAACGCCTAGCTTGAACCGCCTAGGCCTGTGCCTTCCCGTGGTACGCCTATCGCAAGTGAAAAATTGCCAAACAGGTTGTCGGTCATTTCCAACCGCCATCAATGCCAACCATAGATTGCTCAATCTGTTTGGCGATCAACTGCGACTGATGAATTAATAAATTATCCAGCACGCAGATAGCCAAACCTCGCCTGCTAAAATATAGAAAAAACAAAATGTCGCCAAACGCTAGCAACTCAGCAATTTCTTGCTCCCGGCAACAAACGAACACTAAAAAATTCAAGGTGCAAATAACACAACCTACCTGAATCCCTCAAAAATCCAAAGTCAATTGACGTGAAACTTCAAATAACAGTCACCCAAACAAGGTGTCTCTCGCTTGAAAAATTCAACCGAGCCCAGAATTCGTTGCAGCATTTCCTGGAAAACACCCACACACAAAACGAACGACACCCAAAAACGGTCGCCAAATCCATGCGGGGGCCAATATCCACAACCATCACAAAAACAAGGTTTATCAGCTATTTTTCGCAAAAAAAATGGCGGCCAAGGCCGCCATTTTTAACTATGCCACTTCTACATTTTCTGCTTGAGGGCCTTTTTGACCGGAGCCTTCAGTAAAGACCACTTCTTGCCCCTCTTTTAAGGTGCGAAATCCAGTGCTTTGAATGTTGCTAAAGTGAACAAAAAGATCCGGACCGCTTTCGCGACAAATAAAACCGTAACCCTTACTCTCGTTGAACCATTTAACTGTGCCTTTAATTTTGCTAGACATTGCGCGCTCCAATCAAAAATTAACTACTGTAGTAGCATCCTCATGACAGATTAATTTTGCACCAACCGACAATTTACTGCGACACAAGTTGGCGCTAACTGTCACACCGGCGGCGATTTTATGCGCCTTAAACACGCATAGCAATACACCCTTCACAAAATCTTAATATAATTTTGCTACGACAAACAAAGCTGTTTACAAGTTATCAATGTAACGACACGCCACGCCAAACAATTTCAAACGATTGAATTAATTTTTTCAGGCAATAAAAACCACTCAAAAATCTGCCCAACACCCACATCACCAACAAATATCAAGCGCTAGATTTAACCTAGAAACCTCAGTTGGGCGCCAAAAAGCTGTGTAATCCATTGGTGTGATTAGTGAAAGTTAAAAATCACGGGCAACCTGGTTGGTTGTTCGTGATTTTTAACTTTTGCTAGGCGCGCTAAGGGGTTGCGCAGACTTTGGTGATCCAATTTGGGCCAACGTCTCTGTGCATCTTGGCGCAGCCGCAAAGATTGGGCGATGGAAGCCATCTACCGCCGCCTGCAGGCTGCAATACACCACCACTGACAGCTGAAAACGCGAACCCGCGAAACCGACAAGGCTGGGCGTTGCTTGTTGCGCCCGGTGCTCGACGGGAAGAACTAACAGGCTCTAGATGGCTGTGGGCGCAGTTCGGCCGCAGCACGCGGCGCCCCCGCTACAACAATATCCTTAACCTAATGGCACCGCCCCTCTCGCTGGACAAGGTCGGTGGGTGGCGCTTAGCCGTGATTAAAGCCCCGCGGGGGCGCCACAGCCTCGAACCGACACCGGCACCGGCACCGGCACTAAAATTCCCACGGAATGGCAATACAATTTAAAGGTCAACAAGACTTATACTGTGCCCGCGGAATTTGGCGGGGTGCAGCGCGCGACGAACATGAACCCTTCGCCACGCCAATCATCCTAGAAACCTCAGTTGGGCGCCAAAAAGCTGTGCAATCCATTGGTGTGATTAGTGAAAGTTAAAAATGACGGGCAACCTGGTTGGTTGTTCGGTATTTTTAACTTTTGCTAGGCGCTGCCCGGGGGTTGCGCAGACTTTGGTGATCCAACTGAGGATTCTAGGATCATAGTAGGCGCCAGCAACCAACGACACTGAGCATGCACAAAGCATCGAATACCCTCAACAGGCCATAAACTGGGCACCAAGGTAACAACATGTGGAAATATTTGGGCTGGCCCGTTGCCATGGCCATCATGACTTATGCTTACGTGCTGCACTTGCAGAGCCAGCGGCACCAAGCGGACTTGCAAGCCGAGCTTAACGAGTCTCAACAACTCGTTGCACAGGTTAGCAATCGCTTGACCCTAGTTGAGGCGCAATTTAGTACGTTTAAACTCGCCCAAGAACGTGAGGCCAAGGAACGCCAGCAACGAGAGAAAGAGCTAGCCGCCGCGGCTACAGCGGCGGCGCGCGCACCAGAACCCGGCAACGAGAAGCGGCGCCCCTCTGCACCCGCGTTAAATTCGGCCAAAACAGCCCCTCGAGAACCCGACGAACGCACACCCCCACAACCACAAGCGGCGGACCAAAACACGGGGCCGGGCCGTTCCATTGGTGCGGGGGTTAAATCGCTGCTGAATCGTTTGCGCGGCGGCTCAAATAATTCCAAAACCGACGAGTGAAGCTATAGGCCGAACCTAGAAGCCTTAGTTGAGCGGCCCAATCCATCGCTGTAACTAGCGAAACCTAAAATTTACGGGCAACTTGGCTAGCGGTTTGTAATTTTTATCGCTTAGTAAGCGAATGGCCTTAGCACCCACCCACCCCACAGCCCCAAGGTGACAATTATTAAACGTACTATCGAAATTGTAGTGATAGGCGCCATTTGTATAGCCGTAGCGCTCACAGTGGCATTTCGTCAGCACCTTGACCAATGGCTGGCTTCTAGCGCCGCTGAGATAGGAGGAAGGCTCCTACACACCAAGGTGGAGGTGGGGGAAGTTGTGCTGCATTTTTCCGAGGGGCTGGCAGAGGTGAAGGGAGTGCGGATCCGCAATCCAGCGGGCTTTCAAACGCCGCTGGCTTTAGAGGCAGCCACTATAGCGGTGGAGATGAACCTAAACGATTTACAAGCCACTCAACTCAACATCTCACGCATTACTATTGGCGGGCTGCAGATGCGTGTGGAGCAGCGGGGCCTATCTACCAACCTTGTGACCCTGCTGAATACCCTAGACAACTATGCCTTGACCCCACAGGCCACGGATGCCGCCCACCCTGCATCACACAAGCGGTTTATGGTTGAAACACTGACCATTGCGCCGGCCCAGGTGCAATTGCTTACGGAACATCACGGAACATTCAATTTGGATTTGCCCTCCAGCACATTCCAAAATTTGGGCACGCCAAGCGAAGGCCTAAGTGCGGAGGCTCTGGCCAAAACCATTTTGGAAACGCTATTTTTGCAGGCCAAAACACTCACCAAAACCAAGCTTACCGAATTGATCGAAGCCAAGGCTGGCGCGAACCCAGCCATGGGACAGCTGGAGACACTGGGCGCCCCACTGCCGCCAGCCAATGCCGCCACGCCCCCAACTAGCGAAGGACTCTCGCCATGAACACACTGCTACACATCATGAAACGGCTTGCGCAAATACTGGCAGCACTGCTGCTGTTACTGCTGTTGACGCTCCCCCCCATGCTGTCTCAAGCCGCCAAACTTGCCAATCAAGCCCTGTTGGATGCGCTACGGCAGGTGCCCGGTGTCACCGCCACTTTAGTCAGTGAGCACCAAAATTATTTCACATCGGATGCTAACTGGAAGCTTCGCTGGGAACAGACCGAAATGGCCACCCAACCCTTCGAAACCGCGCTAGAGCTCCAGCTGCAACATGGCCCTGCGATTATGTCACCGCGTTTTCATTTTGGTTGGGCGCACTTCAGGCTGGTGGCCACGCCTGACAGGCAGTCCGGTTGGCAACAGGTTATGTCTCAAGAGTCAGCGGGCCCGCTTTACATCCTAGAAGGCGACGTGACACTGCTTGGCGCGATTAAAATCAGCGACCAACTTGCCGCGTTTAAATGGCAACACGGGGAGACTAACCTCCAGCTCAGCAGTGCTCAAGGCAAAGGCCTGATAAACCCGTTCCAGCGTGAATTGAGTTACGCCACATTCTTCAGCCAAGTTGGCTTTGAAAACGCCACCTGGAGATTGGCTGCCAGCAACGCGACCGTCAACAAACAATTGCAGTGGAAAACCTCCGGGCTAAGCCTGAGCAACCAAGTCAGTTTTGACCGACTCAGCGAGGACAAAACCGCCAACCTGCTAATTACCAAAGGCAAACTGCAATTTACCCTAGAGCCGGAAGCGGCTATTCAAACGCAAACCCTTACACTTAATTTCACCGCCGAAGCATTGAACACCGGCTCTTGGCTATTGCAAAACCCCGCCACGCAGATCGCGTTAAACCAAGTGCCCAATGCGTTTATCGAACAGCTCTTCGCCCTCAGCCAATCCACAATGCCGGCCGAGCAGTACCCGCAAGCCATCGTGGACATTTGTAAGGCTCAGTTACTGCCAAAACAGCCGCAGTTATCACTAGCCTTCGCCAGCGACGCGGAGGGTGCCAAGCTGGTGGAGCTAAAAGCGGTTGCCAGCCTGCCGGAGCCTAAGGCACTGGATTGGCAGCAATTACAGAGCTCACCCACCTCACTGATCCCGCAGCTCAACCTGACGAGCAGCCTCAGTGCCGAGAAAACTCTAGTACAGCGGCTAGCCACAGAATTGGGCAGCAAAAACATTACTGCCAGTAACAATCGCGCTATGGCCGAACAGCTAGTAAAAAGCCAAACACTAATGATGACCAATGTATTTTTGGGGCAGGGGTTAATCAAAGAGGAGGCAGGACACTACAAGACGCAAATCACCCTCGACAAAGGGTTGCTCACACTGAACAACAAACCTTTTGTACTGCCCTTTTAACCTAAAAACTTCAGTTGGGCGCCAAAAAGCTGGGTAATCCATTGGTGTGACCAGTGAGAGACCCGTGCACGCAAGACAATCCCTCCAAGCGAGTGCCGTTTGACGATCCAAAACCCTCAATTCAAGGATGAATTGAGGGAACTATAGGGACATATTCATGTGATTTTGGATCGTCAAACGGCTTTTGCGACGCGCAACGGGTGTCACGCAAAAGGCCCCTGTGAAGCTAGAAATCCCTGCCAAACCTAGCAACCTCAGCGTCCGAACCAGCTACCGACTCGGCGCCACCAGCTATTAGCAGGGTAGCTAACCACTACCACCGAAATATTGTCGCGTCCCCCGTGGTTCAACGCGGTTTGCACCAATTGTTTAACGGCGTCATCAGGTTGCGAATGCTCGCTTAAAATATCGCAGATCACTTGATCGCTCACCGCGTCACTTAAGCCATCGCTACACAACAACACCCAATCCCCTGGCTCCCAATCGCAAACCAGGCTATCCACTTTCACCTGCTCCAAATCGGTGGAGCCGAGACACTGCGTGATGATGTTTTTTTCGGGGTGCCGCGCCATCTCAGCCGCGGTAATTACCCCGCGCTGGTAGAGCATTTGCACATAAGAATGGTCGATGGTGAGCTGCTGTAAACTGCGCTGATGCACGGGGCCAGACCAAACATAAGCACGGCTGTCACCCACCCAAGCGATTTCGTACTGCTTGCCACGGGATAACAGAGCCACAATGGTTGAGCCCATGCCGCGATGGCCGCGGCCTTGGTCTGGCGAGTGCACTATGGCCTGATGGGCCTGTTGGACGGCAGCCACCAAGCTAGCGCCTTGGGCAATGGAATCACCCACCACCTGCCCAGCGATGGCACTGGCCACCTCACCCGCTTCATGCCCGCCCATGCCGTCCGCTACCAAAAACAACCCCAAATCAGCGCGGCAGACAATTAAATCTTCATTGTTGTCGCGATGCAGGCCCACGTCGGTGGCATGGCTGAAGAAAGGTCGAGACATGAGGCGCGCTATTTCCAAGGCAAAGAGCGCCGAGACTAACCTAATTTTCCGCAGCTGTCTTGAAGGCTCGGAATCTTTGTTAACTTTATGACAGCAGCGCCACACCTTCAGGGCACCTCCGGAAATTCAATTTTCGTGATGATCACAAGGCATTTTCGCGCGGAGGGAGTTTATGCGGTATGAATGACCAACTGAGCACGAAAATAACGCAGCGAGGGCGCGAAAAGTGGATTGCCGGAGGTGCCCTTTAGTATAAAGTGCACCTATTGCCCTCCACCCACAGGAATAGGTACATGCTGCAATTACAGTTCCTTAATTTTGCAAAACCACCCATGTGGCTCGTGGAGTCTGGCTACAGCATTGGCAAATCCCCGGATTCCCACTGCGTGCTAAACCATCCCAGCATCGAGCCTAATCATGCGCGGTTGGTTGTGGATGGCGAAAACGTGGAGATTCTGCCCCTAGCTGGAAGTACGCGGGTTAACGGCGAGGCACTAAGCCTGCATACCACGCTGCGCCACGGCGACACCCTAGAGCTGGGCGTGGTAGTGATCTCGGTGATAGACCCCAAAATGCTGCGCCGCACGCCGGATAAAACCGCCGCCACCGAGCTGCACCTTTGGCAATTGCAACCCATGAGCACGGTACTCGACCCCAAACCCATTCGGCTGAGCGGCACCAAAACCATCGGCCGCGCTCAAGACTGCGAGATCCACCTTAACTTTGCGCACCTCTCACGCCGCCACGCCAACCTCACTGTCACGCCATTGGGCCTAGAAGTAGAGGATCTTGAGTCCAGTAATGGCACCTTCGTGAATGGCCACAGGGTGCGCCGAGTCCTGCTGCACAATGGCGATGTGTTGAGTTTCGATGCAGTGCGTTTTCGCATTGTAGGGCCAGAGGACGATATCGAAAAAACCGCACTTCGCCCCAGCATTCCCGAAAATTTACACCCAACACATCTGTTACACAGGCCCAGCGCCGAACCTAACCGACCGGTGATTATGCCGATCCTACACCCCTCGTCCGCCAGTGAATCCGACGCCATTCGGCGCTCCCGATTAATGCTGATTGTGGGTTTAGGCCTATTAGCCGCCGTATTTGGCTCGTTAATCTATTTTCTGCTGCACTGAACGGCTAGGAGCTGGTCTGAAAACCCGCGTTTGCAGCGGTTTTTAGAGGCAAAACACGACTAATTCGCAAGCATTATTGAAAACGCTTATAAGCCATTAGTATTAGTCATGCACCCTAAAAAATTAAGCCAAAAGTATTAAAGAAATTTCGCACCATGCCGAAACACTTACTAGAAGCGCTCAAATTACTGAGGCTCTGGTTGCCCGCTGGCGTGATGGCTCGCAAGCAATCTGACTGTTAAACGAGTTAGGAGGCTGTATGCCACTTTTTGTTAATACCAACGTATCGTCAATTAATGCCCAGCGCCAAATGGTTAAAGCCGGCGCTGAGATGGATAAAGCCATGACTCGCTTGTCATCCGGCATGAGGATCAACTCAGCCAAAGATGACGCAGCCGGCCTTGCCATTTCCAACCGACAAACCTCGCAGATTCGCGGCCTAGACCAAGCGGTGCGCAACGCGAACGACGGGGTTTCCATGATTCAAACGGCTGAAGGCGCTTTGTCCGAAAGTACTAACATCCTGCAACGGATGCGCGAACTCGCGGTACAGTCAGCCAACGGAACTTACAGCGACGCCGACCGTGGCACCCTAGACGCCGAGGCAAAACAGCTCACCAAAGAAATCGACCGTATCGCCAAAACCACTTCATTCAACGGCCAAAACATTCTCGACGGTAAACTGGGCAAAGTAAGCCTACAAATTGGTTCCGAAGCCAACCAAACGGTTGATTTCAAAATTCAAGCCGTAGATGCCAAAACTCTTGGTATGGGTTCTTTAAGTGCTGATGCGGTGGGCGATCAAATCACCGCCACCTTTAACTCACAAGTGTCGCTCGCTGAAACCGACCTCTTGATCAATGGTCAATCCGTTACCGGTAGCAAAACCTTCACTGGCTCTGCAGACACAGTTGAAGACCTTCTCAACCTCATTAACACAAACGTGAGTGGCGTAACCGCGTCCATGGTCGTAGAGCTAAATGCCTCCAATGTAGGTACAGGCGTGGCAGACAGCGCAGGTACCGACATCACCTTAACCAAATTAAACGGCGGTACGGCTGTATTCAACATTGCGGACACCAAAAGCCTGCAGGAATTTGCTGACAAGGTAAATACCGAATCCGGCGGTTTAATTAGTGCCACCATTGATGATAAAGGCCGCTTGAATTTAATGGCCAAAGACGCGCAAACCTTGGGGGTAGGTGCCGCAGGTTCCACCGGTATCGGCGACGTCTCCGATCGCGGCAAAATTGTGCTCACCTCGGATAACGGCGACCCAATCACCATTGAGCGCGGCCAAACCGGTACTCTGGATAAATTAGATCGCTTAGGGTTCAGAGAAAGCCGAGATGCGGGTGTGGTGAATGGTGCTGGCTTGGTGAATGACTCCACCGGTGCGTCCGAAGCACTGGTTGTAGGTGAACTGACAATCAATGGGGTAACCATTGACAATACCGACACGACTTCGCTGCAAGGCAAAATCGACAACATCAACAAGGTAACGGACCAAACTGGCGTAACCGCAAAAGCCTTCTCCACCTTAACCATTGATTTCACCGGCTATGTATCCTCCAACGTAACAGCCACACTGGACAACGTTGTACTAAACGGTGTGACCTACGACTTGGGCTTGGCTGTAAGCGCCACCAATACGGATATTGCCGATGCCATCAACACCAACAAGGAAGAATCCGGTATTACCGCGAGAGTGGCTGGCCGCAACATCATACTGGAGTCCGATCGCGGCACCATTACCATCGGTGCGGCAAGTACCGGTACCGAATCGCTTTTGGGTAGCCAAACCGGCCTGCAAACGGTAACGCGCGACCTAGTTGACTCTTTGGGGGCCTTCACGCAATCCTCCGCCACAATTGCCTCCACCGGCACCATGACGTTCGAAGCCACCGCTGGCCTGCAGTTAAAGAGCACCAACGGCAACCCCATAAATGTTCAACTCAGCAATGATGCAGATGCGGCACGACTCGGGTTGAAAAACGCCAACACCATGAATAGCGGCTCCTTTGGCGCCTCAATTTCATCGATTAGCTTAGACACTGCCGCCAATGCCCAAAAAGCCATTGATGTCATCGACAATGCTCTGGATACGGTGAACGACGTGCGGTCGCAACTCGGTGCTTTGAACAACCGGCTAGACTTTACAGTATCCAACTTAATGAACGTGTCGGAAAACTCAAACGCCGCAAGGTCGCGGATTGTGGATGCGGACTTCGCGTCAGAAAGTGCCAGCCTGAGTCGTTCACAAGTCTTGTCGCAAGCGTCGCAGGCCATGTTGGCACAGGCGAATGCCCGACCAAAACAAGTGATGTCACTACTGCAATAACTTTAGTAAATGGGGCCGAGGCGCCTAGCCCTCACGTTTAAGCTAGCGCCGGAAGGCCTTACCGCCGGGGAGGAAACTCCCCGGCTTTTTGTGTTCGGAGGATTGATATGAACGAGATAAGCATTATTAAACCCGTGCAATTAGCAGCCAATAACCGCGGCAATAGCCTGCCGGCCAAAGCGGCAGATGGCAAACCTTTGCCGATTGCCCCCTCAGAAGCCCCAAAAACTCTGGAAATCGCTGCGCAGGATGGAGTTGCACAAGGCGCACAAGCGCAAGATCAGCAACGCCAACAATTGCAGGACGCCTTAGGCTCGATGAATGAATATGTGCAGAACGTTAAGCGTGATTTGCAATTTTCGGTAGACCAAGAGCTGAATCAAACCGTGATAAAAGTCGTGGACTCCGCATCTGGCGAGCTCATTCGGCAAATTCCAGAAGACATCTTTTTGGAGTTGGCGCGGAAAGTGAAAGAGACTGGCGAAATGAACTTACTCAACGCCACCGGTTAAAAAATACTCAGCCACACTCAAACTAATGGGCGCGGGTGACCACTCGAGCCACTGTTTGTCTGCGGGGAAATAGGGAGCAAATCATGAGGGTTTTGGCTGGTGCGTGGCATGCGCGAGCCGGCTGGGAACCGCGGTGTCATGTGTTATCACTAGGTTTGCCACAGCGCCAAACGCTGTGATTGTTATTGCTGTTGCTAAAGGTTTGCGCCTGCCATTGAGGAAATTACGATGATTGAGAACAATATTGTTAAGTCCCTTGGCGCCGGCTCGGGCGTGGATTCTGCAAGCATCGTCAAGCAGCTCAAAGAAATTGAAAAAGCGGGCCCACAAGCGCGTATCGACACCAAAAAAACCACGGCGGAAACGCAAATCTCTGACTTTGGTTTAATTTCTGGAGCACTCACCACGCTGCAAACCGCCGGCGAGGCGCTCATCGACAAAGAAGGTATGTTTAGCAAGTCTGCGTCTTACACCGCAAGCGACGCGTTTGCTCCAGTAAAGCTAGAAACCGACGTGCTTACGGGCACCTATGCTTTTGATATCCAAGACGTGGCCGCCGCACAGTCGCTGTCATCCACCCTGTTTACCGCCACTACCGATGCCGTGGGTGAAGGTACCTTAACGTTTGAAATGGGCGAGTGGACATCTGGCTTTGCCGGTTTTACCGCAGATGGTACCCAAGCCACAAAAACCATCACCATTGACAGCACCAACAACACGTTAAAAGGCCTACGCGACACCATTAACAAAGCGGATTTTGGTGTGCAAGCCAGCATCGTTAAAGATGGCACGGGGTACCGGCTGCTATTTACAGCCTCCTCAGGGTTACAAAATCAATTGAGTATCACGGTGGCGGAAGCCGGTGGCTCCCCCACGAATACCGATGCCTCCGATTTATCACGCCTTGCCTTCAATACGGCGGTTGGCGGCAAAAAGATGAATGGCGACCAATTGGGCAAAGATGCATCATTTACCGTAAACGGCTTAGCCATTACACGCCCCACCAACACGATAGACGATGTAATTGATGGCTTTAAATTCCAGCTCTCCAAAGCCGACCCTGGCAAAATTGTTACCGTAAATATCACCGATGACAAATCATTTGCTGAAGAAAAAGTGCGCGGTTTTGTAGATGCATACAACAAATTTTTGGAGACCGTAAAGCCCGCTTTTTCAACGAATGAGGAAACCAAGAAAAAAGGCTCGTTAACCAACGACGCCTTAGGCAAAGGCATAATGTCGCAAGTGCGCAACCTGCTAGGCGAAGCCATTACCGGCCTCGACGACGATGGCTTCACCGCACTGACCAACGTGGGTATTCGCACCAAACTCGATGGCACCCTCGAAATTAAAGAAAAAGAATTCACCGCGGCTTTTGCGGACCATTTCGATTTGGTGCAAAAACTCTTTGCCCCGCATACCGAGTCCTCTAGCAGCGAAGTAACGGTAAATTCCTACGGCAAACAAACCGAGCCGGGGGACTATGCGGTAGTGGTAACCACCAAGCCCAAACAGGGCTATTTTACGGCGGGGGCAGTCACCGCCCCCTTCAGCCTTGATACCACCGGGAAAAATTATACGTTTGCACTTAAGGTTAACGGCACAACCTCAGACACCATTTCCCTGCCCGACGCGACCACTTACGCCAATGGTGGAGCACTTGCATCGGCCATGCAAAATCAAATAAACAAAGACGCCAAATTACTAGCCGGTGGCATCACCGTAACAGTTAGTTATGATACGGACCATTTAGTGTTTACCTCTACTCGGTTTGGCTCCAGTTCCAGCGCAAATGTTACTGCCGCCAGCGCCAACAGCATTGCCGATTTAGGCTTAAGCGTAGCCAACGGTACGGCGGGTGTGGACACGGCGGGCACAATTAACGGCGTAACCGCGTTTGGATTCGGCAATGTATTGCGGCCCGAATTAGATGAACCTGGAGAAGGTTTGAATTTAATTATTGGCGCCAACGCCACTACCGCCACAGCCAAATATTCACGCGGCTTCGGCAGTGAGCTAAAAACCCTGATCACCCAATTTTTGTCTTCGTCTGGCCTCATCACCAATCGTAAAGCGGATTTAACTCAAAAACTCAAAACCTACGAATCGGATCAGAAAAATCTGGACCGACGCATTGAAGGTTTTGAGACACGGCTCACGCAGCAATTTATGGCCATGGAAGGTGTTTTAAATGGCATGAATGCTTCAGGTAATTATCTCGACAACCTGTTCAAAAGTTTACCGTTTACTGCCAGCAAATAAAGCCGCTTAAACCTAGAAACCTCGGTTGGGCGCCAAAAAGCTGTGCAATCCATTGGTGTAATTAGTGAAAGTTAAAAATGACGGGCAACCGGGTTGGTTGTTCGGCATTTTTAACTTTTGCTAGGCGCGCCAAGGGGTTGCGCAGACTTTGGTGATCCAACTGAGGTTTCTAGGTTAAATTCACTAAACCAAGGCCCTTAAATTAAGGACGCTGCTTGCTGCGCCCAGTGTGGACGGGAAGAAACAGCAGGCTTTATAGGGCTTTGCGTGCAGTAAGGGCGCAGCAAACTGCGCCCTTACTGCACGCAAAATCCTAAACTTAATGACATTGCTACCATGGCCCCTAACCTGCTGTTCATAGACTGAATAACGGGCCCCTGCGCAAATCCAACGTATGGGGGTATTCCGCCAATTTTTCTATGGGCGGCGCCGTCATCGGCCGGTTCTCAATATGCGGAAAAAGCTGCCGGCTAGCATCGGTCCAAGGGCGAGGCGTATAGGGCCCTTGTGTGTGACCCATGGTGGAGAAACGATTGCCACGACGGGATTCCGCTTCGAAGGCATTAACGGGGAAGGCGTCATAACTGCGCCCGCCCGGATGCGTCACATGGTAAGTACAACCACCAATGGAGCGACCGTTCCAAGTATCCAGCAAGTCAAACACCAAAGGCGCGTGAATGCCGATAGTGGGGTGCAAGGCCGACGGCGGCTGCCACGCCCGGTAGCGCACGCCAGCCACGTATTCACCCTGCGTGCCAGTGTTTTGCAGCGGCACGCGCCGACCATTGCAGACTAAGGCATATCGGTTATCGCACAACCCGGTGACTTTAATTTGTACACGCTCCACCGAAGAATCCACATAACGCGCGGTGCCGAAGCTGCCCACCTCTTCACCCAACACATGCCAGGGTTCAATGGCCCATCGTAATTCCAAGGCCACGTTTTCAATTTGTACTCGGCCGTAATGCGGGAAGCGAAACTCTTCAAAAGGCAGTAGCCAATTGATATCAAACGCATAACCCTGTTCATTCAGATCGCGCACCACCTCCTTCATATCGGCCCACACAAAATGCGGCAACATAAACCGGTCATGGAGCAACGTTCCCCAGCGCACTAGTGGTGCCTGATAAGGTTTGTGCCAAAAACGCGCTAATAAACAACGCAGCAGCAAGGTCTGCACCAGTGCCATACGTTCGTGTGGCGGCATCTCAAAACCGCGAAACTCCAAAATACCTAAACGGCCGGTGGCGGAACCTGGCGAGTAGAGCTTGTCGATACAAAATTCAGCGCGATGGGTGTTGCCGGTGATATCAATTAATAAATTGCGCAGTAAACGATCCACCAGCCAAGGCTGAGGTGATTCACCGGTGGGCATCTGGGCAAAGGCCACTTCCAGCTCATAGAGCATCTCGTCGCGGCCTTCGTCGGCACGGGGCGCTTGCGATGTAGGGCCGATAAACATGCCGGAAAACAAGTAGGACAAACTGGGATGATGCTGCCAAAAGGTGATGAGGCTGCGCAGTAAATCGGGGCGCCGTAACAGCGGGCTGTCCGCCGGCGTGGCGCCGCCCATGGTCACATGGTTGCCACCACCGGTGCCGGTATGGCGGCCGTCGAGCATGAATTTTTCCGCACCCAGCTTGCACTTGAAGGCCTCGGCATAGAGTGTGGTGGTGGTATCCACCAATTCCCGCCAGTTGCTGGCGGGGTGAATATTTACCTCGATCACACCTGGGTCTGGGGTGACCAAAAGTTTAACCAAGCGCGGGTCCTTCGGTGGCTCATAGCCTTCCAAGACCACGGGAATCTTCAATGCTTTGGCAGTTTCCTCGATGCACACCAGTAATTGCACATAATGCTCAAGATACTGCAGCGGTGGCATAAAAATATGAATTCTGCCCTCCCGAGCCTCCACGCAGAGTGCGGTACGCAGCACTTGCCAATACTCCCGTACGATTCTTTTCTCTTGCAAATGCGGGTGTTTGGGCACTTCTTGAGGCTTAACCTCGGGCAGTACCACGGCAGCACCCTTGGCTGCATGACTGTACCGGCTAGGCAGCTCGGCATGTTTAGGTAGGGGCGCCCGCTCGGCGAAATGATCACGCGGGACGTCTTCTTCGCGCAGGGTTTCCTCGGTGTGGGGCAAAGAGTCCAAAGGCAGGCGCAACCCCATGGGGGAGTCACCGGGGATAAGCACAATGCGTTCCCGACGCATCTGCCAATGGCTACTGCTCCAAGCGCCCGTAGCAAAATTCCAGGCCAATGGCAGCACATAACCAGCAGGTTTATCTAAACCGCGCTCCAAATTGCGGGCCAAGCGGCGGCGCGATAAATCATCTTTGGCTGACGCAATTTGCGCGTCCAAGTTGGCGGGCAGGTTTTGCTCCTGTAGCAAGTAGTAGAGGCCATCCTCGTAGGTCGCTTGGCAAAAATCGGCATTCAGGCCCAGCCGGCTAACCAGCTGCAACATAAACAAATGGGCCTCACGCAAGCCGTGTCCGTAACTCTTATCCACCCGCGCCAACGACTCACTATGCCGCCACAGGGGCTCGCCGTCTTTCCGCCAAAACAGGCCCAACGCCCAGCGCGGGATTTCCTCCCCTGGGTACCACTTGCCCTGCCCATAGTGCAGCAGGCCTTGTGGCGCAAAACGGTCTTTCAGCCTGAGCAATAAGCTTTTGGCCAGTTTGAGTTTGTCGGCACCCAATGCCTCGGTGTTCCACTGCGGCGACTCCATATCCTCAACAGAGACGAATGTGGGTTCCCCCCCCATGGTGAGGCGCACGTCTTCGGCGACCAATTGTGCGTCCACCTTATCGCCCAGCGCCATCACAGCGGCCCATTGATCGTCGGTATACGGCTTGGTGACGCGTGGGTCTTCGTGGACGCGAGTCACCACATTGGTGTACGCAAAATCCACTTCACATTTGTCCGTAGCGCCATTAATGGGCGCCGCGGATACGGGGTCTGGCGTACAGGCCAAGGGAATATGCCCTTCACTGGCAAACAGGCCCGACGTTGGGTCCATACCCACCCAGCCTGCGCCGGGCAAAAACACTTCGCACCACGCGTGCAGGTCAGTGAAGTCCTCCGGCGGCCCGGAAGGACCGTCCAGTGCTGCCACGTCGGCTTTCAGTTGCACCAAATAGCCCGATGCAAACCGCGCGGCCAAGCCCACATGGCGTAACACCTGTACCATCAACCAAGCCGAATCGCGACAGGATCCCACTCCTAACGCCAATGTCTCGTCAGGCGTTTGTACGCCGGGCTCAAGGCGAATGGCATATTCCACGGCACTTTGAATCCGCTGATTCACCGCCACCAAATAGTCGATGGAGCGCTGTTTTTTGGTTGGCAACTGCTTGACTAAATCGACGAATAATTTGTCGCAGTCCAGCTTTTCTAAATAGGGCGCCAACTCTTTTTGCAGCTGTTTATCGTAGGCAAACGGAAATTCCTCGGCATAATCCTCAATAAAAAAATCAAAGGGATTAATCACCGTCAT
Organism: Thalassocella blandensis; assembly: GCA_945882995.1. Classification (GTDB taxonomy): domain Bacteria; phylum Pseudomonadota; class Gammaproteobacteria; order Pseudomonadales; family Cellvibrionaceae; genus CAMCXE01. Next base: position 19,213 of record CAMCXE010000012.1, on the reverse strand, counting down.
GTCGGCAATCACCTCCACATCCACCCACAAACGCTCGCACTTTTCTGGGAATACAATACGCGCTAAAAAATTGCCGTAAGCATCCTGCTGCCAATTAATAAAGTGATTTTCCGGCTGAATTTTTAAGCTGTAACTGTGAATAGGCGTACGACTATGCGGTGCGGGACGCAAACGAATGGTATGCGCCGACACATTCACCTCGCGGTCAAATTCGTAATGGGTTTGATGATTAATGGCAACACGAATGGTCATGGGGTCGTCCTAAATATCTCGATAAATCACCCAGCACATTGGAGTACAACCAAGGTGCTAACCGATAATTACGGCCGCTCAACAATCTAACAGCCATGAAATGAAAATAGCGGGCACTGGCCAGATCGACGCAACACCTACGCTAGCGAAAAAAGTTGAAATAGTAGCGATGCAATGGACTACTGGTTAAACCAATTGTTGGCAATAGCACTATGTACAGCAGCCAACTCCAATTGAAGGTTATTAAGATAATCACGAAACGGGGCGCCCAAATTCTGGTAATCCACGCCATCAAATCCTCGTGACAGCAGAGCATTTAAGCAGTCGGAGACGGGTTCCGATCTGGGTAATTTTGCAGCGGAATCGGCGGACGCAATTAAACAGTGCGCAATAGTGCGCGGAAAATCTTTATCTTCCAGCAGATAACGCGCCACATCACTGCCACGCACCGCAGAGCGTAATGTACGTCGGTAACTCTGGTCAGCGCCCACCGAGCGTAACACGTTACCCCAAATAATTTGCCAAGTATTGATAGCCACTTCATCACCTTGGGTTTGCATAATCGTCGCGGCGCCGGCGTCTAAGATGCGCGTGGTCATATCAGCGCGCTCCAAATTGCGGCCGAGGCGCAAAAAATCCCATGCCGCATCGTGATTCATGGTGCCATACAAGAGCCCATTAAGTTGCTGGCAACCCTTAATCAAGCCTTTAAGAAAATCATGCCGCTGCCCGCGATTAACGGCTTGCTGTAGATTATCACTCACAAATAGCGACAATTCGTTGATTAATTCCCAGGCTTCGGCGGGCACCACATCACGTGTGGTACGCACATTTTCCCGCAGCATGAACAAAGACGAAACCACCGAGCTCGGGTTTTTAGTGTCGCCCAAAATAAATTTCACCACATTGCGTTCGTCGCGATTTTTATAGCGCTCATCAAATAAATGCTGGGCACTATTTAATTCCACTAGGTTCGACCAACCCAAATTAACGCCCTTAGGCAAATCCAATAATAAGTTGGCGTATACACCCAACAAACGCGCCGTATTTTCCACCCGCTCGATATAACGCGCGGTCCAATACACACGCTCTGCAACTTTAGATAACATCTATTTCGCCTCCGTATCCACTACCCAGGTATCTTTACTACCACCGCCTTGCGATGAATTCACTACCAGCGAGCCCTTACGCATCGCCACGCGGGTCAACCCGCCCGTGGTTACGTAAGTACTAGCACCCTGCAACACAAACGGCCGCAGGTCCAAATGGCGCGGCTCGAGGGAATTATTGCCCACTAAGGTCGGCGCGGTGGACAGCGCCAGCGTAGGCTGAGCGATATAATTGCGCGGGTTAGCCTTAATTAATTCCGCAAATTCCAAACGCTCCTTTTTGGTGGAATGCGGGCCCACTAACATGCCGTAGCCACCCGATTCATTGGCCGGCTTAACCACAAGCTTATCCAAGTTGGCGAGCACATAGTCGCGCTCTTTTTCATTGATACACAAAAACGTTTCCACGTTGGGCACAATGGGGTCTTGGTCCAAATAATATTTAATTATGGCCGGCACAAAGGCATACACCACTTTATCGTCCGCAACGCCGGCACCAGGCGCATTGGCCATGGCTACATTGCCTTTGCGCCAAGCGCGCATCAGGCCCGGCACACCTAAAACGGAGTCCGGCGTAAAGGCTTCTGGGTCCAAAAATAAATCGTCGATGCGGCGGTAGATAACGTCCACGCGCTGCAAACCCGCAACGGTTTTCATGTACACGCATTCGTCACTTTGAACCACCAGATCGCTGCCTTCCACCAGTTCCGCGCCCATTTGTTGCGCGAGGAAAGCATGCTCAAAATACGCGGAGTTAAAGATGCCTGGGGTGAGCACCACCACCACCGGCTGCTCAATGTCGCGGGGCGACAAAGACACCAGCATATCGAACAAGCGCGCGGGGTAGTCATCGATAGGCGCAATGTGGGCTTGCTCAAACAGGTCAGGCAGTACCCGTTTGGTGATGGCGCGATTTTCCAACATATAGGCCACGCCGGAAGGCACACGCAGATTGTCCTCCAAAACATAGAACTCCCCATCCTTGTCGCGCACCAAATCAGTGCCGCAAATATTCGCCCAAACACCATAACGAGGCGAAATACCCACGCATTCTGGACGAAAATTCTTGGATTGCTCGAGAATGTAGCGCGGCAGGACCCCGTCCTGAACAATTTTTTGCTCGTGATACAGGTCTTGAATAAACAGGTTAAGCGCTTGCAAACGCTGCTTAAGACCCTCGGCAGTTTTGTCCCACTGCTTTTTGGCGATGGTGCGCGGGATGATATCGAAGGGCCAAGCACGGTCGATGTTACCCTCCTCCGTGTACACCGTGAAAGTCACGCCCATTTCCTTCACCGTGGCTTCAGCCGCACGCCGGCGCTGCTCAACCTCTTCATCACGCAATGACCTCAAATAGGCCACCAAACGCCGGGCGGACTGCCGAGCATTGCCGGGGGTGCTGATCAGCTCGTCATAAAAGTGGGTCGGAGCGTATTCTTTCCAATTGATAGTCATAAAAAACGGTACCTTGCCGAATGCAGAATAATGGCGGCTAACCTAAGCCTGTTAAACAAGCCCTTTCGCTTAAGCTGTGCTGGAACGTCAAATTGCCCACAGCGAACAGATTCATTCCTGTTACCCCTTCAGGTTTCGTGCCAAGCCCAGATGGGCGTTATACCTATTTTGATCGTTTGGCCGCAAGCGCCAGTACAACACCCGCCCAGAAAAGTTTACAACCGCAAACCCTGTGCTAGTTTTAAAGGACAAGAATCCAATACCTGTTAAACCAATAACCGTTGGTGCCGCCTTATGGAACTATCAACACGAGGTATGAACAACCCAGTCGCTGCGTTTGCAGTGGCCATAGCCCTTTGCACCGCACCGCACAACTGGACAGCCGGTCCGGCCGTTGCCACAGCGGCTGCCCAGCTTGCGTTTCTTAGCCAGGAGCAGAAATTTAACCGGTATCTCTTTGAAGGGAATCAAGGCAAATCACGCATTGCCTGAACCGGTTCGCTACCGCGCTAATTAAGGATAACCCCCTATGGCTCTCCATTTTTCCACTGCTATCACCGACGATGTGTCGCCACCCTGCAGCGGGGTTAACTCAGCTGTCGGGCGCCCAGCATACCAATCAACACCCCGAACACTCGCGAACAAAACCTTTGCAGCACCCTATACAGCCTGCCGGATCACACAACCATGATGCACCGCTCTTTTAGCACTAAACTGATGATTGCGCTCACCATTACCATGACCGCGGTAGCCATGGTGGTGCTGATGGTGACCTATAAAATTATTGAGGCCCAGCAAAAGGCCAGTTTTACTGCCGCCACGCGATCACAAATGGAATTAATTAAATCGTCGCTGCTGGAGGCAGTATTTGCCTATGATTTCGCGCAAGTGGATGCGATCAGCAAATCACTCGTCAATACCGATTTAATTACCGAAATTAAAATATTCGACCATAAAGGCAAGGAGCTAGCCTCCGCCGCTAAACCCGACCCAAGCGACACGGCCACTAAACAGGCTATTAGCGGTGTCGAATTGATCCGTGAAAAAGAACTCATTGGGCGTTTTAATATCGTATTTTCCACGCACCAAATGGCTAAAATTTTACAAAATCAATTACGCATGAGCGCCGTAGTCGTGGTCATGCTATTAATCTCCAGCCTTGCCACGGTATTTGTATTGTCGCGCCGCTTAATTATTTCCCCGGTGTCGGAAATTAGCCGCTCGTTAGCGGCCATCGCAGCGGGAGGCGGCGATTTAACGCGCCGTTTGCCCACTCACAGCGGTGACGAGGTAGCGGTGCTAGCCAATAATTTTAACCGCGTGATGGAGCAAATCGGCACCATCATCAAAAACGTCACGCAGGTTACCCAGAACGTCAATCGCAATGTGCGGGTGATGGCGGACGCTACCGAAAACACGGTGCACTCCACCAAACAACAGCTCAAAGAAATCGAATTGGTGGCCGCCGCCTTTCAGCAACTTAGCCACTCGGCCACCGAAGTCGCGCGTCACGCCGGGGCCACCGCCGACCACACCAAAGAAACGGCGCGTTTTGCCGAACAAGGGTCGCAAATCGTTAAATCCTCCCGCGACACCGGCCGGCGTCTTACGGACCAAATTCAAGCCACCGCTCGTAAAATTTCCGTACTCAAAGAAAATTCGGAAAACATCGGCTCGGTCATGGGTGTCATTCGCTCTATTGCGGAACAGACCAACTTACTGGCACTTAACGCCGCCATTGAAGCCGCACGCGCCGGTGAACAGGGTCGAGGTTTCGCCGTGGTTGCGGACGAGGTGCGCTCGCTGGCGCAAAAAACCCAAACCTCCACCCAAGAAATTGAGTCGATTATTATTCAGCTACAAAGAGCCGCCGACGAAGCCCATCTATCCATGAATACCAGCATGTCATCGGTACAAGAAACCATTGACACCTCCACCAAGGTCGGTGAATCCCTCGAACGTATTCGCACCAGCATTGACACCATTAATAGCATGAACCACCACATTGCCAAGGCCGCGAATGAACAGAGCAACGTGGCCAACGAAGTCAGCAAAAACATTACGGCCATTCACTCATTATCCGAGTCTGTGGCCCAAAATGCGGGCGTCGTTAGCGAAAATGCCGCTCAACTCAAAAATGAAAGCACGGAACTGAAACAGCAAATGGATCAATTTCGCGTCTAATCTGCCCCCCCCTTAGAAGTGGCGAACATGCGCAGCCCATAGCCTTAGCAAAACGGCATAGGCTAGACTAACCGCTTTTTGCAGCGGACCGCCCCATGAGCAGCAACTATCTCGACGAAATACGCTGGACGCCCGATGGGCTTGTACCGGTGATTGCCCAAGATGACACCAGCGGTCGCCTGCTCATGATGGCTTGGATGAACCGCGAGGCGCTGGCGCTCACTGTGGCCACCGGTAAAGCCGTCTATTGGTCGCGCTCACGGGGTAAACTCTGGCACAAAGGGGAAACCTCAGGCCATCAGCAAACTGTGCACCAGATCAGATTAGATTGCGATGCGGATGTTATGATACTCAGCGTTGAACAAGCGGGTGGTATTGCCTGTCATACTGGACGGGAGTCCTGTTTTTATCGCGTGTTAAACGGTGAACACTGGGAAACTGTGGACCCAGTACTACGCGACCCAAGTGAGATGTACCCATGAGCGACGTATTAACCCAGTTAACCACCGTGCTTGCCGAGCGCAAACACGCTGCCGATCCTGAATCTTCATACGTCGCCTCGTTACACCATAAGGGCCTCAACAAAATTTTGGAAAAGCTGGGCGAAGAATGCACCGAAACACTGCTAGCGGCCAAAGACGCCGCCATCAGTGGTGACACCAAAGACCTGATATACGAAACTGCCGACCTCTGGTTTCACAGTTTAGTGATGCTCTCCCACTTGAATTTAACTGCGGAAGACATACTCACTGAATTAGCGCGGCGGTTCGACTTATCAGGCATTGCAGAAAAAAATTCCAGGCAAAAATAAACTATTTGTTACTTAATCAATATTTGCGAGGTTGTTATGGGTTTAAGCATTCAGCACCTGATTGTACTTTTGGTCATTGTGCTTCTAGTTTTCGGCACAAAAAAACTCAAAAGCTTAGGCGGCGACCTAGGCGGCGCATTAAAGGGCTTTAAAGATGCCATGGCCGACAATAAAAAAGAGGGCGCAGAAGAAGAAGCTAAACGCGTAGTCGCGGAGAGCCCTCAACCAAACACAGCCCATACCGACGAAAAACACGGCGAGACCATCAAACCTGAACACAAGTCTTAAGCCTCATGTTTGATGTCAGTTTTTTCGAATTATTAGTGGTTGGCGTAGTGGCACTATTGGTAATAGGCCCCGAACGGTTGCCCGGCGCCATTCGTACCGGTGCCCTTTGGTTTGGTCGCTTGCGTCATGCCATAACCGAAACCCGCTCGGAAATTGAAAAACACATAGGTGCCGACGAAATACGCCGCCAGCTGCACAACGAGCAGGTGATGGCGTCACTGGAAAAACTCAAGGAGTCCCGGGCTGCACTGGAACGGGATTTATTGAATTACCAAACCAGCATTAACAATGAACTGCGTGACGCCACCATAATTGACCAATCCGCCGAAGTTACTCACGATCTCCCGCCGGCCGATCATGCGCATCAACACCTCGACGAGGGCTCTGACGCAGTAGATCCCCCCCACGAGCACGACAAACACAGCAAACGGCCAAACAACACTCCGTCAGCGGCAGACACCACACCCAAGCCATCCCCTGAATCTCACTAGATTTGTAGCCCCATGACCGACGAATTCGAAGAAGAACAAGCTTCCCAACCTTTGGTATCACACCTCATAGAACTTAGGAATCGCTTGCTGTGGGCCATTAGCGCGGTGCTCGTCGTATTTGCCTGCATGGTGTATTTTGCTAACGACATCTATGCCATCGTCACCGCCCCGCTGACCAGCATATTGCAAGTTTACAGCCAAGGCACCCTCATTGCCACGGACATCACGGCCGCCTTTTTAGCGCCGCTTAAGCTTACCTTTTACATTTCCCTTTTTATTACTATGCCTTTTAGCATTTTTCAAATATGGGCTTTTATTTCACCGGCTTTATACCGCCACGAAAAACGCCTAGCGGTACCGCTGTTTTTATCAAGCTGCGTATTATTTTATATTGGAGCAGCAATTGCGTATTTTTACATCCTGCCGAGCTATTACGCCTTTTGCGCCAAGATCAACCCCCAAAACGTGATTGTTAACCCCGACATAACCAAAACACTGGATCTAATTATTCAAATGTCCCTTGCCTTTGGTGCCGCGTTTGAAATTCCAGTGGCCACGGTGATATTGGCTGCCACTGGCGTGGCCTCAGTGGAGACACTCATCGCCAAGCGGCCGTACGTTATTATTGGTTGTTTTGTTGTGGCTATGTTTATAACGCCACCGGATGTTTGGTCAATGTTATTTTTGGCAGTTCCCATGTGCGTGCTATTCGAAGTGGGAATTTTGTTCAGCAAATGGGCAGTAAAACCCACTGAGCCGGAAAAAATCTTAGCTGAAAACTAGCCACATCATTAATTGAACCCATGAAAAGCGGAGTAAACATGCGCGGCGCTGGCGGCACACAAGGTGGAATTGGACAGTTCTTTTTTGGCTTAATTATGGCGGGTGTGGGGTTTTACCTGCTGCTTAATGCCATTAGCGTGCATTCATCATTTGGTTTTGGCACTAGCCTCTATTCTTTCCCGGCCTTCGGCTCGCCCAGGTCAATCACCTCTGGCATGGTGTTAGTGCCGTTTATATTTGGCATCGCCATGGTGTTTTATAACAAGGCCAGTCTATTGGGTTGGGCACTGGCTATATGCGCCATTGCTGCACTTATTTTTGGGGTAATTATTTCCCTGCAGTTCACCCTGCGAAACATGACGGCGTTTGATCTGATTGTCATATTGGTGTTATGCGCCGGCGGAACTGGCTTGTTTTTACGCTCGCTGAAAAAATTCTAGGGCTGCTAACACGGCCGCCCCTGCGCCGGCAAACCAATAGTCTCAATTGCCCTACCGGCCTGCCTGTAGCCACCGCGCACACCTTCACTAGGTTTACTAAACGCGCCAAAGGATTAGGCCGCTAGTTGGCGCCCAGCGGCTGTGGCAAAAAACTGTTTTATCAGTAGATTGAGCGTGCAACATCCCACTAACCGCTAATGCGCTAGCGGAATGTTGGCACAAACCCCATCGACCTACACCTTGCGACGACGCAATCCAGCAATACCCACCAACGCCGAACCCAGCAACCAAGCCGAAGCAGGCACTGGCACATTGTTTACAGCGGTAAAGGCGGTTGTGCTTGGCACTGTGGCAGCGTAAGTCCCGTTCATAGCATCAACCGTCCAATTTGCCTCGTTTGCGACTAATACCTTGTAATCCGCAAAATTGCTTAACCCGGTTCGGGGACCCTGATAGACACCATAATCCGGCGATGTAGTTAAATTACCATTTAGGTCCACCGCGGTAATACCTTGAACCAAGCCGGTGTTAACTATGGGCCCGTCGACCGCAAAATTGCCATTAGTGATGGCACTTAAAAATGTGGATGGCGCAGTCGCTGATGAACCCAGGTACGCATAAAGCGTCTCGTTAGCGTTGGAAATACCCCAGTTGCTGCTGCCGGATACAGTTACGCGACCAAATGTACCTTTAGAAGCGCCCAACAATGTAGCACTATCCACATTATTAAAACGCACCACAGTGCCGGCATCAATCTGACCACCGCCGGTGTTCCACTGAGAATAACTTTCTCCAGTGTTAAAAGCACCGCCGGAGCCAATGGCAGACCCATTCCACTCGTTGTCCGTAAAATAAATCGTGGAATTAGCACCGAGATTGACAAAGGTCACTAAAGAAAATCCGTCTTCGTCGGCGTTGAACGAAGTGAACATAATGTCGCCGCCTACAAGCGCCGCGTTGGCTTGGTTAACGCCCAAAGCTAATAGGCTAACCGCAAAAATTTTACGTACCATGAGTATCTCCATAAGTCAGGTTGAAGGGCAAAAACACGCTTTGGGAGGGTACGGCTAAAATATTTCCAAAAAATTAAATTTAAGTTAACAATTTGCGATGGAATAATGACCAAGCTTACAGCTGCTTTTTAGACTAAAAGTCCCAGCTGAACTTTCAAACTGCGCAGTCCATAGGCCTGCGCAGCAAAAGCAATTCATTGACCTACAATTTATTAACGGTGCAAGCCATTGGCTGTGCACCATAAATGTGACTCCTGCGAAAATATAAGGACCGTAAAAAATCAAATGCTAAACCACATTGGCCGCTCTTGATTGTTTGGGCTCAGTACTTATTGAGCCTTTCATGTTGTTAAATGCGCCGCTACTTTTTGAATCATTTCAATCATTGGCTAAACTGAGTTTCCGCGTCGCACAAGTGTGCGCTGCCACAACAGCAGCAGACCGGCGAACAATGTCATAGCCCAAGCAGGCATTGCCGGTATTTGCTGAGGCGAGCCACTTTCGCCGCCGCCACCGCTGGGGGTAGACGCGTCACTCAATGGATCGTATTCACCCAAATCCACCATACCGTTATGATTGGGATCTTCCACGCCATCGCTAGCACCATCACCATCGGTATCGGCGATAGTGGGAAGGGTTTTGGTGCTGGAGTCGGCGTCTGGGATAAAAATCGACAGATTGGTTCCCAGCATTGGGCCTACGCCATCGGGATCGGCAACGCTCGTGGCGTAACCCAGTTCAGTGCCGTCTTGCATCCCATCGCCATCGGTATCGGCGTTGGCTGGATTGGTTTCACCGGCATCTGTAACGCCATTGTGGTTGGCATCTTCAACGCCGTCAGGGATACCGTCATCGTCAGAATCTAGGTCATAAAGATTCGTGCCCAGCGTGGCTTCTTGAGCGTCAGTTAAACCGTCACCATCTAGATCGTTCAGGCTTAAACCAATTATTACCGGATCATGGTCGGAAGCGCGGAAAGCGTTTGCAGCGTAATAGTCAGGCCCACAAATGGAACAAGCGGGTTTCTTGAATTCCAGATTGTAATCAACAATGGAGGGCTCATCCGCGTTGATGTGCCAATGTTTAACACTAGCCACTTTGGGCCCCATTGAAGCACTGCTGATCGCGTGATCCAAACGCCCTGCCCCGCCGTCAAACACGTAGGAATAGCCGAAGCTGTTAAATGCCGCTACTTGATCTTTATAACCATTGCTGGTCAGGTCGAAAATAGGGTCTTCTTGAGCGTAGGCGTTTAAATCACCGATGATTAAGGAGTCCGCACTGCCGTTCGCCGCCAACCAAGTACGCAAACGTTGCGCTTGAAGTACGCGGCGGCCATTCCAACAGCCTTGGCCGTCCGCCGAATCTTCATTGGTAGGATCTGTTCCCGCGTTGGGGCAACTGCCTTTGGATTTAAAGTGGTTAACCACTAGGGTAAATTGCTGGCCGTTAGGCGCGGCAAATTTTTGTAACAGTGGCGGACGGCTATTAATGGCGTCTGTATCGCTCATTGAGTTGCCAATCAAAGTGACCGATGCCGATTTGTAAATCATGGCAACGCGAATGGCATCCGTGCCCGTTCCTTGGCTCGGCAATGCTAAGGCCGTGTAAGTGCCTGCGCCCATGACGGCATTCAGTGCATCCACAAGATTTTGCACGGCCGTGTTGCCGTTATTTTGAATTTCCATCAGGCCTACAATGTCGGCGTTGAGGATGCTAATGGCCGCAACAATTTTATCGCGTTGACGGGTAAATTCAGCGTGGCTATCAGCGCCGCGACAGTTGGCCGCTGAGACTGCGCCACCCAGCGAACAACCCTGCCCACTTTGACCTGAGGCCGTATCACCATTGGTAAAAGTGGTGAAAAAATTCAGCACATTAAAGCTCGCCACTTTGATATTGCCACCTACTACATCCGGGACCGAGGAGCGCGGATTGGTGCGGGTAAAGCTAAGGGCTTGGGCGGGGTGAATTTTATAATCGCCAAAACTGGTGTTGCCGCTAGTTGCCAAACCGTAATCAATAACACCGGTAATAGATGCCACTGTATCCCCTGCGCGCAAGGTGTTATCCAAACCTATGTAGGGTGTGGGGTCGGGATTTTGCACGGAAGTCCCGTCGTCCAAAATAATCCGGCGGCGGGCATTTTCGTCGGCCAGCGCCAGAGCTTGCGCGCTGTTGGGTCGGAATTTGTTGGTGGGAGTTTCCATGCGTCCTCCCACAGACAGTGTCACTTGACCGTAGCGGCCAAGGAAGTAGTTTTGCGAAGCGGTCAGCGGGCCATTTAATGTAACCAACATGCCCTCGTAGCGCTCCAAATCATCGTTCACGGCTTCCGGCAGTGTTACCACAACTGGCGTGATGCTATTGCCAGAGGAAACGACCGAAATGCCAGTGGGAGATGTCAGCTCGGTCACCGTATGTGCCAGGGTATCTGTATTGGAGGCCGCGCCCGTATTAAATTCCAAGACTGTGCCGCCAAGTTGAATTAACTGCCCCACAACCACCGTGGGGGCCGTGCTGGTAAACACAAAAATACCGTCTGAGGTGGCTGGATTACCATCGCCCACGGCGTCCTGGATATAAAAGCCGTTATTGCTGAGCTTGGACACAACACCACCTGTCACCAGAGTTTGGCCGACCAGCGGGCTGCTCGCGCCGGAGCCCTGGATCTGGTAAATCGCGGTGGAAGCAACATCGTTATCGGTAATAGTAATGTTCTGTGTGGCGGTACCTAAGGTATAACCTGCGGGAGGATTGCTTAGGGTGAGCACGGCGGTTTCTGTGCCCTCCGCTAACGCATCATCAACAATTGTCAAAGTCACAGTGCCTGTAGTTTGGCCGTTGAGGATGCTAATAGTCTGGCTGCTGAGGTTGTAATCGCCCGCCGTGACATTAGGCCCTGTAACGGTCAGATTCAGTTGTTGATTGCCGGATACCGGCGTTGATGCGGTGGCGGTGACGGTGATAACCGTCTGGTTAGTTTCCGACCCTGCGTTGGCGCTGACGGACAAGCTAATAGTTGGGCCGCCATTACAGGGATGAAGGGCAGTTGACGAATTGCGCGGCGTTGGCGCAGCTACCGCAAAATCGCTGGCGTTGTTATCTGTTTCGGTACAACCGCTGGTGGCTCGGATAACCGCAGTGGTATTGTTCGGCGCGGCTGTATTGCCCGTTTCTGAGCAGTTTGCACTGGTGCCAAAACCGACAAAATCCACCACGCCGTTTGACGCATTTGGACAGGTAATGGCACCTATTACCGTGGTGGTGTTCAATAAAGCAACCTTACCCGCCGTTGCGCTCATATTCGTGGTGCCAACAACATCAGCCGTTGGCAAACTAGAACCCACTGCACCTCCACTCGCCCCTTGCACTAAATAATATTGACCCGGCGCCAAATTCACATTGCCTAAATTTGTTTTATTGGTCCAGCTAGTGCCTGCAGCTGAGGCGTATTGAATAGACCAGCCATTTAAATTAACCACGCTGGAACCACGGTTAAATAACTCAACGTAGTCATTGGTGTAAGGTGCCCCCGAATTTCCGCCGCCACCGTAGACTTGACTGATCACAACGTCTGGAGAAATAGCAGAGGCATTAGAGCCAATGAACATGGTAAGTAGGACCAATACCAAGGTGCTGCGCGTAACGGCAAGAGAGATAAACATGTGGGGTTCCTCGTGAAATTCACCTTGGAAACCTCGGCTGGGCGCCAAAAAGCTGCGCACTTCAACTGTGGTTTCTAGGTTTAAGGGCTCCTCCGGAAATTTAATTTTCGCGATGACCGCAAGGCATTTTCGCGCGGAGGGAGGGAGTTTATGCTGTATAAATGACCGACTGAGCACGAAAATAACGCAGCGAGAGCGCGAAAATAACGCAGCGAGAGCGCGAAAAGTGAATTTCCGAAGGTGCCCCTGACGCTAAAGTGGATTGATTCAGGCACCAGCGCTCATTAAGCCGCAATTGCGTGTGAGTGAGAGACAATAACCTCACCAACATTAGCGTCCTTACGCGCTCCATCATTGCACTGAGGTTATGCGTGACATGTGTCTAAAAGATGTCCAAGAGGTTAATTATTTAATACGTATTTTTGACAATTACTTATTTGCTGGCGCGTCAAGTAAAGATCACATATTGCGACGCCACCACTGTGCTGTGAATACCCGCATATCACCTAGAGCGATAACGCGTTAATTCATGCGAATAGCGGATTTTTGATAGCAGCACATAGCACTCGGTACGTTTTGATGCCATTGCCGAGAAAGCCAAGAGTTCGCCAACAAAAGCGGGCGACGCATTACGCTGAGCGTCGAGGTTTCCCGGCACCACGCCAAATGAACGCATCAAGCCGCGCACTGATCCATATGCATACAATGGCCATATTGATGGATAACCACCAGATGCCGCCAACTTCCATAAACATTACCCAGTACAAAAGACGTGGCATGGGCATTTCTTGATTAGCGATTTTTTGCAAGGCGGCGTAAAAAATCTCTTCGATGTGGGCGGCCAACAGCGCGGGCTCGGTGAGAGAAATGACAAGTATTGCCGCTATGACGCCCAAACACAGGCGTAAAATCAATTGCCTAAATGAGCCCGGCCACAGCATTAAAATTGAGTAGATAACAACCAAGGGGATGAGTGCATGAGCAACGGTTACTGCGGCAGTAAATTGAGCACCTTTTGGCGCAATGGGAAAATTGTACTGATAAATATCGGCGGTTACTGTCGCTGAAATATTAATGACCCCGCCCTGCGCTCCAGTACCCATGAACAGAGTAGCGCGATAATGATCAGCTAATGTATTAACCCAAAACTCCAAATACGGCAAAAGCCGCTCCATGCAGCTTGCCCCAAAAACATAAAAAAAGCCTGTAACACCAATCCAGGCCACACAGCCACGCCAAAGCCAAACTTGCCAACGAAATGCAGTCACAAAATTCTACGCACGCCGATGGTCGACCAGCACGCAAAAATCACGCAGCCAACGACAACTATCATGGTAGGAACAATATAGGAGTGAACCAGCGTAAACCAGATGCCATGATGCCTAACCACAAAATACAAGCCGATGATACGAATATAATTAACCAAAATTAGCAACATCACACCCACGATAATGCCGCTAATTTTGTGGCGCCAAGACACAGAAAAAGCCAGCATGGCGGCAGTTAACAAAAATAATGGGCCCGCTCCATCACAGCCGCGCACTATTTCTAATGATACTGCCCGAGACTGCAAGATTCCCCGCGTTGCAGTCACATGCTCATGCGCACTCAAGAAATTAATTGCCGCTGCGCAAGGTGTAGCCAGACCTTGCTGATAAAACAGGTCGCGCAACAATGAATCCGGAATTTGAAAATAGAGGTACTCCATAATGCCAAACAACACCATGAACCTAGCCATGAAGCCGAAGGGATGAGCCATGGTAGGCGGCGGAATAGCAGTGGGGCGGTCGGTCATAATTTTCTTGCTCGGACTAGGTAACCTAGGTGTCTGACAGGAAGCTAAACCAAGCGTGTGACGGTTGTGTGTCGCGGATGGATCTGGCCAGTGCAGGGGGTGCGTTGATGGCGTCCCTAACCGACGGCAGGCGAAAATTTTTGCCCGCTGGGCTTGGTACCTATAGAAACACCGCGCATTGACATGGGCTCGCGCTTGACCCTCCCGCACCGCTTCTCTAATGTGGCGGGCTTTCAGCCTAGAAACCTCAGTTGGGCGCCAAAAAGCTGTGTAAGCCATTGGTGTGATTAGTGAAAGTTAAATTTGGCGGGCAACCTGGTTGGTTGTTCGCCAAATTTAACTTTTGCTTGGCGCGCCAAGGGGTTGCGCAGACTTTGGTGATCCAACTGAGGTTTCTAGGTTCAGGCCCTCCTCACATTTGTCGAGATTCTATATTTATGTATCCATCTATCGTTGCCGATATCGGCGGTACCAATGCGCGTTTTGCTCTCGTCAGTGGCAAACACAATGGGCAATTCAACATTAGCGACATTCATATTTTGCCAGCCGGCGAATACCCCAATATCAATGATGCGTTTCGAGCCTATTTAGGCAAAATCGGTGGCATTCAACCCCGGGCGCTCTGCGCCGCTATTGCCGGCCCCATCATAGGAGACCAGGTAAAAATGACCAATCTCAATTGGGAATTTTCCTGCCGCCAAGTGGCAGCGGAGTTTGGTTTGGAAGCGTTTATCCCTATGAACGATTTTGCGGCAATTGCCGCTGCCGTAGGCAATATTCACCCAGACCATGTGCAGAACATCAAGCCGGGCCTAAGCGACCCCAATGGCAATAAGGCCGTATTTGGCGCCGGCACAGGCTTGGGTGTTGCGGGTGTGGTGAACCATGCGGGTAAGTGGTTGCCGCTGCCCAGCGAAGGGGGCCACGTAAACCTAGCCCCCACCAATGCGCTTGAAGCAGACATTATTAAGGCGGCTATGCTCACTCACGCGCAGGTATCGGCGGAATTATTTATTTCCGGGCCTGGCCTTGTGCACCTGTATAACGCTTTGGCCGTGGTGCTGGGCGTGGCACCAGAAAGCGTGACCCCAGCCGATGTGACCACCAAAGGGCTGGCCAATAGCTGTGCCCTATGCCGTCAAACGCTGGAGGTTTTTTGCAGTCTCGCCGGTTCGTTCGCGGGTAACTTAGCACTCACCTATGGCGCCACGGGCGGGGTGTATATTGCTGGCGGCGTAGTCCCACGCTTTTCCGACTTTCTGCGCGCGAGTACTTTTATTGAGAAATTTAACGCCAAAGGTTTGCAAAGCGGTTACGTGGCGAATGTTCCGGTAGATTTAATTGTGCATCCTGAAATTGCCTTTGCAGGTGCTGCCGCTTGGCTGGAACAACAACTGGGCGCCTAGCTAGCAGCGGGCGAGTCGGAGCTGTACCGACTTGCCCGTTTTTTTCGGCGTAACTACAGCTGCCGCCATAACACCATCTTAAGACCCCTCAGCTGGCCCCCCATGAAATCCCTCAGCGGCTTGCCCGCGCTCTATCTCGCCAACGTGCTTTTAGCGATTAATGGGGTCTGGTGTAAATCCATTCATTTGGATGCGCTAACCATTACCGCATTGCGCTGCGCTATTGCCGCCTTGGCGCTCATAATCCTAGCCAGCGCGCAACACACCGTTTGGGGCTTTGAGACGCGCAATAAGAAAATACTGATCGTCGTGCTAGGCGTGTTGATGGGCGCCCATTGGAGTACTTTTTTTCACTCGATGCAGGTTTCCACCCTGGCCATTGGGATTTTGGCGCATTACAGCGCGCCAGTGGTCACGGTAATTTTGGAACCGCTCCTCGATAGAAAATGGCCCAAAATTAAAGACCTATTGGCAGGACTATTGGTGCTGGCGGGGCTTGCGATGATGGTGCCGCATTGGGACATCAACAGTCAGGCCATTGCCGGTATTGGTTTTGGGTTGATTTCAGCCTTCACTTTTGCCACGCGTAATGTGCTGCAGCGGCGCTGGTTGCAGGGGGAATCCGGCAGCCAGGCCATGACCATTCAAGTCTGTGTAGCCTTGGTGGTAACCTTACCCTTCGCGCAGTTTGGTCAAGCCATGCTATTACCGGCTCGGGAATGGGGTTATATCATTGCCTTGGGGTTAATCAGCACCGCGTTGGCACACACCTTAATTGTGGTGAGTTTGCGGGCGCTTTCCGCCAAATCGGTGACTTTAATCGGCTGTTTTCAGCCCGCCTTGGCGATTTTTTTAGGCTGGCTGCTACTGGGCGAGGTGCCTACTCTGACCACTTGGCTGGGTGGCAGCGTGATTTTGAGTTGCGCGTTTTATGAGGCTTGGCAGACGCGGCGCTGAGGTGCTGAGCGCCGCCTTTGCCACCAGCGAAATATCACAACGCCAAGCGCAAAACTGATTTATCGAGTGAGTTTTAGCCCTTATTTCGCCCTCCTGGGCGAGTAACTTTTTCTTTCATGAAGGCCTTCGTGGCCTTCACCCTTCGGGCAGCTTCGCTGTGGCAATTTGCTCCCAGCAAATTGCTGCGTGGCCAAAAAATTGCTGGAGCAATTTTTAATCGCGAAGCGACCCGCAGGGCCAAGTGCATGGATGCACTTGGTAAAGAAAAAGTAACCAAAAAGAAAGGCCACCCGACTTTTTGGTTTTTGCTTCGCAAAAATACCCTCCCTCAAGCGCCATGGATGGCGCGAATGCAGAAATTGCAGGACGACCCCATGGATGGGGGAGGTAGAATTTCATCGGGAATGAAATCGAGCAATTTTCTGCCGAGGCGATTTTGAGGGTCGCCGTGGCGTGAGAGGATCCGCCACATCCCTGTGGCTCTGCCCTTCGGGCTGCCTTCGGCATCAAAAATGGCAGTCCTGCCATTTTTTCCTGTCCCGTCACGGCTCAAATGGACGTCTCGGCAATTGCTCCTCGGCTTTGGCCTCCTGCGTCGCTCTACCTCCTGCATCCGTGCAGTCGTGCGTTGCTCTACTTCGTCGCATCCATGCGGCTCCTGTCCATTTGCCCCTAAAAATCACCTCTCCACTCGGCCAAAAAACGGGCTTGTCCCGCTTCGGCAGGAATGTGGATGTACCCGAAGAAAACATTTTGAAAAGGCGAAAATCCTAAACTTAATGGCATTGCCGAGGAGGCGGAGGCTATACCGGGGCTGTTAAGCCATTGGCCAGCACACGCTGGCCAATGGCTCTAGGTTAATTGCCCAAGGCTTGGTGCCGGGTAGCCTCAAGGTCGGCGGCTTCGTTGCTGCCGCTGGTGCTGTAGCGCAGGCCTTGGTTGGCGAATTGGGCGGATTGGTCGGTTTGCCCTAGCTGTAAATAACTTTTGGCCAAAATTAAATACAGCTCCGGGGTGCGTCGGTCGATTCGCAGGCCGCGCTCGGCGGTGGCGATGGCGCCTTGGTAATTGCCTTGTTGATATTGGTTTTGTGCCTGAGTGATGAGGCTGCCCACGGCGTTGCCCAATGGTTTAGGCGCGTCGCTCATGCCGCTGGCGGGCCTTGGGCGGTTGTAGCTGGGGTCTGTGGTGGGACTGGTATCGCCGGGGGAGTCGCTTGGTGCGGGCTCTGGGGCGTTTATGATGGTTACTGGTGGCGGCAGGTATACGCCGCTGTTCGCTGGGGCGGGTTGCTTAATGGCCCCGGTGGTACGGGCGGGCGCTGGCGGGTTGGCTGTTGAATCTGGGTAGCGCACGTGGCTGGACTGTGCGCCAATATTGGCGCAGCCGGCTAAGGTGAGTGCGCCCAGTAGCAGGAGAGGTTTAAGCAGCATGGAGATTCCCTAGAGTTGGCAAGGCCGCTATGGTGGCAAGAAGCGGCCTCGTTTGTCTAGGGTGGTTGGTGGCTAATGTTAAGCGTAGGGGTGGCTAGAGCGAAGCGTAAGCCGACCCAGCCGTGATAGCGGCTGCGCGCTACTTGGCCTTCTATATTGTACCGTTCTATTTGTTGGCAATTAAAACTATTTCACTGTATGGCCAATCTAGTTTTTTCTTAAAGACACCAAGTTTTCTCTTCGGCTTATTCTGGAGAAGATTTTCGTCTTTTTCAGCCCATGATAACGCCAGTGCTGCCTCAGGTTTTGCAACCCTAATATTTCCAAGCCTATACGAAAGCAAGGAGGTATAACCATGAAAATAAAATTCAGTGATGGGAAATGGTGATGGATGGTGCAATTTTAACAAAATGTCTAGAGATTTTTCATAGTCTTTTGCACTTTCAGTGCGTAATACTAACTCAGATAGCCAGTAAGGAATTTCGGTTTTATGATTTGGTTTCTTGATTCTCCACTCGACTGATAGATATGCGCATGAGATGGCTTTTTCGTATTTGGTTAGACGGTAATGGGCCTTGCTTTCATATAGACAAAAATCCTGCTCCCAGAATTCGTCGGGACAATTCTCTCGGGCATATTTAATTAGGCGTAGCGTTACTTCTGGATAATTTCCTACAAGATAGCCAGCCTGAATTTTTAGGTATTGAGTTTTTTGTGAACGAGAACGCTTAAGCTTAACAAAAAAAGCTTCCTCAATTTCTTCATTCCATTTTTCATTTCTATACCAATCTTCAGAAGCCACTTCATTTTCCTTTTCATCCGAGCATAAGGGCCGTGGAAATAAATAATCATCCCAAAATCAAAAGTAACTATTCAGCACAATTTTAATTTTCCCACGTCATCCCCGCGCAGGCGGGGATCCAGATGGCAACTGCTCAGAAGCAATCACGATATTCACTCAAGTAAAAACCGTCTATTGGCCGCTGGATCCCCGCCTGCGCGGGGATGACGGGGAAATATGCTGAATAGTTACAATCAAAATTGGAGAGAAAAACTGAACTAGAGCAATGGTTTATTCGCATGCCAGCATAGGGTGGATTTGGGATGGTTATTTATTTCCACGACCCT
>CAMCXE010000011.1 GCA_945882995.1 Thalassocella blandensis | reverse complement strand
GGGAGCCTTTAAAAAATCCGCCTTAAATTAAGTTTTTGTTTTTATAAACCACAAAATACAGGTTTTCACAGTGCGAAAATACTCCGCTTAAAATTATTGCTAGAAGCCCTAGAAAATAAATGTGAAATATAGATCCTGACGCTAGTAATCCAAAAAAAATCAAGTAAAAAATTGTGGTTATGGCTTTTGGTGTGGTTGGATTGCGTGATAATTCAGTATTGCAATTTGCGCAGCGTATTTTTGCAGGTACGAATTTATACCATGGAGTTACTTTTGCGTCATAACGAGTGTCTGTTAAAGGTTTTTGCCTTTTAAAATCACAGCCACAGTTTTGGCAAATATTTAAATTCATGGGCCTCACTAATTGCCAGTGTGTGGGTGTTGGTCTGAGTGGCGATTATTTTTTAGCTTTGCCTTTAGGTCCCGAGGCCGCATTGATCTCAGCTTGCTCCTGCGGAGTAGGCATTTTTTCGTTGAGTTCGGGGTCTGCAATGGCGGCTTTGCCGGGGCCTACGGTACCTTCATAGCGGGCTAATTTGTCTGCTTCAAAAAATAGGCTGATACGTTTTTCGCCTAATAGTTTGTCCCCTCGGCGTACCGTGTACACATAGTCCCAGCGGTCAGGGCTGAAGGTGTCTTGGACCAGGGGTGTACCCAACACAAATTGTACTTGGCGTCGGGTTTGTCCAAGCTTCAGCTGGTCGAGTTTGGTTTGGTCGAGAATGTTGCCTTGTTGCACATTGATACGGTAAACGCCTGGAAATTTCAGCTGCGAACAGCCGGCTGCACAAAGCGCCAACGTGATCAGGATAAGGCGGCTAGCCCTTGGGGTAAGTGCGCAACGCATGATGGTCTCTCGAATCGGGGTAAAGGGCGGGCGCGGGATGATACCTGAGTTCGCGCTACTGGAAAACTGCGCTAGTCCCTCCGCACCGGTTACAGGTAGAATCCTCGGGCCTTGTTATACACTGGGGCTGCTGTCACTAGGCGAGCTTGGGTTTTGCTAGTGGCTAGACTCAGCTAGGTTCGCCAAGTTCATTTCTCTTATTTTGAGTGGTCCGTTTATGAGTGCCGGAAATCAAGAATTACGTAAAGCGGGGCTGAAGGTCACGTTACCACGTATCAAGATCCTTCAGTTGTTGGAACAGGCTAGAGACCGCCACGTCAGCGCTGAAGATGTACATAAAGCACTACTGGAGTCTGGTGAGGATGTAGGCCTAGCCACGGTGTACCGGGTGCTTACCCAATTCGAACAGGTAGGCTTGGTTGAACGGCATAATTTTGATGGTGGCCATGCGGTATTTGAGCTGGATAGCGGTGCCCATCATGATCATATGGTGTGTTCGGAAACGGGTAAGGTTGTAGAGTTTCACAGCGAGAAAATTGAACAGCTTCAAGAAGAAATCGCGCGCGAATTAGGCTACGAGCTTACGGGGCACAGCCTGGTACTCTACGGCCGCCCGTTGCAGCCCTAACGTCGCCGTCTAATGGCTGGGTAAGGTTAGCCAGCCAGCCTATTGTTTCCTGTAAAAGAGCCTCATGTTCCATATAGCCCTGCACCAGCCCCAAATAGCCCCGAATACGGGGAATATTATTCGCTTGATCGCCAATAACGGTTGCCACTTACACTTAATCGAACCTTTGGGTTTTGATTTGGAAGAAAAGAAATTGCGGCGCGCTGGTTTGGATTACGCGGATCTGCAGAAGGTTACACGCCATGCCAATTATGCGGAATTTCTGCAGTGCGTAGCGGGTAAACGCATTCTGGCGTGCACCACCAAAGGCAACCAAAGGCACGATCAAATTGCCTATGTACGTGGTGACGTATTGTTGTTCGGCTCGGAAACCAGCGGTTTGCCGCCAGAAGTATTGGCTTCCATTCCAACTGAACAGCGCCTACGTATTCCTATGCAACCGAATAATCGTAGCCTGAACTTATCGAATGCTGTGGCAATTATCAGCTACGAAGCTTGGCGGCAGTGCGATTTTGCTTTGATTTAACTGGTTACAACCGGGGGCTTCGAATTTTCGGCCAAGTGTCTATCGCTCATCAATTTTCGATTTTTGGCGGCCTGATGGGGTTGGGTGAGTTGGGGCTGCATGCCTAATAGCGCCAGAATTTCACTGCGTTTGATGGGTTTTTCTAAATAGCCGTTGGCGCCAGCCGCCAAAGCCTGCGGTAAGAACTCGGCCGCGGTGTGAGCACTCAATACATAAATTGGCGTGTTATTGCCGTTGGCTCTTAAATGTTGGGTGGCTTCTAGCCCGTCCATGATCGGCATTTGTTTATCCATCAAAATCAGATCAAAGTGCTGGTCAGCAATACGCTCAATCGCTTGCTGACCGTTGCCAGCCAGCACGATTTCTATGTCGGGCTGCAGTTTTTTGATGAGCTGTTGAATAATCATTTGGTTGATGGGGTCATCGTCCACCAGCAGTATTTTTTCGTAATAAGGTATGCGTTTTAGGTGCTGCTCTAATTGTTGCACCACTTTACGTTTGGTAAAGGGCTTTTCAAGAATGCCTGCAAAACCAATAGCGAGGTATTCGGCGGTTTGATAACGCATTAAATTAGCCGTAAACGCCAGTATGGGCGTTGTCATCTTGTGCCTTAGCAGAATTTCGGCCGCCTCTCTGCCGCCCATGATGGGCATTTGGAGGTCAAATATTAATAAATCGTAAGCACCTTGCAGGGCTTTAACCAGCGCTTGAGCACCGTTGTTGACTAAGTCGTATTCTAGGCCGAGCTGGTCGAGTATGCGGCTAAGCAGCTGTTGGTTTTCGAGGTTGTCCTCGGCAATCAGTAAGCGACCACGCAACCTTGGTAGGTTTTCTTCTTGTTGAATAGCGGCTTGGCTTTGCCAGAGGTTATTAAATTCTGGCTCGGAATTTATCCATGCCTCGCTGGCCTGTGTCGGTAATTGCAGTTCGAAACAGCTGCCCTCACTTGGGCTGGAGCTGAGTTGAATGCGCCCGCCCATTAACTGGGCAAGATTTTGGGAAATAAATAGCCCCAAACCTGTACCACCAAAACGCCGTGTGGTGGAGGAGTCGGCCTGCGTGAAGGCGGTAAATAGGTTGAATTGTTGTGTTTGGCTTATGCCAATGCCGGTGTCAATCACGCTCAGTTGCAGGTGCCCGTGTTGATAGCCAACTTGCAAACAAATATTGCCTTGCTGGGTGAATTTTATGGCGTTATTGAGTAGGTTCAATAATATTTGGTTGAGCCGGGTGGGATCTGTAAAAACGGTGGCGGGAATGGGGTAGTCCACGCGCAGTTGAAAGGCTAGGTTTTTTTGCTGCGCATTGAATTCAACAATGGAGATAAGGTTGTATAGAAATGGTGCCAATGATACGGGCAGTATTTCAATGGCAATGCCGCCCGCTTCTATTTTTGCAATGTCGAGGATATCGTTAATCATTGCCACCAGATGCTGGCCGCTGCGTAAAATAATTTGTACAAATTTTTCTTGATCGTCCTCGCTGAGGTCTTTTTCTAACAGGGCTTCTGCATATCCCAGCACGGCCGTGAGTGGCGTGCGTATTTCGTGGCTCATGTTGGCAAGAAATCGGCCCTTGGCTTCCATAGATTGTTCGGCGTGCAGACGTGCGCTTTCCGCATTGTTTTTCGCTGCAGTTAATTCGTTAAAAAGATGGAGGTTGCGCATGGAAGATCCGGCGTGCAGAAGATATTCGCCAATACGTTGGAGGTCGTCCGGTGCAAGGTCAAATGGCTGTTGGTAGTTAATGAAAGCCGCACCGGCAATCACTTGGTTATCCACCGAGATGGGGAAATAGGCGATAGAGCGGCACGGTTTTATGGTGTAGAGCTGTTGGTCAAGTTCCGCGCCTAGCCGAGTTTGCTCGACGTTGACCCTCGGCACGTAGATGGTGCGGTTTTGCATGAGGCCTTTAACGAAGATACTGCGTTTGTCGGTCTCCACATCGAATTTGAGCTTCATGAACATGTCACGCTCTTGTGTGCTGATGGTACTTCCATAAATGCCGCTGATGACGAAACCGGTTTTGTCTTCGCTGCGGGGGACAATATACAGCGATTCAAAGCTGTAGCGTTTTTGCAGGGCCTCCATGATGGCTTCCATAATGGTGTCCAGGTTCAGGCTCTGATTCACCGCCCTAGCCAGGCGGTTCATGATCAGCAAGTCGTCCTGTTGTGTGATAAGACTTTGACGCGCTTTGCGCAGATGCGCATTGGTGGAAAAGAGCAAAATACCTAGGTTGATCATGTAAACGATGTAGCCAGTGCTCACAATGACCAGCGTGTTTAAGGGCAGCTGGGGGCGAAACGCCCAGTTATTCAGCGAACCGCCGAGGGTCATGCCAGACACTAAAAACAGGCTGCTAAGCAAACAAAAACGCACCCCGCCTACGGCTAAGTAGGTAATACAGATGGCCGCACAAAATAGGGAAACGAGGTACGGATTGAAGCCCCAGAGGGCCAGATGCACACCGTAACCCATGGCATCCCATAAGAGTAAGCGCTCTTCCACTTGGATTGTTTTGGCTAGGCGATAGGCCAGGTGGGGGTAGAGTAGGCCGTTTACACTGATCACCAGCCAGTACGCCAAGCCCTTGTCTTGGCCGGTGAATAGGCTTAAGTGGGTTAAAAAAATTAGGCCGAAGGTGGTGATGCGCAGCAGATAATTCTGGCGAGCACCAGCGTGCGTGATTGACGGCGTTTTAAACATGGCGCTTCACTAGCCTAGATTGGTGAGGCGGAATTATAGGGGAGACAGGGGCGGATTCGAGCGCGAATGTTGGCGAAGCGCCAATAATTTCGGCGCTGCTTGAGCTCGGGTGTGATGGCGTAAGCAATGACGGCTGAAAGCCGTGGGCAACACAGGTACAGGGGCCGCATTTTTCATTTTTTCAAGGCGCGCCGAGAGGTTGTGCAGCCTGTGGTTGGTCAGCGCAGGTTTCTAAGTGAGAGAGGCGGCGATCCGCTTTTCATCGGCTAGACTTTGAAAAGGCCCCTGATGATTCTCAATGCAATAGGGTTTTTGGGGACGCACGTCGAAGCCACAGCTTTAGAAACAAGAGGAACCCTTATGAAGCCGCCCATTCCCAGTAATGAAAAAACCCGACTAGCCAAATTGCATGACTATGCGGTGCTGGATACGGAGGCGGAGCAGTCTTACGACGATATCACAGAGTTAGCCGCCTTTATTTGTGGCACGCCTGTCGCCTTGGTTTCCCTTGTGGATGAAAATCGGCAGTGGTTTAAGTCGCATTTTGGGTTGGATGCCACGGAAACCCATCGCGATATGGCGTTTTGTGCACATGCCATTTGTAGTCCTGGGGAAGTGCTTATTGTTTCCGACGC
This sequence comes from Thalassocella blandensis, assembly GCA_945882995.1. Classification (GTDB taxonomy): domain Bacteria; phylum Pseudomonadota; class Gammaproteobacteria; order Pseudomonadales; family Cellvibrionaceae; genus CAMCXE01. Next base: position 32,347 of record CAMCXE010000011.1, on the reverse strand, counting down.
TACCCGTGACGCGCGTTTTGCGGATAACCCCTTAGTCGTAGATAACCCTAATATCCGATTTTACGCGGGGGCGCCTTTGGTGACGCCAACCGGGGAGGCCATAGGCACCCTGTGCGCCATCGATTATGCGGCTGGCAATTTATATGACAGTCAACGTCAGGCTCTGAAGGCCTTGGCCCGACAAGTGGTACATCAGTTGGAGATGGGTAAAGCGCTGGAGACACTGCGTGATTTAACTGTGAGAGAGGCTAAGGCGCAGGAGCAGGTTCAGTTATATGAGCGCGAAATAAAACAGTTGCAGGCGCAGTTAGCGTCGCGGCCATAAGCCTAGTACGACGGAAGAGGCAACCCGCAATGAAAAAGGCTCGGTTTTTAAAACCGGGCCTTTTTTGCCGAACTTAACCGTAAACTGGAAAGGTCTTACACAAAGCCAACACTTTGGTTTTAACGTCCGCAATCACTTGGCTGGATGTGCCGTTTTCAAGGCTATCGAGCACGTCCACGATCCAATGCGCCAGCTGCACACTTTCGGCCGCTGTGAAGCCTCGGGTGGTGATGGCTGGTGTGCCTATGCGCAGGCCGCTGGTAACAAACGGCGAGCGCGGGTCGTTGGGCACGGCATTTTTATTCACGGTGATATTCGCTTCACCCAAGGCTTGGTCGGCGTCTTTACCGGTGTACTCTTTGCCGATTAAATCCACCAGCATCAAATGGTTTTCAGTCCCGCCGGACACGATCTTAATGCCTCGTTCCATAAACGTGCCGGCCATGGCTTTAGCGTTGGTGATCACCTGTTGTTGGTAAATTTTGAATTCGGGGCTCATGGCTTCCTTGAAACTAACGGCTTTGGCGGCGATAACATGCATTAACGGGCCACCCTGGCAACCGGGGAACACGGCGGAGTTAAATTTCTTTTCGAGGGCCTCATTGGCCTTGGCCAAAATGATGCCGCCCCGTGGACCGCGCAGGGTTTTATGGGTGGTAGAGGTGGTAACGTCGGCGATTTGAACCGGCGAAGGATAGAGCCCCGCGGCAACCAAACCGGCTACGTGGGCCATGTCTACAAACAAATAGGCCCCAACACTGTCGGCGATTTCACGAAACTTCTGCCAATCCATTACTTGGGAATAGGCGGAAAAGCCAGCCACGACCATTTTCGGTTTGTGTTCTTCAGCTAGGCGCGCCACGGCCTCGTAGTCCACCAAGCCTGTAGCGGGGTTAAGCCCATACTGTACGGCGTGGTAGTTTTTGCCGGAAAAGTTTGCTTTGGCGCCGTGCGTTAAATGGCCGCCGTGGTCAAGGCTCATACCTAACACAGTGTCGCCTGGGGTGAGTAGCGCTTGATAAACAGCGGCGTTGGCTTGTGAACCGGAATGTGGCTGCACGTTGGCGTAATCCGCACCAAACAAGGCTTTGACGCGGGCGATGGCCAATTCTTCGGTTTGGTCTACGTATTCACAGCCGCCGTAATAGCGCTTGTGAGGGTAACCCTCGGCGTATTTATTGGTGAGCTTGGTACCCTGGGCGGCCATCACCAGAGGGCTGGTATAGTTTTCGGAGGCGATGAGCTCTATATGCTCCTCTTGACGACGGCCTTCGTTTTCGATGGATGCCCATATTTCGGGGTCAAAATTTGCAAGGGTTTGGTTCGGGTCAAACATAGGGAGCCTCAATGATGGGGTGGCTAGGACATAAAGGAGGGCGTGGATTCTACAGCAAACTAACGGTTAAGGGAGCATCGGTAAGGCTGTTGCGCGCTGCGCGGTGGCCGCCAATGTGGAGGTGAAATTGCCCTAGACAGAGCCCAGAAACTGCGGCAAAAAATTGGGCCTCACCGGGGTGTGTTCGCTGGCGAACAGTTTTCAAAAAACGTAACTATTCAGCATGTTTCCCTGTCATCCCCGCGCAGGCGGGGATCCAGCGGTAAATAGGCAGTTTTTATTTAAGTTAAGATCGTAATAGCTTTAGCGCGATAGCCGTCTGGATCCCCGCCTACGCGGGGATGACGTAAGAAACAGAAAAATGTAATGAATAGTTGCCAAAAAATATGGTGAGCATGAACTCTAGATAGCGCATTACTGGATTTTTCCGGAAAACTGCTCACATTTTCAGCGCTGCAGCTGCACTTGCTAAGTATTACGTCATTATTTGATAGGCAAACAGGAATATTCGGCTCTCAACTCCCAAGTTTCCATTTAAATCTCCAATCGTTTCCTATACTAGGTGAAATGCGTCGACCATCGAGTATCGATCAATGCGTAATAACAAGAAGCCAACCCACTCGCCATGACTGAACTACCCATTCAAGCAGGCCCTATAGCCCACCTGCAGAGTGTCTACATTGCACTTATGAAAGATCGTCGCCTGTGGGAAGGTGAATTGGCCACAGGTTTTCAGCTGGTAGCGCACTTGTGTGGCAATGCTATTGGTACGGCGCGGTGCAGTGTGTGGCTGATGGATAGGGCGGTTGATGAGATTAACTGCGAAGTGCTGTGTGAGCGCAACGCCTGCTACCCGAATCCCGGCGTGCGCCTGAAACGCACTGATCACCCTGAATATTTTCGATGTCTAGACAATGACCGTGTAATTGAAGTCGCGGATACACACACTGACATCCGTACTTTGAGCTTCACCGAGTATTTTGCCGCGTTCAATATTGGAGCCATGCTCGACGCCACGCTGCGCAGCGAGGGGGAGCTGATTGGGGCTATCTGCTGGGAACACGAAGCCGGGCCTCGCATATGGAGCCTAGAGGAGCGTAATTTTGCCAGCTCGGTAGCGGACCTCGTTTCCCAATTGATTGTGTTTCATCGCCTGCGCAGCACTGAAGAGCGTTATCGCAAGGTGTTTAACGCGGCTGGTGACGCCATGGCGCTGCTCTGCGGTGATCGGGTGGTGGACTGCAACGAAGTGGCCTTAAAAATGTTTCGAGTGGGCCGGCCGCAGTTATACGCCAGTCAGCCCCAACGTTTTTGGGCCGAACGGCAGGCCAACGGCAGGCTTTCGCAGCTGGAAGCCAAAACGGCGTTTGAGCAGGCCGCGAAGAGTGGTGTACAAGGCTTGGAGTGGCGGCACCGACGTTCCGATGGAGCCGAATTTGATGCGGAGTTAGGCATAACGCCGATTTTTTTGGAAGGCAGGCTGCATCAAATTGTCTGTATTCGTGATGTTTCCACCCGAAAACAAACCGAGCGTCAAATCCGCGAATTAAATTCTATTCAACAAGCGATTTTCGACGGCGCCAATTACGCCATTATCGCAACAGATTTGAGCGGTATAATTCACACGTTTAACAAGGCGGCCGAGCGGTTTTTGGGGTATCGCGCCCTAGAAGTGATCGGCAAAAAAAGCCCCGATATATTCCACTCGGCGGCGGAAATCCGCAAGCGGGCGCTGGAGTTATCCCATGAATTAGGTGTGCGCGTAGAGCCGGGGTTTGAGGCTTTTGTGGCCAAGGCACGGCAAAATATGCTGGATGAGTCTGAGTGGACTTACGTGCGCAAAGACGGCACAACCTTTCCCGTTTTGTTGTCTGTAACGGCCTTACGTAATAGCGACAATGAAATAGCCGGTTTCGTGGGTATAGCTTCTGACATTAGCGAGCGCATTCGTGCCAATGCGGAATTGCTGAATTCGAAACGCGAAATTGAACGCAATGCCAACCACGATGCGCTGACCGGGTTACCCAACCGCAATCGGCTGCATGACGTTGCGCGAGTAGCCATCTGCAATGCGGCGGAACGTCACCAAAATCTAGCGCTTATGTTGTTAGATTTGGATAGATTCAAAGAGGTTAATGACACCCTAGGCCATGCGGTTGGCGACAAATTACTAAAGATGGTTGCGCAGCGTTTACAAACCTTGCTGCTGGGTTTTGGCGCCTATTTATATCGGCTAGGCGGTGACGAATTTGCCATTATGGTTACGCGCTCCCCCTCCAAAGAAAGCACTATTGCACTGGCGCAAACCATTAAAACCATTTTGCGGTCGCCATTGCATATTGATGGTATTACCTTGGAATTGGGCGGCAGTATCGGCATTGCGTTTTATCCCGAACACGGCCAAGACAGCCACGATTTATTGCGCTGCGCCGATGTGGCAATGTACAAGGCTAAGCAACAAACCGCCGGCCCCACATTTTATGAGCCGTCAATGGACGCCCATACCCCGCGCCGCTTAACGCTGCTGGCGGAGTTGGGTATAGCCATTCGGGAAAATCAATTGGTATTGCATTATCAGCCGCGTGTGGACATTGCGACGGGCCGCTGTCTTGGCTGTGAAGCTTTGGTACGTTGGCAGCATCCAACCTTAGGTTTAATACCGCCCAATGAATTTATTCCGCTGGCCGAAGCCAGTGATTTAATTCAGCCATTGGGTGTGTGGGTGCTAGAAAAGGCCATGGCGCAAACGCGCGAATGGCGCGACATGAAGCTTGAATTAATTATGTCCATTAATCTTACCGCGCGAAATTTGATGGAGGAAAGTTTTCCAACCACGATACAACGCGTGTTAAAAGAACAGCAAATTCCGGCGGCCTGCTTGGAAGTCGAAATTACCGAGAGCACCTTAATTAGTGAGCCGGAGCGCACGCTTGCCGTGTTGAATCAAATTCATGCGTTAGGTGTCCGTTTTGCCATTGATGATTTTGGCACCGGCTATTCCAGCCTGAGTTATCTCAAACGTTTACCCATAGATACACTCAAGATTGATCGCTCTTTTATCCGTGATATGTTGATTGACGAACAGGATGCCATGATCGTGCGCTCTACCTTAGGGTTGGCACACGGTTTCGGGTTGGATGTAGTTGCAGAAGGGGTTGAGGATGAGCCCACATTGACGGCGCTGCGTGCACTGGATTGCGAGCAAGTGCAGGGGTATTTAATTAGTCGACCACTGCCAGCTAAAGATTTTTTGGCGTGGCTACTGAAGTACAACCTAGACCATCTGTTTTAACTTGGAAGCCCACAGTTGGGTGCCGAGGAGTTGCGTGAACGTTGGTGCCCTAACTAGTGTTTTTAAGCGTAGCCTGCATGCTCAGTTGCCGTTCAGTGGTTGTGCTCGATGCGCCGCTCAGGAAAAAGTCAACCGCCTAATTTTTGCAGCGCCGCGGCTACCTTATCCAAGGCTTCCATAATAAGACTCTGCGGCGCTCCCATATTCAGCCGCATAAAACCCTGCCCAGCTTCACCAAAAATAACGCCAGGGCTTAAACCTAGCCCACAGTCTTCAATGAAAAAGCGTTGCAGTTGTTTGTCGTCTAGGTTTAGCGCGCGGCAGTCCAGCCATAATAGATAAGTACCCTGAGGCTCGATTAGCTTGATTTGCGGGAGATTTTTAATCAAGTAATCCGCAACGCGATGTTTGGTGTTGTTGAGATAGAGCATCAGCGCGTCTAGCCAGTCATCGCCATGGGTATAGGCGGCCTCGCAGGCGGCAATACTAAAGGGATTAAAAATGCCTATGTGTAACAAACCTAAGGTGTTTTGCAGCTTTTTGCGGAGTTCTGGATTGGGCACTATCAAGCTAGACAAGGATAAACCTGGGATATTGAAAGTTTTACTGGGTGCTACCGCGGTGATGACATTGGTGTTAATAAATTCCGCGAATTCGGCACAATCTGGATCTGTGACTAGTGCAGCGAGCATCTGGTGTTGGTGGCCGGGCAAAATCAAATCGGCGTGAATGTCGTCTGAAAAAATCAGCAAATTGTGGTGTTTGGCGATGCGCAATAATTGCAGCAGCTCGAATTTTTGCCAGACTCGACCCACAGGATTGTGGGGGCTGCATAAAACGATCATGTGCGCCTCCGGCGCTAGCTGTTTGAGTTGGGCAAAATCGATAGTGTAATGACCGTTTTGTAATTGCAGTGGGTTGAGTAGCAGTTTGCGCTGGGTTTTAGTTACCGACGAAAAAAACGGGAAATAGACGGGTGGCTGCACAATAATGCCTGCGTTTTCCGGAACCAGGGCGAGGGCCGCTGCATGTAGCGCTGTCACAACACCGGGCACCATCAAAATCCAGTCCTGCGTAATTTGCCAGTGGTGGCGCCTTTCAAGCCAGCCGATAACGGCACTAAATAAGCTGCTGGGGTGCTGCGTATATCCGTAAATAGGATGCAAGGCACGGGCCTGCAGTGCCTCCACTACACAGGGCGGCGATGCAAAATCCATGTCCGCCACCCAAAGCGGGCAAATATTTGCGTTTCCAAATTGTTGTTGGCGGCCATCCCACTTTTCGGAATGGGTGCCTTGACGCGATATGACTGCATCAAAATTAAAACGGGTTGTGCCTGTCATGTTAATTCAACCGCACCCAAAACGTGACCTCCGAAAGGCTGTGTTGGAATTTATGTTTGGTTTCGCGTATCACAAAAGGAATTTCCATGGGTGCTTGGATTAGCCGGAAATGCGCTAGTAGACAGCCTTTCAGGCCGTCAAGGGTGGTAACGTTTTCGCCATCGTGCTTAAACCCACCTATCCATTCCTCCCGTGGTGTGTGTTCTTCTAGCCAGGTATAGGGAGAGGCCAGCATCAGTATTCCACCGATATTTAAGCGTTCGTGAATGGCTTCTAAAAATTGCGTCGGTTTATAGAGCCGATCAATTAAGTTGGCGGCTAAAATAAAATCATACCCAGTAAATTGTGCCCCGAGGTTGCAGGCATCGCCTTGATAAAACGCCACTTTTTCGGCTATGTCGTCCAATCCTAAATCACTGAGTGAGCGGGTTTTGTAGCTGACCAATTCACCTTCGTCTTGCAGGGTATAGCGTAAATTTCCCTCTTCGATCATCTGTATACCTTGCCCTATAAATCGGGCGGAAAAATCGATGCCCGTCACCTGCGCGAAGTGGCGAGCCAATTCAAAACTGGCACGCCCAGAGGCGCAACCTAAGTCCAGAGCTTTAGCTCGCGGTAAATTGGCGATAATCGGGAGCGCGGCCTGAACCAGCTGCACAGAAAAATTAGGGACATTGAAATACTTATCGCCGTAGTGGAATTCGGCATATTCGGACAATAATTTATCAGTTTCGTAATGAGAGCTGGGCACAGTCTGGACCTTGTCGGAAGCGATATAACGGAAACCGGCATGCTGGAAAAAATGCCGGCGAAAAGCGTAGCGCGCTGTATTAAGCGTTTCGTTGCCACAGGAAATAAATGACCCGCCTTTAATGAGATTGTGGCGCGCGTCAAACGTTGGGGTGGTGAAGTCGTCGTACAGTGGATGTACTTCGAAATTGGCAAATGGATAAATGGGTGTTTCCGTCCATTGCCAAACATTGCCGGTAACATCAAAAAATTCACCTTGGGCGAAATGGTTCACGGGGCAAGCTGAGGCGAAATGATCCAAATGCACATTCGCCTTTGCGGACTCTGCGCCTACTGGAGCGCAGCCGGCTACGGCATAAAGGCGATGCCATTCGTCCTCGGAGGGTAAACGTATGGGAAGGTCAGTGGTAGTTTGTTTCCAATTACAAAAAGCCTTGGCTTCGTGATAATTCACTTCTACCGGCCAATCCCACGGCATGGGGATAATGTCGGTCATCAAACGCAGTTGCCAGCTGCGGTCTGACTGCAGCCAAAAAGTCGGCATTTTGGCCTGGGAATAGTCCAACCAGCTGGCGCCTTCAGGGAGCCAATAGTCGGGGGTTTGATATCCCCCAGCCTCTACAAATGCCAGAAACTCTTGGTTGCTCACTAAATATTGGCTGGCCTGAAAACACTCCACAGTGGCGTGGTGTTCACCGAATTCGTTGTCCCATCCGTAATAGGCGTCGGCGTTGGTTTTGTGTAAATTTACCTCACCCGCCGGCACGCTGATGAGTCGATTTTCAGGCGCTGTACCGGACAGCTTACAGGCTTGCCAACGTTCACTCTGTTGCACGAGGGCGATGTGTTGTTGGCGAATCAACACGGACGAGGTTTCGAGGTGGATGCGCTCGTGCTCAATACCCATGAGTATTGCCCACCAAGGATGCTGCCAGTGGATGGGAGATTGCAGGTCGGTGATTTCAATGATGCTTTTGACAAGTTCACGAACTTGACGGCGGTATGCCTTAACCTCGCTAACGGTTGGCCAATTATTTCGCTGGACGCCTAGGTCGTCCCAACCCATTTCATCTACGCCCACGGCGAATAAGGATTCAAACCGGGGATTAATGCGTGTGTCGATAAGCCGCGCCAAAATTAATTTGTTCACGAAAAAAGTAGCCGTATGGCCCAAATAGAAAATGAGTGGGTGACGCAAATTAATGGGCTTTTGGTAGTAGGCTTCGTCGTTGCGCAGGGTGTTGAATAAGTCTTCGTAGGTGTCAAACGTGGCGAGAAAATAAGCACAGATTTCAGCGCGCAGCGCCTGGGTATCTGGGTTTTGTAAATTCGGTGTTCGGGGGAACAGACGGTGGGGCATAGCGCTTCCTAATTGATTGACGCGCGTTGGCGCCAAGGTGAGGTGTTATGGGCCCTTGCGTGGGAGGCAGTTGGCGGCAGCAGCTATACGCTAAACGGGATATTTTAGATGGCCCCGCGTAGGCAGTTGGACATATGCGGATTTTGCCGCGAATCCGCTGAGATGGCTAGACTTGGGGTTCGAGTTATACCCTGGCGAGACTGCCTTTGGCTTGGGCGCTGCGCGGCGCTTTCAGCAATAGCGGCTGTGATTAAGCGACAGCCGCCGTCCCTTTAGCACCAAACGCCGAAGGGCGCTCAAAAAGCGGTGAGTGGGCCTTAGGCGGCGCGCTATCCAGCCCCGGGTTATGTGGCGGGGCAGACAGGGATTAACGGTTTTTAGTGGCGCTAGGGTCAAATGCCATATCAATTTTGCCGTCTTTGAGTGGTAGGCGGCTTCCTACCCTGGGCTCGTGGGACAGGCGTACCAGACTTTTCTCTGCGGACCCCGGGATGCTATACATCACGTCGTAGCCGCGTATTTCTTCCCGCGCCACTAAAACGCGGCCCGAGCTACGGGCATTAAAGTCAACGGCACCGTTTTCTACGGGAATTTTCCTGCCTTCACCTGGGTCGTGGTCCAGTACGATGGAGTCTTCTCGCCCTTGATAGCTGTAGGTCACGTCGAACTCTGTAGGTTGTGCCGGGGTTTTGCTGCGGCTTGCGGCTCGCTGATCCTGTGCGACTTGGCCATTAATCATGGTTAGGGTTTTGCCGGGTTTGCGATCCATTTTCACGACGTCTTGGTGTCCGTCAAAGCTATAGGTCACTTCATACCCAGTGACACGGTCCTCATCGCGCACCATGGAGCAACGTTGTTCGTTGGTTTCGTAGGTGTCCTTATGCTGCATATTGTTCTGCACACGATTGCCGGCATAGCCGCCGGCGATGGCCCCCACCACAGTGGCGGCGTCCTTACCTTTGCCTGCTCCCACCCGGTGACCGAGTAATCCACCCAGAACGGCGCCAGTGGCGGTGCCTGCAACGCGGTGCTCATCTTCAACGGGGCGTTGGCGAGTGACCACATGGTCGCGGCAGACTTCACGGGAGCCGCCAGGTTGTTTGAGCGCCTTTACCCTAATCACGTCGGCAAATTCGGGTTCGTTGGGATCACGTCGAGGGATGACGCTGATAACTTGGGCGTAGTCCGGTTCGACGGTGGACTTTATGGGGGTAACTTCTAACACTTCGGCAAATTCAGGCGGCTTTTCACGCAGCGCTAGAGCGCCACCAGCGGCGGCAACGGCAATGCCGATGGCGGTGCCGATGGCTATTCCGAAAATCGTTTGTTTGTTCATAGGTGCTCCTCTTAAAGATAATGGACCTAGGCCTTGTAACACACCTGTAGGGGCAGTCAAATCGGTTTAGTTTTTTTGCGGTGGCTTCGGCTAAACTAGGAGGTTATGCGCGTCACACCCACCAATGACAACTGTATCCAGTGGCCTGTTTGCTTGCTGGTTCACTGCTTATCTGGAATTTAACAAGTTCCATCGTGGAATGTGACGTCATCCGCACTTTATGCGCATGGGTCTTTTAGACTACTTTTACTTTTTTGTCAGGGTTTGCGTCTGCTCTGCCTCTATTGGCTGCTTCGTTCTTATTTGACAGCAACCATTTTTCTTAAAACTTGCGCCGAGGGCAGCATGACCTACCTAGATTCGGATAGACCTAGCCAACAACTTATGGTGTCGCGAAGCCATCGCAATGTATCGCCGGCACTTACCCAGCTTAAGGTTTGGGGGGCGGTGGGGCTGCTGGTTACAAGCCTTGCGAGCTGTGGAGGCGGCGCCAAATTGGAATCAGGTGCCGCTAGTTCATCAGGTACCGCTGGTTCATCAGGTACCGCTAGTTCATCAAGTTCGTCTAGCGCTTCAAGTCGTTCAGGGGCGTTAGACGCTTCAAGTTCTCCAAATTCTTCAAGTTCTTCAAGCGAATTGGGTTCTGCCGGCGCTGCGAATTCATCGAGTTCTGGCGGCGCTACGAATTCATCAGATTCGTCCAGCTCGGCAACTACCTCTGGTTCTTCTGGCCTTTCTAGCGCCTCCAGCTCGTCAAGTTCCTCCGGCTCATCAGGCCTTGCGGTGTTATACGCTGTTAACAGTGGCGGCGCGGCATTCAAAGCGAGCAATGGTCAAGCCTACCTGGCCGATGCCTATTTCACTGGGGGTAAAACCAGTAATTCTGTCGTCGCCGTGGCTAACACAGTGGACGATGCACTTTACCAATATCAGCGTTGGGGCCAATTTGTGTATGAATTCCCAGTGCCCAATGGCGAGTACCAGGTCACGTTGCAGCTCAGCGAACAGTATTGGGACGCCGCTGGAAAACGCGCCATGAGTGTGGCGGCCGAGGGAACGAGCCTGATCAACAACCTAGACCTTTTCAAAACGCTAGGTAAAAACGTAGCAAAAGACTATGTTTTTCCCGTCGTAGCGGTAGCGGATGGCAAGTTAACACTCAATTTCACAGCTTCAGTGGATCAGGCAACAGTTTGTGCAATTGTCGTGAGTGGTGCGGGTAGCAATAACAGCTCTTCGTCGAATTCGGGCACCTCCAGTTCCGCCGGCCACCCCTTGGGCGATGCGGCGAATGGCCAAGGGTTGTTCTCCGCGCGCTGCACAACCTGCCACAACACCGACGGCAGTGGCCGCAACAACAAAACCGCTATAGACCCAACCAAGCTGGCTTATGTTATCGACAACTCGGCGCCGCTAGATCTGGCTCCCTACATCGAGATGTATATGCCGCCCTTCGGTGCCAAATGCACCGAGCAATGTGCGTTGGATGTGGCAGCCTATATTCGCAATGGTTTTACGGTTCAACCTAGCAGTGGGTCCTCGAGCAGCCCTTCTAGTTCCAGCAGTTCGTCCAGTACCGCCGGCGGTATGCTGACTGGGAAAGATCTTTTTTTAAGCAGGTGCCAAGGCTGCCACGGGGTTGACGGCAGGGTGAATGCCGACGGCACGGCGGCGCAGCGGGGCATCATTGTTCAAAACTGGACGCAGACCTCGCTGACCCAAAAAATTGCCGTCTCTATGCCCTATAACAAACCGGGTAGCTGTACCGATGACGACAAGTGCGCGAGCTTGATAGCCGCCTATATCCTCACCTGGAAGCCCGAGGTGAGCTGCGGCGCCACCGAAAACGCCTTGCCACGACGTTTAAGGCCGCTAACTAACGTGGAATATGCGAATACGGTAAATGACCTGTTTGGCCGTACCGATGGTTCCAGCTTCACAGTATTGTTTGGCGCCAATGGGCTCGTTAATGGGTTTGACAATAACCCTCGGGGCACCACCATTAACTTGGCGTTGCTAAACGCCCAGTGGAACGCCGCGGAAATCCTAATCGCGGCGCTGGACCTCACTAAGGTTATGACCTGCGCCACAGGCGACAGCCTGGCAGCGTGCGCGAATACTTTCGTGCCCACCTTTGGTAAAAAGGCATTTCGTCGGCCGCTAAGCGTTGCGGAGACAACTACCTATCGGGCGCTATTCCAAAAAGCGTCCACGAAGGATCTAGGCGCAAAGGCGGTGATTCAGGCCATGTTGATGTCACCTAATTTCCTGTATCGCACAGAATTAGGTGGCGCTCCCACCAATGGCATTTATGCCTTGACACCCTATGAAACGGCGAGCCTATTGTCCTATACCTTCTGGGGTTCTATGCCCGATGCGCCATTATTGGCGGCAGCGGACACCAATACATTGGGCACCAGCATAGAGATTCGCGCTCAGGTTGCGCGCCTGTTGACCGACGCTCGAGCCAAGAAACAGTTGGCATATTTCGGGACCCAGTGGCTGCATGTAGGCGACGTGGCAGGGTTACAGCGCAACGAAACCCTCTACCCCGAATTTCAAAACAAAGCCCTTGGCACCAGTCTGAAAACCGAATTGGAGATGTTTTTGCAGGAGCTGTTTACCGGCAATGCCTACAAAGTTGGCGATTTATTCAACGCAAATTTCACCTACGCCAACAACACCTTAGGGGCGTTTTACGGTATCCCTGCAGCCAATTCCCCAGCTTTCCAAAAAGTTATGAACAGCCCGCAGCGTAGCGGTCTGCTAACGCTCGGCGCTATTCTGGCCACCAATGCCTCGCCGAAAGAGTCGCACCCCATCAAGCGGGGGCTATTGGTGCGTCACTATTTGTTGTGTCAGGAATTTGCTCCTCCGCCGGCCAACGTGGGCGAAGTGGAGCCATTGGATCCCTCCAAGCCGACTCGCGAACGTTTTAGCGCACACTCCACCAATAGTGTCTGCCAGTCGTGTCATCAATATATCGATGATATTGGTTTTGCCTTCGAGAATTTCGATGCAATCGGCAAGTATCGCTCCACTGAAGGGAATAATTTACCCATTGATGCCACGGGCTCGCTTACCGGGTTAAACAAAATGACTGATACGGACAAGCATGAATACACTGATGTGCTTGGTCTTTCGAAAGTGTTGGCTACGGAAGGGGCGCCTTATGTAGCGGCGTGTATGACGGACCAATTTCAGCGTTACATGAGTGGTGTGGACCAGCCTGATACCTGCGTGACTCAGAACACCTCCACGCGTTGGCAGGGGGGCGTTAATGCCCTAAATGGCCTCTGGTTCGAATCCGTGTCTTCACCCTCATTTTTACAGCGCCGCTAGGAGTACAGCATCATGAAACGACGTTCCTTAATCAAGGCAATTGCGGCGGGTTCTCTAACAGCGGCGACACCTTTAACCTGTCTAGTCGGACGCAATGCTCTAGCCGCCGGCACCACTCGGCCAATCCGTACCGTATTTTTGTTTCATCCCAACGGCTGCGTTCCAGACATCTTTTTCCCTAAACCTGGGGGTACGGTGTTGCCGGCGATGACGGCACCCTTGCAAAAAGTGTTTAACAACCTGTTGTTTGTTGACGGTATTGGTTACGCCGGAGCTGCCTTCACCCACGAAGGCGGCTGCGCCAAGTGCTTGACCGGCTACAGTGGCGCCACTAAAGACCAAGGTTCACAAGGCTTGTCGTCTATTGAAGTTTTAATGGGCAATGAAGATTGGACTAACCGCGCCAGTAACGGCATCAGCCTTAAATCTATCCAGATGGGTGTGGCTACCCAGTGGGGAGATTCAGTAAGCAAGCGTATTAGCTTCGATGGCACCAAAGATCTGCAGGCCGAAGATGATCCGCGCAAACTTTATCCCTTGTTGTTTGGCAACACCGGAACTGGCACAGCGCCAGGCGACCTGCGCCTAGATATGCTCAGCGCCGCGAAGGCCGATATGGCGCGTCTGCGTACCCAGCTCGGGACCCTGGAAAAAGAGCGTATGGACCAACATACCGAGGCTCTCTCAGCACTCGAGACCCGGATCACCGCCTCGGGTACGGGTGGAGTTTGCACCGGGCCCAACATTTCCAGCGTGGGGACCGAACGCGCCGAAACAGCCTTGTGGCGCACCGCTGTGCTCGAGAATATTTCCAGCATTCAACAGGACATGGCCATTGCCGCATTGAGTTGCGGCCTTACTCGTACCATGGCGTTTAGTTATGGCGTTTCGGTTTCGCCTATTGTTGTGCCGGGCACAACCAACAATGACCACCAATTGTCACATGAAGACGCCGCAACACATACCACGAGTAAAATTTGGTGGATGGGTGAGATTGCCAAGCTGATTACCAAAATGGCCAACACCCCAGACGGGGACGGCAGCAGCTTGTTGGATAATACGATCTTGGTTACAGTTTCAGACTTGGCCCATGGCAATCGCCATAACCACTTCCGTATCCCCATGTTCATCGCTGGAGGAAAAAATACCGGGCTGGTTGGCGGGCGTACTGTGAACCTAGCGCCCTATGGTAAAGCGCGCGTGCAGGGCGACCAAGACGCCACCGTGGCCTCTATTTGCCATACCGATGTGCTCAATACGATTGCCGAAGTGGCCGGCTATAAAAATGTGGTGTTGCCAGGTTCGGAAGGCCGAATTCACAATGCGTGGCTGGGCGATGTTAAGCCCTAGCGTCAGTACCCACTAAACCACTAACTTTTGTTGATCGGTAAAATGTTGTGTAATCCATTGGTGTGATACCTCAAGGTTAATCGGAGTGGGTACTGGGTTGTCCGTCATTGTTAGGTTAGGGGGCGCGCGTTAGTCGTGTGCCCCGCCTTTGGTAAAACAACGAGTTCCTATAAAAAGCCCCGTGTTGTGAGATGCGGGGCTTTTTTTATGGGTGTTTGTTTTAGCAAGGCGCAGTGGCACAAGCATTGCTGTATCAGAGTTGCAGCGCGGACGCCTTAGTGGCGCGCCTCGGTTAGCCTCAAAAAAACGCAAAAAAATGCCGATACAGTCTTGTGTGGGCACCGTCTTGACGCAGAATTTAATATGAACGCACCTTTTGATACTCAAGCTGACAATATTTTTGATGCATTCTGTGTCGCTTTTCGCGAGCGTCAGGATGCCTTATCGTTGATGAAACAGCTATCGCAGTTGGCTAAAACCGTACAGCGTCACCGTGGAATGAGCATGGCGCTTTTGGCGGGTAACCTTGTTTTTCAAGGGGATTTTGATGTACTGCAGGCTCAACTTGAACGCCGCTTGGCCTGCCTTGAAGCGTTTACTTCGCGCACCGGTGGTTTGTTAACCAACCGTGACAAAGAGAATTTGCATCACGCGTGGTGCTCCATACGGGCTGACTGGCAGGGTGACGAGGTTATCGATAATTTTGAACTGCATTCGCACTTCATCGAACAGCTACAAGGCATGCTGGTGGCGTTGTCCAAACAAATCGCTAGACCCGTGTCCGTGTTGGTGGCAGAAGCAACCAATCAACCGGCTCCCGCTGAGGATGCACAGGCTTACCCACGTTTATTTAAGCAAATTGAATTACTCAGTTTTGTCTCCGTACAAGCGCCTACCATGATGGAGCAAATTGCCCGTATTCGCGGCTTGGCCACCTACGCGGCGGCGAAGGGTGAATGCGACTATCACCATGATCGTAAGTTGCGCTATGTCATTTCACTTGCGCGCGCGCAGCACGAAAAACTTCGCCACCAAGCTGAACGGTTGGAAGGTATTTTGGGTGGTGCAATTTCATCGCTGTTGTTAATAAAAACCTATGAATTAAAACTGATGTTTTTGCTGACCATGGTGGAACAGGATATTTTATCGGGTCGCACCATAACGGCTAGCAGTCATCAGGTATTTAAATTGGCCAGCGAAATTATTGATGTCTATATAAAAGTGGTGGATGACGGCTTGGCATTGTTAAGTCGCTGGCACGAGGAAGACATGGAGGCTTGGCTACAGTCTGCCAGTGTGGCTTGACTCAATTGAAAGCTAAAATCCTTTGTAATTCACTGATGCGATTTTAGTGCAAGGTAAAAATAGTAGGCGAATTGCAGCCAGCAATTTTCTGTGGCCAGACAGCTGTTTGTTGGGGTCAAATTGCTACAGCAAACGGGTGTCGAGGGGATAGGCCGAAGAACACCTTCATGCATGAAAAAATTACTCGCCTAGCAGGACAAAACAGCAGCCCGAAGCCACTCCAAAATCAGCTTCATCCTTAGAGTAATTGGAGTGGGTAACGGGCTCGTCTGGTGAGGTTTACTTAAAAGCCCCTCGTCTTACCAAGCGTCGAATTTAACGTTAAATGTACCTGCTGTGGCTATGATGCTTACGTAAATATCCGTGTTCGCAACTCCGGCAACCGTTGTCCAGCCAGTACCCCTATTGACCCTGCCCTGTGGGCCTCCGGCTATGTTAAAGGTAAAGGACTTACCGCTCCAGGAACCCACTTGAAGTGAACCGTTGGGCTTAGTGAACTTAACGCAGTCACCATTGGTTGCGGTGAATTCGATACCCTTAATTGCTGTTTTAGTAAACTTAGTGTTGCCACAAGTGGCGCCACCTGAAGAGATTGAAGAGCTTGAAGACTTTGACGAGCTTGACGAACTTGAAGGCTTTGAAGAGCTCGAGGAGCTCGAGGACTTTGAAGAGCTTGAAGACTTTGACGAGCTCGAGGAGCTTGGAGAGCTTGAAGACTTTGACGAGCTTGAAGACTTTGACGAGCTCGAGGAGCTTGAAGAACTTGACGAGCTGCTAGGCGAGGAAGAGCTAGACGATCCCCCGTCGGTATTGCTGCGCGCATAGGTAACTTTAAATTTCCCAGAAACGCCGGGCGGCAGCGTTAGCACGCGCGAGTTGCTCGCGAAATTGGAGTAGGTCAAACCATTTAGCTCTACACCAGTAATCACCAATTGGTCGTCTTGGATATCTAACGGTGTCATTTTAATGTTGCGTGTTAGCGTAGAGCTTGGATATTTGTAATACAGCGTTACAGGCTGCTTCAGGTAAAAAAGCTGGCTGTACAAATAGCCGTTATAGCCCCATTCCGCTGAATGGTAACCCGCAGTAAATAGTCCACCTTTACTGGCATCTGTCACCACGGAGCCGTCCACGTTAACTTCTGTCCATGTATCGCCAAATTCGGTGTCAGGCATGCGGGTCATGTAAAAATTTAATGAACCGTCAGCAATTTGTAAATAAATGTCCTTGTCTTGCTGATTATCCGCAGTGTAATAATTGGTCATGCCAGACATAAAACCTTGCTCTAATTTCCAATGGTTTTTAACTGTGCTGGTAATTGCCCCTGTCTGCCAATTCAACTCAGAGTAGGGGCCACCATTTTGTTTGTCGAAGGTGCCACCGTTCCATAGGTTGTTAATAATGGCATTGGCCGTTGTGCGATAAATATCACGGGTAGGGTTGTTAAGGTAGGCGCGCTGCAATACCCAAGATGTTTTATACAAGTGACCAATATCCGCCGTGGTTTGCGTTAAATCGATATTCCAAGCGGCGTCGTAATACATTGGAAAGCCTATGGCGGCATTTTTCATATTGCCTGCCAGCCGCAATACGATATTGTCGGCCAAATCCCGTAGGCGCTGCTCGTGTTGTGGATCGTCCGTCATGGCGGCTAAAAGCGCGGCGTGGGTGGTTATTGCATCCACCGTGGGAGTAAAGCCTTTGCCTGTACCATTGGTCCAATTGCGATTAATGTAGTCAAAATAACCTAATTGATTAACTCTGTTATCCCAAAGGCGCTGGTAATTGCTATTCACGCCGCGGTAAAACCAAGTCATATCGCTCTCGCGGGCGTCGCCCCAGGGCGTTTCACCGCCCGTAGCTTCTACCATGGCACCAATACCTAAGAGTGCATAATTTTGCTGAAAACTCCACCAACGCGCATGTCCCCAGTGATTAGGGATAGGTGTTCCGGCATTGCTGGTGACAAAATTCCAACCGTCTTGCCAGCCGTGATCGTATAAAAATCCTAGTGCGTGGTGTGCCAGTTCTAGGTATTTTTCGTCTCCGGTTAATTGGAATGCGCGGACAA
The DNA here is from genome assembly GCA_945882995.1 of Thalassocella blandensis. Taxonomy (GTDB): domain Bacteria; phylum Pseudomonadota; class Gammaproteobacteria; order Pseudomonadales; family Cellvibrionaceae; genus CAMCXE01. The sequence continues at coordinate 14,537 of CAMCXE010000011.1, read as the reverse complement.
AACACCAGGCAACACGCGATTGCCCGTTTAAAGACTTTTCGTTCACGCCGGTACTTAAACCACTCCGCGTGATATCGGTAAAAAAGCCACCGTTGACGTTGTCTCGGGACAAGCTGCGGAAAGTGGCAATATCACGGACGAAATCAATGAACAATGCAGGGTTTTGTAAATAGGGGCTTTTCGGCTGATAGCTTTGAATCACAGTAACCGTCACAGGTATGGTAACGGGTGACGTTAGGTTGCCAGCGGTATGGGTAATAGCTAAGGAACTTTGATAGACGCCACTGGCGAGACCGAGAGCGTTCACGCTAACGGTAACCGCTTGGCTCTGATTGCCGTTCAGGGTGCCCGCGTTAGGTAGCGCCGATAGCCAAGTGTTGGCCGCCGTGATGGACCAGTTAATGCCAAAGGCAGCAGAGTTGTTGAGGTTCAACATGGTAGTGGAAGTGGTGCCTGCGCCAACCGTCAGGTTAAGCGCGTTTTGCACAATGTTCAGGCCTGCTGCGGTAGCGTTGCCGGTTAAACCAAGGGTTAACACAGGATTGACAGCTGCATCCGTATCGATCCGCAGGTTGCTAAGGCTTGCGCCCAAGCGAGTGGGTGCAAATTTCACATTGATGATGGCATCAGCGCCGCCACTGACGGTGATGGGGCCGGTCTTATCGGCAGTGAAATCTGTATTGTCAAAGCTGACCAGACTGATGTTTACGGGCACCGAGCTTGGATTGTGCAAGCTCAAGGGTAGAATTTTGGTGCCCCCCACCAGCGTGTCGCCAAAGCTGAGGCCGGCCACAGACGGCTGCAACTGGCTAACTGTGGTAACAACTTCTTCAAGGCTCACATTATCTAGAAACAGAGTGCCTGTATTCAGGCCAGCATTAAATTCTACGCGGGCGTTAACATCCGAGGGTTGGAGCATGGTGAAGGTATAGCTAAAGCGGGTGCTGGTTGTAGACAGGATGACCAATCTATTGGGGAAGTTGGAGTAAGTGGCGTAGGGCGCAATTGCCTGACCCACATTAATTTCCACTTGTTGAACGCCCGCGTTTTCTGGACCTTTGAACGCATCGAAGCTGAGACGGTATTGCTTGCCGGTCTGCAGGGCTTGACCGGCTTGTAAAAATTGCACATTCCACCAAGCGGTACCGGCTTGAGACACGGTAATTTTGTAGCTGCCCGTGGTAACGGCCCCGGCGGACACGCCACCAAATTGACCCAGGGCCCAGCCCGTGCTGCCGTTGCTAAAGTCGCCATTCAGCAGCTGTGCCTGGGCACTAAAAGAAATGAATAGACTCATTAGCGCCGCTGCAAGGCCGCGCCAATTTGTTAGGGTTCTGAGGGACAATACCTTACTTAACATATAAAGCTCCTAAGTTATTACTGGATTTAGCGGGCATAAAACGCAACGCGGACCCAAAGGCAGGCCTACGTCCGCCTAGAGCCTAGAGTTGCCCACAAGCTCGGCAAGGAGGTGCTCGCTTGGGCACCAAAGAGGCTGCGCAGACTGTGGTGATTCACTGAGGGTTCTCGGTTCACGGCCCAAGCTGACTGATCGTAATTTTTTTCTGCTTAAATGTTACCGATCAACCCCGCGCGGAGGTTCGCCCATTGAGGCACTAATTGCAAGCAATTTTGTAGGTTTGGTCACATTTTCATTCGAAATTGAAATATTGTCGCTCGGGCGGTAAGCAGGCCTTGATCAGACGGAGCGGCAATGGAGGGTAAAGCTGGCGCCCCGCGGATGACGCGGCAATTGCCCCAGCCAGCGCCGCGGACTTCGCAGCGGCTGCTACTTGGTTTTGCGCAAAACGATAAGTTGTTTCACGTCCGACGCCCATATGGCCAAGGCGTCGCCGACTTGAGCTTTGGGTATGTCTGAGTCGGTGGCGGGGGCCGCTTGTGGCGCTTTGGATGCATCATCCCAAATCCACGCGTTGCACTGAGATTTGTCTTTACAGGCTGCCGTGCCTGCGTCTCGCCACTGTGGTTGAGAGGCGCCTGAAGTGCAGATGACTATAGCGAGGGCTTGGCTTTGGCTGCGTGTTGCGCAAAGGTCAGCGCCTTGTACGCTGCCAGTTAAGCCGAAAACAACAGCGCTTACCGCGGCTTGTAACAAGTGGCTGGTTTTAAAAGCGTGTTGAATCATGGGGGGTACTGAAGTGAAAAAGGGGATGTAAAACGGACTGTAGGTTTCAAGAACCGACAGTCCCAGAGGTGATTAAACGCGGCGACGGCTGAATGCCAACCCGGCCAGACCTAGGCAGAACAACACTAGGCTGGCGGGTTCTGGTAAGGTACTGTCCACCAATACTTGCACTTTGGCGCTAATGGCTTTTGGAAAATCATCGAAAGAGTTAACGGTTAGCACCCAAGGAGCACTGGTGAGTGGATTTGGCGGAGTAACGCCATCCGCCAGCACTACACCGCAATTTAAGCAAGGCCCAGCGATAGGCGAGAACACTACGTTTTGCAAGAAGCTAAGGCCAGGGTTCGGGCCTATAGCTTCTGCCGTCAGAGAATCGATTAAACCATTGCTTTTAAGGGAGGCGGCCAATGCAATGGCCATAGGGCCTTGGGCGCTAGGGTTGGGCGCACCGTCCGTGGCCAAATTGATCAGAGAGTTTAAGCCCTGCGAGTAATTTGCAGAGCCAATCATGGCGTCGCTGATAGCCTTTAAACCTGTATGGGTGTAGGTTTGTCCAGTTGTGTAAACCATTGCATTTATTTGTGTCAGTACAGTGGGCAGGCTGGCTGGTGTGATAACAGTAGGCGCTACCACCGGTACAGCGCCGAAAGCGAAACTAAACCTAGTCACTTCGATGGAGCCGTCGGTAGGTAAAGCTGCCAAGGCGGCAGCATAACCGGAACGCATGGTGGTGAAATTAGCCGCGCCGATGCTGCCAGAAGCGTCAACTAGGAAGCCAAGTTGTGTGGTTGGAATTGCCTGGGCAAACATGGAGCCGGCGCTATAAGCGCCAGTGTTGCCAGGGAGGTACGGAGTAGTGAAGGGAGCTTCTTGGTTGTCGCCTATGGTTGGTTAGAATAAATGTTTATTAGTGAGACTCTGTTTATAACAGTGCCGGGCTTCGAACAGCAATATTCGTACCATTGCCTAGAAGCGATGGAGCTGAGAATAATCAAGGACAAGTGAGTTTTGTTGATAGGCGCGCAAAGCCAGTAAATCAACCTCTGACGGATGGCGCCCAAGTAATCACCGAGAGACTTCTGCTGGATCGCCAATGTCTACCTAACCCCTTGCCGCCACCAATAAAAGTCAAATATGACGAACAACCAGAGGGGGTGGCCATTATATTTAACAGCCACCCATCAAGCCAAAACTTCACCCTATGTTTGTCTGCATGAAGCCGAGTTTGCTAGGCCAAATTGCTTATTGGTAAAAGTTACGAGTAAAGAAATGTGCTCGAACTATGATGACGTCTGTAGCGTTTTCCGACAGGGTGATATCCATAACCAATACATTAAACATAGCAACCTCAGCTGGATCGCCAACGTCTGGGCAATCCTTTGGCGCGCCTACCAAACGTAAAAATGAGGAACAACCAACTAGGTAGCCCGTGATCTTTAAACTTTCAACAATCACATCAATGAATTACACGGCTTTTGGCGCCCAACTGAGGTTTCTAGGTTAAAACGTATAAGCCTGCATATCTAAGGCATTTACCACAATAATTCATTAACTCATGGTGTGAAAATGATTCGAACGTCAACATGGCCACAACACTCCAATTGGCTAGGTGTAAAATTTCCTGACAGGATTTTGCCGCCATTTACGCATGAATGTTCGCTAACCAACATACCGACTTAGCGTCCCCACTGGATACAGTTACTGTGTAGTGTAAATAAATTCGACATAAGCATCAGACGCATTCAACCGACGCACATTGCATTAGGGGGTCACCCAGAGCCATGTACCACGCGAGCTGCCGAAATATTTGCGTTTGAGAAGCCTCAAATTCAGGGGCTTGCGGCTATCAGGCGGCGAGCGCTTGCCTAAGGCCTGCGATGCATTGAGCTAGTCTTGAGGAAGTTCTCGACTTCTGGCCCAAGCATGAGGGGTCCAGTAGAGTCTAAGATACAGGGGGCCGACCCAGTCGTCGCATTTTGGGCGGCTAACTGGTGACCCTATTGGGGATATTGCCGAGAGATAGGCGAAAAAATCCCCACAAAATGCTGTGGTCAACAACAGGCTGTTGAAATTGGCTTTTTGTGGGCCAATCCTTCATGGCCTAGTCATCTAAAATTTATCACCGCAACAAGGCTCTCGCTTTAATGGTTAACAACTCACCACAGCGCTTCGACACCATTCACACCGTAGAAACCCCAGAAGGGGTTGATTTATTCGCGGACTTGGCCGGGCCGATACCCAGGGCCATGGCTTACGCCACAGACTTGGCCATACGGTTGGCAATTTTGGCGTGCAGCGGTATTGTTGCATTGCTGGTTGGCAAAACGGGTGCTGGGTTTTGGTTGATTTTGTCATTTCTTTTGGAGTGGTGGTATCCAGTCTTTTTTGAAATGCTGCGCCAAGGGCAAACGCCGGGAAAAAAGATTTTCCAATTAACCGTGGTAAACGAAGATCTTACGGCTTTAACTTGGAGCAGTTCGATTATTCGTAACCTATTGCGCGCCGTGGACTTTTTACCCTTCATGTATGTATTCGGCCTGCTCAGTCTAATCCTAACTTCGCGTTTTCAGCGGCTCGGTGACCTTGCAGCGGGCACTATTGTCATCCAAAAAAATCCATTAGCCGAGACCGGTGTTTTGCCGAATACCAGTACGCAGCCGCCGGAGTGGAGTTTTGCCGAGGGGGAGCAGGACGCGATTATTGAATTTACCGCACGACATCAATCATTAAGCGTGTCGCGGCAGCAGGAACTGGCCGACATCCTAACACCCATCACCGGGCGGGAAGGGCCAGAGGCTGTGAATTATTTACGCGCTATTGGCAATTGGTTTTTGGGGGCAAGATGAAGCAGCAGGATTTCGAAAAAAAATATCAAGGCGCTTGGTTAGATTTAGAAAAGTTACTCAAGGAGGCACCCTTTAAAGATAATAACATCGCGCTGCCTCGTCTATACCATCAAGTCAGTCATCATCTGGCTCTCGCTAAAACTCGTCGCTATACATTTAGTCTGGTGTCTAAACTTAACCGTTTGGTGACGGAGTGTCACCACCACTACTACGATGGAAGCTCGAACTACCGCTTTCAATTTTTGCGTTTTTTGTTTGTCGGTTTTCCCGCGGCATTACACCGTAACAAAACCTATGTATTGGCCTCTTTGGGAATTTTTTTATTGCCAGCCATTATTATGTGGGGCCTATGCTTCACCAATCCTGACATAATTTACAGTCTAATGGCGGCGCCCCAAGTTGCAGAATTCGAAGCCATGTATGCACCAGGGCAAGACAAATTTGGCAGGGAGCGAACCTCCGAAACCGATATTGCCATGTTCGGATTTTATATTCAGCACAATATTGGCATCGCATTTCAAGTGTTTGCCGGTGGCATTTTAGCCTGCGTGGGTGCGGTATTTTTTCTGGTTTACAATGGGCTGCAATTGGGGGCGGTGGCGGGCCACATTGTGCAGGTGGGTTATACGCAAACTTTCTATTCGTTTGTTGTTGGGCATGGCGCCTTTGAACTGACCGCCATTGTGTACGCTGGCGCAGCGGGGTTGCGTCTGGGCATGGCATTAATCGCTCCAGGATCCTATCGTCGTCTTGATGCGCTGAAATGGGCAGCGCAAGACGCCATATTAATAGTGTACGGCGCTATTTTTATGCTGCTAATTGCGGCATTTTTGGAGGCGTTTTGGTCATCAAGTGGTTCGATTTCGCCGCTTGTGAAGTATGCTGTGGGCGCATTTTTTTGGATTTTTGTTATCGGTTATAGTTGCTCTCGAGGCCGAGGTAATTCTAGCCATGAATATTAGTCGCATCGTAATCAACACTAGGCCTCGCACCGCCTGGCAGGCTATTAATCTTGGCGTGGTGTTAGCGCGCACTTGGTATCTGCCACTATGGCTCAGCTGGTTAATACCTGCAATTTGCGTAGCACTAGTAACCGCCTTGGTGTGCCCGAGTCTTGTTTCATGGTTACCAATTACACTGGTATGGTGGTTAAAACCGCTATTCGACCGGGGCCCGCTCTTAATTGCCAGTCGCCGCCTATTTGGAGAATCGACGACTCTACTGGGTGTTCTGCGTCAGCTGCCTAGGCTTTATAGCCGAGATTGTTTATTGGCGCTGACTCTGCGGCGTTTTAGCTTATCGCGTTCCTATGATTTGCCGGTGACGATTCTTGAAGGATTGCACGGGCAGTCGCGCAGTACACGGTTGTCCGTTTTACACCGAGACGGTGGCGGAGAAGCGGCTTGGACACTCTTAGTTTTTGTTCATGTGGAAATTATTTTTGTGTTGGCTGCTTTCTCATTGTTATTCATGCTAATACCTCATGAATATTCGTATCAGGCGATAGATTTTGTGCGCCGTGAAGTGTCGCTCGACCTCTTTGTCTATAATGCTTTTACATTTGTGTGTATGTCGTTAGTTGCACCGTTTTATGTGGTATGCGGATTTTCGCAATACATTAATCGTCGTATCTCGCTAGAAGGTTGGGGAATCGAGCTGCAGTTTCGCGATATGGTGCAGCGGCAAAAATCGGCGGCGCGCGCCTCAGGATCAGGCGCCATGCTGCTAAGTGCGTTGTTTTTTGCTGGTGTGTTTGCCACACTCGCCATGTTTCAATCCACCAGTAGTTACGCCGCTGAAATTGAAATTCCGCAGCCGGCTAAAGTGGTGGACCACGGACTAATCAAGTCAGACGTTCAAGCGATTCTGGCAGGCGATCATTTTCACAAAACCGAACGAAAATCGGGACTGCGCTTTAAAAATTCCCAGTCTATGCGAAGTGACGATGTACCCCAATGGTTCATTCGTATGGTGGAATTTTTTGAACGCCATTCTGAGGGTTTTGCATCCATTGCTAATTTTTCTAAAATGTTGGGTGTTTTTTTTGGGTCCTTTGCCAAAGTGATCGCCTTCATCATCTGGATATCTGTCATCGCACTGGCGTTATGGCTGGCTTACCTATACCGCGAGTTTTTTCGGCAATTTTTACCCCGAAAGCAACCGCCATTACACCTACACGAAGCACCGCCAGAACAGCTATTTGGCTTGGATTTACGCAAGTCGTCTTTGCCTAATGAACCGCTGCGCGACGTTAAACACTTATTGGAAATTGGGGATTATCGCGAGGCCATTGGGCTGCTGTACCGCACCACGCTTATTAAACTCATAGCCGATCGCAATATCGCCTTTCGCAGCAATTTCACCGAGCATGATTGCCGGATGGCGGTGAGCAGCGCCTGCGCCAATGCGACATTGTCAACCTATTTTACTGAATTATCGTATGTGTGGGAGTTGACTGCCTACGCCCACCGCCCTCCTGAGGCGACAAGCGTTGCAATACTGTTGGCGCAATGGCAGCAGGTGTTTGCCGATGAAAAATAAAATCATTTCAGGTGTGATTCTATTGGCGTGCCTGTTAATGGGCTTTATAGTCTATAACGCGGTTGAATTGTATGACGAGACCACGGATGTGGGTTGGGCCCTAGAAGCTAAACGCAATAATTTCCTTGCCGCCGAATTGCTTTTAAAGAAACTCGGCGCGGTCGTGGAATCCAGCGACTCTGCATTAGCCATGCATAAATTAGAGTCTGTTGACCATCTGCTGATCACCAATTCTGCATTGGTGCTAAATGCTGCAGTGACCGATAGATTGATGCACTGGGTTTCGAACGGTGGGCACCTAGTGGTTGGTGCCAATGAAAATAGAGGGCTGCTGTTGGAGCGCTTAGGCGTTGATTATCAACCGGTTGATTACGCCTACGCTGATGGCGAACAACCGCTGAATGGAGATTTTGGCTGGCAGAGCTCGGGCAAGACTTCTCCCTTAGAAAAGGCGTTACTTGAAAAGTCTCGTCACGATAAGCATAAAAAAGATTGTGATGACTGCAAGACCAAAGAGGAAAACATACAGTCTCCGCCGGAGAAAAAATTTAGCGATATTTTAAAGGAGGCAAATCGCAAAATCTCGAATGAGCGACGCAATACTGCTCAGGCGCCGCCAATCGTGTTAGCGTCAGAAGGCGCGGTGGCGGAGGAAATTGTACCGCCGCGTCGAATTACCCATGTAACCTTGACGAACAGCGATAACGAAATTCCTCTAGCTTTTTCACCTCGCGCCATAATTTCACACCCGTCAAATGCCCACCCCGACGCCGAGGAGGCATATAAACCCTTTTATTCGGCAGGCACCGAGGCTGGCGAGAGCTTTATGCAATTTTCAGTAGGGAAAGGCGAAATCACCGTGGTGTCCGATGCTAGCATCTGGGATAGTCACCAGTTGGGCAGGCTCGATCATGGATTATTGTTGCACGCCCTGGGCTTTGACCAAGGCCGGTGTTTGCTGCTGTATGGCACCGCTATGCCGTCCATTATGCGGCTTGCATGGACCAAGTTTCCTGAATTTATTTCCGTAGCGGCAGCTGCCATAGTTTTTTGGTTGTGGCGAAAAGCTGTGCGTGTGGGGCCAGTGCGGGTTGTTGATCCGAGTATTCGACGCTCTATAATTGATGCTATTCAAGGCTTAGCGAATTACAAACACAAACGGAGACGCTTTGCATTGATCGTTGAACCGGTTATCGCGGATATATTCCGGCTGGCCAACCGTCAGATTGCCGGTTTTGCACAGGCAGACAGTGCCGCCAAAATCGCATTAATCAGTGCACACAGTGGCCTGCCGTTAAACTCCGTGCAGCAGGCTTTATCTGTGGCGACAATTACGGGAGACGGCACCTTGCAAACCGTCCTTCAATTACTGCAAACCATTCGGAAAAGTTTATGAGTGACGTCACAGAAATTCAACGCATCTACCAGCAGATAACCGCCGTAAGACAGCAGTTAACAGCCGTGGTGATCGGCCAAGAAAAGGTTGTAGATCAGGTGATTATTGCACTATTTGCCGGTGGTCATGTGCTCATCGAGGGGGTCCCCGGACTCGGTAAAACACTTTTAGTAAAATCCTTAGCTAAGTGTTTTGACGGGCATTTCAAACGTATACAATTTACGCCAGATTTAATGCCTTCAGACGTCACTGGGCACTCCATGTTTGACATGAAGGAAGGTAAATTTCGGTTGCGACCTGGGCCTATTTTCACCAATTTATTACTCGCCGATGAAATAAATCGGGCGCCGGCCAAAACCCAAGCAGCCTTGCTCGAGGTTATGCAGGAGCGCTCCGTAACCATTGATGGCGGGGCGCGTAAAGTGCCTTCGCCATTTATGGTATTGGCCACGCAAAACCCCATCGAGCAAGAGGGCACTTTTCCGCTGCCCGAGGCGGAGCTGGATCGATTTTTATTAAAGGTATTTATTGATTATCCAAGCCTTGAAAATGAATTGCGTTTCACTCGTGCGGTAACGGGCGATGTAAGCGACGAAGCCATGCAGCTTTCGATTGCACCTTGCATCACTGCAAGCGATGTGGAGCAAATACAAGCCAAGGCGCTTAGTGTGGTGGTGGATTCTCGGGTATTGGAATACGCGGTTAACATCGTGCGGGCCACCCGGACCCATGCCATGATCCACCAAGGGGCTGGGCCCCGTGCGTCTATTGGTCTGGTGCGCTGCGCGCGTGTTTTGGCCATGCTACATGAGCGCGACTATGTAACCCCAGCGGATATTAAAGCCATCGCCATACCGGCATTACGACACCGCATAACACCCACGGCGGAGGCCGAAATTGATGGCCATACCAGTGACATTATATTGGCTCATTTACTGGAAACTATAGACGCTCCGCGTTTATGAAGCCTTCTGTATTATGCCTACGTTGCCTGATTGGGCTTGCAGCCTTGGGCCTTTTTGTGGGTATTGCTCGGCTATTTAATTATGGTTTTCTCGTTACACCGCTCACGGGTTTTTGGACTCTGGGCGCGGCTGCGCTGCTATTGTTGGTGGCGATAGATCGAATACTTGGAGTTAAACATTCAGCGTTAACTTGTGTACGAGAGTGCCCGCTAAGCTTGGCTTTAGGTGTTAATCAAACACTGGTGTTCAAAATTACCAATGAAGGCCAAACCCCGCTCAGTCTTCTGGTCAGCGAGATGGCGCCACAAGAGTTAAATATACAGGGGTTTCCGCTAACGCTTGAGCTCGCTCCACGGGAAATTCGCGCCATTCGTTATGCCATACGGCCAGAGCAACGGGGCGACATGGCTATTGATGGCACCCAGATTTTTGTAAAATCACGCTTGGGTTTTTGGCATTTTCAGCAGCACTACCCCGTGGTCAGTCGGCTTAAGGTGTTTCCGAATTTTATGGCAGTTAGTCACTTAGCCTTATTGATGCAGGGTGGTAAATCGCAGCAATTGGGCATCCACGTAATGCAGCGCCGGGGTCAAGGTACGGGTTTTCATCAGTTGCGTGATTTTAGAGACAGCGATTCGTGGCGCCAAGTAGACTGGAATGCTACTGCAAAAGTCGGCAAATTAATTTCCCGTGAATTCCATGATGAAAAAGATCAGCAGGTAATTTTTTTGCTTGATTGTGGGCGCCGTATGCGCGCCAAGGATCATGCGCTGAGCCATTTTGATCATGCCTTAAATGCTTTATTGCTCACCGCCTTTGTGGCACTGCGGCAGGGCGATGCAGTGGGCTATCACACGTTTGCTGGCGAAAAACAGGGTATGAAGCCAGCCAAGGGGCGCACGGCTATGAACACGCTGATTAATCAGCTTTATGGCGTGCAAAGTAGTATCGCAACGGCCGATTTTATTCAGGCCGCAGAGGTAATTGTTACCGCGCGCTACAGGCGTTCCCTAATTGTGTTGGTTACCAATGTGCGTGAGGACGATGAAGAGGATTTAATCGCTGCCGTGCGTCTATTGTCGCGGCGACATATAGTGCTGATGGCAACATTGCGCGAAGCGGTTCTCGATGAGGTTGTGCAGCGCCCAATTGGCAATGTTGATGATGCCTTAACCTATGCGGCTACTGTCGAGCATTTAAGCAGCCGCGCCCGTGTCATTTCGCGTTTGGCTGCAGAGGGGATAGTGCTTTCTGACTGCCTGCCAGCGGAGCTGCCCGTGGCCCTGGTTAACCAGTATTTGGCGCTGAAGCGGTCGGGGCGGTTTTAGTCGTGCAAGTTACAAGCCCGCCCGAATCAAAGCCTGTGCCGCTCGCAGACGCCTTTTGCAAGCGTTAAAATGGGCAACCAGCCAGTTTAGTCACCAATTTTAACCTTCACTAATTTCACCTGCGGCCCGCTCAGTTTTTTGTGCACTTTGCTGAGTAATCCGGGGTTAGAATTCAAATTGCGATGTTTTCGGCTGCTTCAGTTCATCTAGGCATTTGTTGATTTTGTATTGCATGTAAATAGTGCAAAAGAAGAAAGTTAAAAATTTATTCAGTTTGGGTTCTGTGGCGCCGGCGTTCCGCAAAAATACTTCAACGGTCGAACGCAGCGAAAACACCGCAATAATGTAGAAAACAATCTGGAGTAGATTCATGATGCCAGAGATGTTTCCTATCCCAGCATTTTTGGCAAACATCTGCAGGAGAATGACTACAAGAATGCTGATGATTGTGATGCATAGGTAGCAAGTTGCGGCCGTAGTTGACAGGTGCTGATTAGGTATTTGTGTGACCATCTTAGTACGCGTGTATACCCAGTATGGAGTGTAGAGACCGCAAGTTACTATGGTTAGAAGGAAGACTAGCCAGGCAGATTTGCGAGGGAAAAAGCTAATTTCATAGATTGAATGATGCTCGTTGCTGACATCCGATTTGGGGGGCGAATAGATATTTTCATTGGTCATGGTGCGTTCCGCTGTGGTGAGTTGTGTGTAAATTGTAGATGTTTGTATGGCTATGTGTTGCTAGTGATGGATTCAAAAACCGCAAACAACCCCTCCGCCGCCCTCGGCAGATTACCTGCCCAATCGTTGTGAGCATTATGGTCACTTCCGTCAGAAATATATTTGATGGCGGTAAACCCTACGCCTAATTTTTTACACACTTTGGCAATTGCATAGGCTTCCATATCCACTAAATCGCAGGGCAGGGCGGGCGCCCCTGTGGCGAAATGGTCGCCCGTACCGCATATGCCGCGGGGTAGCTGGGTGAAAAAGGTGTCAATGTCCAAACTGCTTGAAAGGGAATCAAATGGCGTTACACCTAAGGGAAAACCCAGTGGCGACAGGTCCATATCGCGCTGCACCAGAGCGCTACACTCCACCAGCGTGTGTGTGGGAAATTTCTGGCTGCCGGCGGTGCCTAAATTGATTAAATGGGTATACCCGTGTTTTAGAATTATTTCCGCTGCAGTGAATGCGGCGTTGACTTTGCCAATGCCGCAGAAATGCAAATTGCAATTCGCATTTTCAAACAAACCTTGGCTTTCATCGGGCAGCGCGATTATTGCTGCTATTTTGCTAATAGCTGACAAGTGAAAATACCTCTTCATTTTTAAAGCGCATAGTGTTTAAAAAGGTCAGATTAATCAGTACAGCCACTTGCTCAATGGTGTAGCCGGCACGCTGCGCCAAATTGATGCCGGCTTGCAGGGTGCCGCCGGTGGCCAACACGTCGTCTACTACCATTACTCGGCCTGTGCCTAGGCTAATTTCCAGTGTGGCCGTGCCGTATTCCAAGGTATAGCTTTCGGCAATCACTGGCGGCGGTAATTTTCCCGCTTTGCGCAGAGGTATAAAGCCTTTTTTGTGGTACGCGGCAAGCATCGAGCCCAGTACAAAACCCCGTGATTCTATGCCTACAAAATAATCCACGTTGTCGAGATTTACGCCTTCCACAATGGCTTGGCAAATATACAGTAAGGCATCGGGGCTTTTGAGGAGCGGAGATATGTCTTTGAACACTACACCCGGCTGAGGAAAGTCGGGCACATCGGTAATCAGTGATTTCAAATTCATAGCGAAGCCTAGTTAAATGGTTGGGCCGGAGTCGTAATTTGCGGAGCATTATAGCCCGCCCCCAAGCGGCACCTGAATACGTTTACGGGGTTATGCAGCCTGTGATAACTCAAGTTTATTCACTATTACGCTTTTTGCTAGCCAAGTTACTTGCCGTGGCGGACCAAAAATTGGCTAAGCTGATTGCGCCGAAATAGCATGGGATTCCAATGGTCGCTGCGTGCCAGCACTTGGAATTGTGCTTTAGGAAGATACAACTGCGCCATTAATAGACCTTTGGGCGTTATAACTTCACAGGCACATTTTTCATACATTACCCCTTCGAATTCATCCAGGCTCCGCAGATCCTCAGCTGCCAGATTGACATAGGCCGTGCCTAAAAATCCACAGGCCCGCCTGTTTGCCAAGGCTATAGGGTAGCTGTCGAATAACACGCTGTGTCGAGAATAATGCGGTAGAAATGCAGGAGAGGCGCGGTAGGTTTTGGACACCAGTGGCTGCCAGACTTCTGGGTAGATTAACGAACCATAAACAAATAGGTTGGTCATCGAGAGCGGATTTTCTCGCTTGGGGCGTTAATATTGCGCGGAAAAAAATAGGCGTATGACGTTTGCATTGAAAGCGTAAAAAGGCTCTTCCCCAACTTTGTAAGACGCCTCGGTACCCGTTGACGGGGCTTTGCTTTGGGTGGCGTTGCGGAAGTTGTCGTAGGTGAATTGCATATTGTCCCAGTACAAATTAATACTGGACTTATCGAAGACGCCAAATAAGGGTTGATTGATTTTATAGGTAACACCCAAGCCCGCGTTTATGGAGCTGAAGGTGCTTAATTCTTTGTCGCGGCCCAAATAGGTTTGAAAATCTTTGCGCGCGAAAATGTCGGAATAAAAATTCGCTTGAGTCTGGCTGTAGGTTCTCGCCTTGGCTTCAAAAATCCATTGCCGTGCGATGGGATGAACGTAGCGAAGCTCATAGGTATGGGCTTTAATTCCCCAGCTGTCTTGATAGGCTTTAGCTTGGAGTTGTACGGATGCGCGATAGGGCAAGTAATAAATGGAGCGCAGTGCCAAGGCATCGCTGTTGCGCGTTTCTGGGTAACGTTCGGCCTGCCAGCCTGCTCCGGTGCCGTCATAATAACGTACTGAACGATAGGGATTGTTGAGATACCCTGCGTCGATAACTGACTCAACATTCGAGGCAATTACCCAGTTTTTGGTGGCAACTTGGCTTAAGCCAAGGCTGAAACGCTGGTGTGTTTGGTCGCGTTCGAATTGTACCGGTTGATCTTCGTCGCCATTGATCATGACCCTATCATCACCGACCACATAACCCATGGAAAGGGTGGTGAGGTCGCCAAAAAAATCTTGGCCGAGCCCTAAATTCAAGGTGTTAGATGTGTAATCTTTCTCTGTGGAGTTGGTGACGCCTAAGCTGAACGTGGAGGCGTCATGTACGTAAGCCGCGCCGGTAGAAACCTCGGTGCGTTGTTCACTGTATTTACTGCCCGAGGTTAAGACGTCA
>CAMCXE010000010.1 GCA_945882995.1 Thalassocella blandensis | reverse complement strand
ATAATTCTAGAAATGTTCGGATGGCCCTTGGTGGTAGGCTTTGCGCCAGAATTGTGATCCAATCACAAATCTCGGCTAGTATGGCTGTAGATTCTTTGGCTTTCATTTGTCCTCCAGAATAGTTGTCGAAAACTTTCTGAAGGACGTGCCCTGAATAACATTTTTTAAAATGTTATTAAGGGCACGAAAATTTTTTGGCCGCCATTGTCAAGCATTATTTTAAATTTTTTTCGGGTTTGAGACTCTAATCTCTAGCACTCTAAAATACTTAACCAAAAACGACATGCCCCCACCTATAGGGCCAAGAGTTATGTATGCGCGGAGTGGGCGGCCAATCCTGACCGCTTTCCAAGCGCAGCAAAAGCCGGAAAATATTTTTCTGAGAAGCTAATAAAAGAACTCATTGTAAAGACTATCGAGCCAAGAACTGTAACCGATTGGATTCGCGCGCACGCCAAATCCATAAATAAGAAGCTTAGGTGAACAGTGAGACTGCAAACCAAATTGTGGAAACGCTCGTTACAACCCGTGGCGAGTATGCGTTCTCCATAGGATAGTGCACAGTCTCCCATGGGATGGTGTACGGCCTCCACTGGACGAGCCTTTTTCTAGCAATTAAATTCACCAACACTGATCGCATGTTCAACAACACCCCAAGGGGTTTAAACATGCCTAAGACCATCCTCCGTTTACCCGCCGTTAAGTCCGCTTGCGGCCATTCCCACTCCACGCTTTATTTGCGTATTAATCAGGGCCTTTGGACAAAGCCTGTCTCCCTAGGCGGTCGCACCGTGGGCTGGCCTGCCAGTGAAGTCAATGCGCTTAATGCTGCGCGTATTGCCGGTAAAAATGATGCACAAATCCGAGAGCTGGTAGTGCAGCTTGAAACCGACCGCAAACTATCCGCATAGGGTGGCGACGATGGGGTTAGGTGTGAATTCCCTGTTCGATCAACTACTGCGGCAAGGAGATTTTGTCGCTGTTGATAGTGGGCGCTTGATAATTCGACCCGCCAGTGGCGAGTTGCTAACCAAATGCTGGATCAAACAAAACCGGCCCAATTTGCTAAAAGACTTGGCGAGACTGAGCGATGAAGTAATTTTTGAATACAGCCAGTTCAGTGTGGGCCGCTACCGTAGCGGAGAAATATTAAAGCCCGGGGTAACCCTAAGCTATTGCGATGTGTTAAGCGGGCAATCCTACCGGATGTGTTTTAACGCGGAAATAACTTATGCACGCGCTACAGCTAAAGCGAAAAAGGGGCAGGATTTACCCAAGGGCCACTTTCGCGTCAAGCGGCGTTCAGCACTGATTTCCTACTGGGAAAAAGTGGGATTTACACTTCCTCGGCGACTGTCAGAACTCCATGAGCACTTGGGCAAATTGGGTGAAGTGTTGATAAGTGCTGAAACCAAAAATGGCGTGGCCTTAAACAAAGCCAGTTGCAGGCCGCTAGAATTAAGCCATGACTATTTACTGGGATGCTTAATCCTGCCGAATGACGTCGGCAAGTGTTCGGCAATTCCTCGACACGGCGTCGACATTTGTTCGGCAACACCTCGGCAAAAAAATTCGGCAAGCAACTCAATACAACCCAGGCCTGACGCGACTTACACGCCAAATTCAATGCGAGGCCAAAAAAGTGCGAATAACGAACAGCGTAATCAGGGGAGAGGGAGTAGCGAGGTCTATCCCTGCCCTACTCCTCAGGATATTGACCAGTGGGAGAGCGTAGCATTTCGACGCCCCGACCAAAGTATCGATGACTATTTGGATGAACACCTGCGCGCCACCATGGAAAACAAAACGCTGGACTGGAAAGGTTTTGAGTAACTGCAGGATTTGGTGCACAGACTAAAATCCTTAAAAATCCTCACATTTTACTCGGCGATTTGTTTGAGGTGCGCTCAAACAATAGCGTCGATTTACACTGATTTTTGATGAGGTCGCCCATGAATTATTCCACACCAGAAATGCGCCGCCGCTATAAGGAGCACTTCCTTGAATCATTTGCCATACATAACCGTTGGGCCGCCACCGGTTATGACCACCCAGCCCCGCAATGCCCACCCTTTCCCGAAGATTTACGCGGTATGGCCTGCGGCGCCAAAACCCGCAAAGGTACACCCTGTAAACGCACTGACTTGTATTTATCGGGCCGCTGTAAATTCCACGGCGGGAAATCCACTGGGCCAAAAACAGCGGAGGGCAAAGCCAGAGTGGCACTTAACGGCCTGCAGGCAAAACGGCACCAAACCCCATGAACACCTGACAAAACCTGACATTGGCGCACTGCATAAACCACTCTACAAACCCGCATCAAGCATCAGCATGACTAGACGAACAACTAGACCTGGGCTAATCGCTCGCGATGTAGCGTCAGATACGGCTGGTGCAGCGCATTGACCCAACGCAGTTTCATACCGGGTGAAATGCCCAGTGGCTGCACGTCGGTTTCTGCTAGGGCAGGCGCCGTTATTAGCTCACCTCGCTCGTTAAAGCTGATGAGGAAGCGGTCGAACAGTGCGTCTAGGTTGGCGCTGAGCAAAAAGCCGTTGAACACATCCAACCGCTCGGCGTCCGTCGCGCATTCGGCCCATGGCTTGGCGTGGCTGGCACGCAGCACCGCTGGTATGGCCACACCTGTCACCGCGCATGCACCACCCCAGTAATCCAGCATGGCGTCACGAAACTTGTTTTGTCCGACGCGCTGGCGAACCATACGCTCGACCTCGGTACCGGCAAGGCCTGCAGGGAGTTCCGCTAGTTCTGCGGCCACTGCTTGCTGGTATTCGTTGGCCGCCTGGCTGGGCAACACGCGTGAAAGGTTTGCAGCTCTGCGCAACAACTGTGCTAAACCAGCCTCGCCTGTAACAAAAAGCCGATTTGGTTCAGTGATCGTTTGAGGAAAACTGCGTAACAATTCGAAGACCAGTACGGGAGAGGCGGACAAAAATTCGGCGCAGAACCCGCTGGTGGTCGTGGTAACCACTGCTCGGGCAGGGTGCTTGGCGGAGGCTAGAACAACCGCAGCCTGGTCAGAGGCCAGTACATGCTCAAAGCCGTTGTCATTGCCCATTTTTTCGATGAGCGTGCGCTGTAGCGGATTCATTTGACGCAATCTCCTGCTGGTGTAACCGCGCTCACACTATCGCCGTAATGGACTCTGCCGCCACATGCTCCAGTAGCAACGAGCCTTTTAACACCGAGGGTGGAATCACTTTCATCACCCGCTCACAGAAATCCGCGTCCTTGAGCATTGCGTAAGTCACGTCCTTGTAAAACTTTTGGATCTTCATTCCTGCAACTAGGGCATCCGCCGAGGGGAAAGTCTTGGCCAATTCTTGTTTAACGAATTCTGCCGCCGACTCCTCAGTTTCTGGAAACAAGCCGCGAAAACGCGGAGGCGGATTGGCCAGCACAGCACGAGTCAACTCAGGAACGATCGCATCCACTACAGCGTTAAGCGCAGTTTGCAGCTCCATAGCCAGCGTTTGCTTGCAGGCATCCAGCCTGTCCTCTATCGCCTTCAGTTCCTTTTCAAAACCCTCTCGTTTGGACTTGAGCATAATGCGCCCGGCCTGTCCTACAGGCACAAGGTAGGCCTTGCGGAGCTGTTCCAGCTGCGCAGTTACCTCACGTAGCGCTTTCGGCTTTTCAATTTCATCCAGCACTTTAAGCGAAGCGGTCAAGCGATCCTTAACCGCTTCATCGTTACTGGCGATCAGCGGCAGCGTTTTAGGCAATTGCACGCGCTTGCTCTGAATGTTGAAACCTTCAAAGGTCAGTTCCACAAACTGAATCAGTGCGGCATACACCTGGGTTTGCCGGGCCAGATCAAATTGCTGTGGCGGCGCAATTTCCAGTGCTTGCGTCACGTTTTTCAAAGTTGCTTCGCTTACCCGCTCAGTACCCACAATGGCATATTCTGGTACGGGTTCGTGCTCACCAGTCTTGACGATTGCAGGCAGCTCAGCACGCAACACCACAACCTGGGCTGCCGTAAGGGCAATTGCATTGAAACCATCGCCGTCGCCAGACGGGTCAGCCTCCACCAAGCTGGGTGACGTCGCAAAGCTCCAACCGGCATCGTCGCAAATCAATACCCCGATGCGCAGCCCTACTGCTGGTGAACGGGAACACCTGCCGTGGCGAGCCTTTCAACCGCCGCATGATCGCCATACCCCAGCCGTGCCACACTGGGCGATACATCCAGCACCACTTGTACCGCACCCCTTGGCAAACGCTGGCTGGCTTGCAGCAGCGCCTCCGCCACTGGAAGGCTTATGCCAGGGGCAGCCAAGATCACGTGGCGCTCTGCGGCGCAAATTTTGGAACACAGGCGTTCAATTGTTAAGGTGGTAAACAATGGCATGAGCTATCCCTACTATTTTTCGTTTCGGATTCGGTTCCACTCAATCACCCGCTTGCGCCAGTGGGTGTCGATGGTTTGGGTAAAGTCGGGGCGGACTAGCTTAGCGCGGGCTTCACACCCGTCGGCAGATTCGCGGCGGATGACCACCCCCTCCAGCGGGCCTTCGCGGTAATGGCTCTGTGTTGTTGCAACCAGCTGCTTGAGTGCGGTCACCGTGGTCTTACCCTGCAGCACCTGCGGCACAGTCACCAAACCTGCGCGGCTTGCCAGGGCATTGCGGCCTGTGCTGTTCCAGAAACGGCCTGCCGAGCGGTCATACACATCAAATAGCAGGAACCAGTCTGGCAATGCGGCGTAGTCCAGCGAATGGCGCGCAGCGCACCACTCGCCAAAAAGAATGAGATTGGGTTGGAGAAGGGAGCGCAAGCGTTCGCCGTGTTGCGCTAGCCATGCAGGCAAGCGGTTGAACTGCCCGGCGTGGGGCTCCACCAGATATTGCCCGCGGTTCTGTGCACGCAGATCGCCAGCCGAAGAAAGTGACAGACCGACATTCGCCCCATCCAGCTTTTCCTCCACCACCACTTCGCCGGCCAGAAGTGCCGTCACCTCAGTGGGCAACAAGACCTTGTCGTCCCGCGGCGAGCCTTCGCCCAGCCAAGCGAGGTGTGGTGTGTGGGGGAAGCGGAAGAAGTCGGGCATGGCTTAGTCCGGAAGTGCCGGCAGCGGTTTGTTGGGGAATTTTTTGCGATAGAACTGGCAAGTATCCAGTGGGCACAAAAACTCGACATGAACGCCTTTTGTCTGCAAGGCAGCCCACCAGTCCAGCCATTTGCAGTCCACTGCCTGCCAAATAACAGGCTTATCAGGATGAGCGTGAGCGACTGCCGCAAATTTGCGATCCGGAGCGTCAAACGCAGGTTCCAAGGTAGCGTCTGGGAATTCTGCGAATTCATTATCAGCCAACTCAGTTAAACTGATTTGCTCCACGCGCAAAGGGTTTCCTGTTTGGCGTAGCAGCCATTTTAGGAATACATCACCAACCCCTTTAGGCGGGTTGAGGCTGGTTTTGTGTTGATATTCGCCCAGTATGCGGTAGCTATCGTCGATCACGGTGACGCCAGCGTTTTGCATCGCCTGTAGTCGATTGACGCATGCGATAACACAGCTCTCAGAAACATCCGTATGTTGCCCATTGGCCACCAGCAACACATTGGTATCAATGACTGCCCTCATCATTTGCCCGCCTCCTTGGACAGCTCTTTTTTGCGTTGCATTGCCGCCAAGGTGCGGCCAGCAATATCCGCCATTTCGTCACCGAAGAAATTCTCTGGCCAGTTTTCAATTTCACCGAACATGTTTAGGCGCAGTGGTTCCAGCTCTGTGGCTGGACCTGTGCGACGGCAGAAATACACGGCCACATCTTCTGGCTTTACAGTGCCTTCGGCTACGCGGCGCTGCAGCCGATTGAGAAAATGCTCGGAATGACTTTCGACAATTAGTTGAACATGCCGCTCTTTAGTGCTTTCGCGAGCCTGCGTGGCAGAAATAAACACATCCGCTAGTTCAGCCTGCACCTGTGGGTGCAAATGAATTTCTGGCTGCTCCATCCAAATTGTGGAATTAGGCGGACAATAGAAGGCCTGAACAAGCGCCGGTAAAACCTGGGACACGCCAAAACCAACGTCGGTAATTTTTACTTCACTGGCGGTAGCGTGGGTTTTGACCACCACCTCATATTCCTTTCGGCCTTCAGCTACCGGTTTCACGTCAAAGCTTTCGATCACTCCCAAATCTTTGAGCCATTGAGCAATAAACGCATCAAACCGGGTTAGGTGCTTTTTAGGCCCTCGGTTAAGTTTCCGGTCTTGCGCACTGGCTGCCAAAATGGCGGCAACGGCGAACTCACCCTTTTGTCCCACGCTTTCTGGTGTTTCGCCCGACCATGAATAAATGCGTTTGGGGTGATCGCGAAGCGGCCCAAGGTAGTAAATGCTGTTCAACGCTGCCTCTGTATTTAGCGCAAAATCCGACAGGAATTCCGCATTTTGAAATCGCGCGCGGCTTTGGTCCGAAATTCGATAGAACTTGTCTGGCTCATCCAGCGGCCAGCTTCTACCCGTATTGCGCACAAATTTGTACTCGTTTGATGTAATTTCGATCTTACCTTTATCGTCTTTGCCGTATTCAACAACAAGCTGATTTATATTTTTTTTCACCAGTTCGTAGGTTAGCTTCTCCACCCTAGGCTGCTGTTTGGCATCTGCGGAAAGAGTGACTGAAAGCTGTAATTCATCACCTGTAAATTTTTTCTTGCTGAGTGGGTCGCGGGCCTCCAGCTCTTTGCCTGGCGTTTTCCATCCCAGCTCAAATTCCAGCGCGTTCTGCAAATCGTGGTTATGCAAGCATTCTGCGAAGGTGCCTAAATCAATCAGGGCATTGTCATCGCCCAAATGTAGCGGCCGTTTTCGGTCTGCCGACAATGTGGTTTGCTTCAGTGCCAGCAGTAAATGCCCCAAGCTGCTCTTGCCAGCGCTATTGGCTCCAAAAATAACGGTTAAAGGTGCAAGCCGAATAGGGCCGGTATCCTTCCAAGCCTTGAAGTTTTTGATATGTAGATGAGTAAGCATCAGTTCAATTCTCCAATTTCTAATTTATCCCACGCTTCAAGCACCAGTCGCTGGGTTCGGAACTCGCCAAATTCTTTTGTTTCTTTGTTCTTGAGTACGCGAAAGGTTTCGCTGGGGTAACCTTCGCCCATCACATCGGCGGGGTCGAGGATGTAGCGGAGTTCGTCGCGGGTGAGGCCGTAGAGTTTGGCGTAGTAGGCGTCCAGTTCGGCGCGCAGTTGGGCGCGGCGGATGGGGTTAAAGGGGAAGGGTTCGCCATCAAAGCCCAAGTCTTCCGCCCAGGGTTTCAGGTCGTGGGCGGTGTAAGTGAGCTCTATTACTCGTGGGACAATGAACGTGAGGTCGGTTTCGGTGTAGTGGTTCGGCGGGAGTACTGGCAACTGCTTGTAAATAAAGTAGTTCATGTGCGTACCACCAGTTTTATGTCGGGCGACGAAATCAAACGCTAAAGCGCACAAATTACCCAACAACAGCGCATATTCCTGCGGGTTTTGTCGCTCGGCAAACAGCATCAACGGCATCTGGTTCCCCACCCCCGCCATCCCAACCACACTTGCAATCACAGTGCGCTCGTCAGTAGCGCGGCAAATATCCCGCCAGCCCATCAGCCATTGTCGCTCCCAGCGCCAGAGCACTTTGCCTTCGCGGTCGCGTTTGGTGAGGCGTTCGTCCACTTCCGTCGCACTGACCCAATAACGCGGGGTGACGGCATAGGCGGGGTCGGCTTTTTCCAGCGGGGTGACATCGCGGCTGCCTTCTCCCTCACCCCCGGCCCCTCTCCCAACGGGAGAGGGGTGGTAGGTGGCCCAGCGGTGGTCGAACTGGTGGATCATTTTGGCTTCGTATAGGGGCAGGCTGTCTGCGGCGGGGTGGTCGAGGAATAGGTGACTGTCAGCCGACATGTGCATCATGGCCATAAACGAAATGCCCCACGGGTTTTGCGCGGGCATTATTAATTTTCCGCTCTTTCCTTCACCTTGCCACACGCCTTCACGGATCAACACTGGCGCTGCGCGGTAGAGCTTTTTGGTCAATTCGGCATCGCGCTCGCTGCGGAATACGGGGCAAGTGAGCGTGTTAGGGTTGATGAGGCGGAATTCATCGGGCGTGAGGCGAAAGCGGCGGCGTGGGTCGGCTAGCTGGCTGACTTGGCTGGCAAAGCACACGAATTCGGCGGCCTGGGCGGCACCTAGGGTGAGTAGGCAAAACTTCATACGGCTATCAACTGCGGCGAATAGCTTGTCGCGATTCTCGATGTCAAACAGGCTGATAAGGCGCCCAGTTTGAGTAATGTGGCCAAAAAATGCTTTGGTTGAATCATCAGTAGCAATGCCGGTTGGCACGATAAAACCTGCGCGACCGCTGGCGTGGGTGATCTGCTGGATGGTTTCAGCAAACAGCGCATAGGTATTCACATCCCCCACACCCGTGAGAGGGTAGCGGCCGCCGTCTGGCCCGTTTACATGCATAAACACACTGGTGGCTTCCGCAATGCGGCGCGTGGTGATGAACTCAGCATACAGGCGCTGTTCGGCCTCGCATTCGTGCCCTTCGACAAGCTCAGGGCGTGCGGAAAAATGCAGGTGTTTGGCTAACATGCCTTCGGCCAACCACTGAATACGCTGGCTGCGCTCGGCTTTGTTCTTGGCCTGCGCCACATCGCGATTCCGAGTGGCGAAAAACTCCTCTTCTTGCAGCTTGATACGCTCCCAGGGCGGGTTGCCGAGTACGCAATCAAAACCACCGCCAGCAAACACTTGCGGGAAGGCTAGTGGCCAATGCAGCACGCGGGCCTGCACACATATGGCTTGTGCGGCAGCAAGTGCGCCTTGCTGAGCGGTGGGCAGGGTATCGCCCAGCAAGGTGAGATAGAGGGTGGCGCTGGTGGGGATACCCTCACCCCCTGCCCCGCTCCCCAAGGGAGAGGAGAGTGTTTTGGGCAGCAGGTAGGCGCCCACGAGTAGGTCGGCGGCGTGCGCTAGGCGGCTGGTTTTGGCTTGTTCCAGAAACCCGTGGTAGGCGGCTGCTTTGGCGGCGATTTCTTGGGTGGTGTTTTCTGGAAGCGCTTCGAGGTTTTGCAATGCGGACAAGCTGGTGGCGTCGTGCAGATTCAACACAAACTGCCGGCTGTTGCGCTTTTTTTCTAGATCCTTCAACGCTGCGGCGTTGGCTTTAGCGAGCTGTTTGCAGGTTTCTTTATCGTCGCCAGAAAGTGCTTTGAAGGCGTCTTTGGCTATGCCCAGCTCCAGCACCTTGAGATCGGTAAGCCCTAACAGGGCATCGCCTACTTGCAGGTGGTGGTCGAGGAAACCGAGCGGCCTGCCTTCTTCAAAACCTTCCAGCCAGAGTGCGGTGCGGGCCAGTTCAATGGCCATGGGGTTGCGGTCTACGCCAAAAATGCAGCGGCTCACTACCTCCCGCAGGGCGTGGCGGTAGCCTTGTTCGGTTTGCTCGCCGTCCGGTGCTTGCAGCTGGGCCAGCGTTTCCGCTAGGCGGCGTGCGGCGGCTAATAGGAAGTGGCCGCTGCCACAGGCGGGGTCTATGACCCGTATGGCGAGCAGCGCTTCGATGGGGGTTTCGGGCTGGGCGGCAAGGCGTTGCGCGATGACCGGGTCGAGGGCGGACTTGATTAGCTCCTGCACTAGGGAGTCGGGGGTGTAGTAGCTGCCGGTGAGTTTGCGGGCGTTGCCTTTGACTGCACCCTCACCCCCAGCCCCTCTCCCAGCGGGAGAGGGGTGATCAGTGAAGCCAACAAAGCCAAACTGGCGCGCTGGGAGGTCTATCTCCGGCACCAGTTCCAGCAGGCTTTCGTACACGCTGCCCAGCTCTTCTGGGCCCATATTGCGGTAGTCCACTGGGGCCAATACACCCTTGTGGCTGGCCCAACGCAGGTTTTGCATGGCCGCCAGTAGGTGAGCGTTGGTTAGACTGGCGGCGTCGAGCGCCGGACACTGGCTGGCGGCAAACAGGCCGCCAAGGGCGGGCAATGCCAAGCGCGGCTCGCCTTCGCTAAGGCCTTTGAAGACAATGCGCAGCGCTTGCCAGTGGTCGTCAAAGCGGTTGCGGGCGCGGCGTTTTAAGCACAAATCGCGCAGGCGGGCCAGGGCGTAACCTTCGGCGTAGGCGCGGCGTGCGGCTTGGGCGTCTTTGCTGTCGTTTTGCCCTTGGGAACGGGGGTGCAGCAGGCCGCGCTCTTCGACGCTGAAGACAAAAATCAGGCGATAGATGAGGCGCAGCAATTGCTGAAAGTAGGCGTCTTTGCTCAGTTCGCCGTTGTGCAGTGCGCTGCGTAAGGCATCGTTGGCTGGGTGCTGGATAAAGCCTTCACCCAAAATCAGCAAGGCGTCGGTGACACCTAGGCGCAGGCCGTCGCGCACGCGGGTGCCCTCTATCTGGCCTGCCGCGCGCCATTTTTCCCAGATGCATTCGGCAGGGTTGACACCCTCTCCCCCAGCCCCTTTCCCAGAGGGCGAGGGGAGTGTTGCGCGGCTGGCATGCAGTAGGCGCCAGACGTTGGCGAATTCGGCATAACGTTGGCCGCCCAAGAGGTCGGCGAGGTCAATCTCCAAAAAGCTTGGGCGGGTGAGCGTGGCGGCATCGCGCAGCAGGCGCAGGCTAAGGCCATTGCAGGCAATGCCCCAGAGGTGATCTGCACTGGCGTTAAGGAATTCTTGCGTGAACATGAAGGCGGATTTTTTACGTGCACCGGACCCTGCGACGGCAAATCGCGCAGCGGGTTCATGTAACGCCTGTGTGTGGGGTGCCACCGCCACGGGTACGCTGCCGGCCAGCAAAGTGACTGGGTAGTGACGGTCGCCTAGGGTGATGCCGGAACAGGTTTGCAAGTTAGTGTAGCCGAAACCATCGCGTAGCAACTCTTGCACGAATGTGTTGGTGAGCTTGGCGGCGTCCACATCGGCGCGTTCGAGTTGGGCGGCGAAGTGTTTCCATTGCGCACAGGCGAGCTGAAAGGCGCGGCTATAGTCGTCTTTAAGTTTGAGCCCCTTGGGCGTGCCGTAGTCGGCTTCGGTTTGCCATTGCGCGCTGCCGAGTGCGGCTTTTTCCAGCTGGTCGGGCAGAAATAGGCCACCTTCCAAGGTGAGGGTGGGCAGGTTGAGCGCGGTGGGGTTTTTACGGAGTTTTTTCATGGTGACTCGATGATTTCCCAATGCCCGCCTTTGGTTGGGCCAACATGGCGAAGTTTGCCGCTGCGCCTGAGCTGAGTCAGGTGATATTTGATGCCGTCGGTACTGAGGCCAATTGCAGTAGCCAAGGCCGGTGTGGTGATGCCCGGCTGCTGGCGAATCAGTGCCAATACCCTTGCATTGGTGTTTTCTGGGTGATTATTGGGTGTTTCTAGGGTGGTGCCTTGTGGTTCTAGGGTAGTTTCTGATGTTTCCAGGGTAGTTTCTGGTGTTTCTAGGGTAGTTTCTGGTGTTTCTAGGGTAGTTTCCAGCATTTCTGGGCTGGTTTCCATCGCAAAGCTAGGCCGCGCGAAGCTAGCCACAAATAACTTTGCGATTTCCTTAAATTCAACATCAGGCGCGTTTTCCAGTATCAGGGGCATGCCTCGCCCCCAGGCTTCTACCATTTCAATGCGCCGAAATAATTCGGCAATCAGTGGGTTGCGGCGGTGTGACACATTACCTTTGCGCATTTCTTCTAGGGTCAAACCATCGTAGAGCCCACCCGGGTTGCGAATTTCAATACGATTTTTGTAAATGGCGATTTGGATGTAATCGGGGTCGCGCCAGTCGCGGTGGCAAAAGGCGTTAATAATCGCTTCACGCAGGGCTTCGCGGGAGATTTCTGGCACATCCACTCGGCGCAGGCCCTCAAGGCGCATACCGATATGCATGTTTTTAAGGGTGTATTTCTCAGCTTCTTCGATCAGTTCGAGAATGTCGCCGTCGAAATCGTGGCGGTCGATGATGGTGGCGCTGCTGGTACTGGCAAACACGGCACAACGCAATTGAATGGGGGTATCGGTAAAAAACAGACCCGCCGCATTGGTCAGCTTGCCTTCGTGTAGCAAGTCGAGTTTGGTAAGTGCATTGCTGGCGTTGTCCCAGGGCAGGCGGGCGCGCTCAACAAATTTGCGAATTTTGGTTTCGTTCAAGGCATCCACCGTCAAGGCGCTGGGTTCGTTATCCCAGCGCAGGGCGGCACGGTTTTGCTTGAGAATAAGACTTTCCAACTCGCGAGCACTCATTTGCCGATCTTCATCAGCTACGCGAATGTAAGCACGGCCTTGGGCAAAATAGGGTTTTTGCTGGCCCGTCACACGAATATACAGGCAGCTTTTGTCGCCTACTTTTTGCTCGGCAATGACGGGATAGATACGCGGTTCAATATGCGCACCAATCGCTTGGGAGACGTCGCGTAGCGTTTTTTCGCTGATCGTCAGCCCCACCGCGTTGCCGTTGGGTGCGATGCCAAACCACAGCTCCCCCTGACCGTGTTTATTGAGCATGGCCGCGAGTGAAATTAGCCCTTGCTGCAATTCGGCGAGGGATTTTTTGAACTCGGTGGTTTCCGTTTCGTGTGTTGGCAGTTCGATCATGGTTATAGGCTGTCCGGCAACAAGACATACACGCCCATCACATCCACCGGCAAGCATGCGCTCACGCTGTACTGCCCCACGTCTTTTGCCGCTTGACGCACCCGCTGATGGTCGATAAGCAGCGCTTCGGCGCGCTGCTGGGCAAGCGTCTGCAGTTGCTGCGGATGGGCGGCGATAAACTCCAGCGCGGTGCGAATTTCGCGCTGCACGGCTTCCGCCGGCAAGTTGCCGCTGGGTGTGCATTCCAACAGCTGCGCCACACCTTCGCCCTGCAACCATTGCGGATTACTGCGACCAGCCACCGCTAGGGCCACTGTTTCTTCGGCCATCATCTGAAAGGGATGGCGACGGCGCACATAGCCCAACTGATGACGCAGACGCAGCAGATAGATGGTAGTGACCACTTCGACCGCATCGGTGAGGGTGGCAGCGCAGCGCGCGGCAACATTGGCATTTTGGTTCGGCAAGCCTTGACCATCGGTGGCTAGGCTGGTTTCTAACAGGTGTTCAGCCAGCACACTAACCAGCGGGTGGCTGCGGTGGAGTTCATCAAAGTTCAGCAGCAGTGGTTTGCTAATACCCTCATCGTCGAGACGCTGGCGCAATGCCTCGGGCAGGTGCTGCGGCAAAAAGCGGTACTGTTGTTTACGTATGGGTTCCAGCGGGGCATTCAGACGCGCGCAGGCACTGTGCATAAAGCGCTGCACATCGGCTGCCGTGCCGAGCGCTTCTTGCTGTTTTTGCCACTCGGGCAGCACTTCGTCTGGGCGAATACGACGCTGGGCAAATACGGTGCGATTGGCTTTGGCTTTTTCCAACGCGTCTTGCCATTGGGCTTGCAGTGGCGCGAGGATGCGTTCGGGCTCGCCAAAGTCGAAACTGCTCTGTGTGGGGTGGCGGGAATCACTGCGCTTCATCAGGGCGGCTTTCACCAGTGCCTGATTAATACGGGCTTCGTCTTCTGGCATGGGCACCAGCACACCTAGCTCCTTCTGGATGGTTTCGCCCTTGCGCAAAATGACGTGCAGCACGAAGCCATCGACGGGGTTATCTTGCCCCCACAGCATGGTGCAGCGCACTTCTGCCGCCTGCTGGCCAAAACGATCAACTCGGCCCTCGCGTTGTTCGTGACGGGTGGGGTTCCAGGCCAGATCGTAGTGAACCACTGCGGTAAAAAGATGTTGCAGGTTGATCCCTTCGGATAGACAGTCGGTGGCCACGAGAATGCGTGGCTCGCCTTCTCCCATGGTTTCGACTCGCTCGCGCCGTTCTTCCGGCGCGTATTCGCCTGTGATGGATTCAATGGTGGACTTGGGGAAAGCTTTGCGCAGGTGTTCGGCCACGTAGTGGGCGGTGGCGATGTAGCGGCAGAACACTACGGGGTGGTAGCCATCTTTCAGCAAAATATCGACATGCCGGATGAGCGCGGCCAGTTTAGGGTCCCCGGCCTTGCCGGACAGACGCTGGGCCTCTTGGATCAAGCCTTGCAGCCAGCTAGTTTCTTCCAGTTGAGCTGGCGGTTCTAGGTCGTTGCAGTCGAGATCATCAGCTTCGCCATCGTGTAGGCGTTGGTCGGCCAGGAGGTCGTCTTTCTCAAGGCTGCCTTCCAGTCGTGTGGTGAGCGCCTTGACCGCTGCGGCAGGTGAAGAGGCGACGCAACGCAACAATGCAAGTGTGGCGTACCAGATTAGACGGCCACGGCCTTCGCCTTGTTGTTCGATGGTTTCGGCCAGTTCGCGGCAATAGTCCTGCACCGAATCAAAGAATACACCCCAGTCACCACTGAGCTGGTAGGTCACTTCGGTCTTCATGCGGCGGGGAAAGCCACGACCATCGCCGGTTTCAGCTTGCCATTCGGCGATGTCCTTTCGGCGGCGTTGAACAAAATGGCGCGCAAGCTCTTGGCGCAGAGGGTCATTGGCTGAGGTTCTGTTTTGCAGGGCTATAAAGCGGGGATCTAGCAACGACAACAGGTTGTAAAATGCTGCCTCATCGCCCGAGTGCGGTGTTGCGGTGAGCATAATGAGGTGACGCTCCGCGTCTTTCACCAAGCGCTGCAACAGCTCAAAGCGCAATTGTTTGCCTGCACCACTGCTAGCACAGGTATGCGCTTCATCCACAATCACGCACTCTGGTGCAATCGCAAGGAAGTGCTCGCGGTGGCGTTCGCTCTTGATGTAATCAAGACTCACCACCACGACGGGGTAGTGATCAAACAAACTGACACCGTGGGGAATATCGCGCTCGATACGCGCGGCTGATGCCGAGGTGAGTGCAACCGCTTGCAAGTTAAAGCGGGTTTCCAGCTCGCTTTGCCATTGTTCAACCAAGTGCGGCGGGCAAAGCACGGCTAGGCGAGCGATTTCGCCGCGATCCATCAGCTCACGGGCGATCAGCCCGGCTTCGATGGTTTTACCGATACCTACGTCATCGGCGATGAGCAGTCGCACTGTGGTGAGGCGCAGCGCCATCAACAAGGGCACCAGCTGGTAACCCCGCGGTTCCACGGCGATGTTGCCAAACGAACGGAATGGGCCGCCGCCCGCCCGCAGCTTCAGACGTAGAGCATCGCGCAGCAGCAGTGCTGCCGCGTGGTTGCCGGCTTGCTCCGGTTGCGGCCAAGGAAATGTGGCCGGTTCAACAGGCTGCAGTTCTAGCTCTGGAATCAGGGCGATAGTGTCGCCGTCCGCACCACCGAGCGGGCGTAAGCGCAGCCAGTCACGGCGGGATTCGCTTTGCACGACCCATTCGCGCCCACGGGCACGGACCAGGTTGCCGGGCATAAAATCGTGTTCAAGCTGGGTCATTGCGGTTTCTCAATTTTTTATTGCTCTATTGGACCGAACACATCGGGGTGGGCAGCGAACTGTGCGTGCCATTGCGTTGGGTCGGAGAAGTTCAGCACTTGCCAGCCTTTATCTGTCAGCAAGGCGGTAGTCTCGGTGTCAACGCTATCAAGAAAAACTAGAGCACGGGCTGTTTTGTATTGGCCTGCGGCTATGGTAGCCCCCTGATTGACGGGCACCTGCGTGACATCTGGGTGGCGCAAGCCTGATTTCGCCAACACATCAAGCCAATGCTGGAGACGATCATTGCTCGGTTCATCCTCATGTTTTGGCGGTGGCACCTGCTTAGGTTTCACCTCTGCATTGGCCAGCGCAACCAAAACCTTCAGCGCATCAACATTGCGACGGTTGATGTTTTCATGATCGGGCTGATTGAAGTAGGACAGTAAGCATTGATAACAGCCCGCCTCACAGATCCGGTTGCCCAGCGCATTGGTTTGTTCCAGTGCGGGCAAATCTTCAAGTTTCCACGCCCCCTGCGGCACATTGTGGTGAAGTAGCTTGAGCGCGTGGCTGGCGACCTGCGCCAAGCTGGCTGGGTCGCTGGCGATTCGGGTGAGCACCCCTGCGCCGCCCTCTGCCGCTTCGTAAAACATCAACGCGCGGCGTTCATCTGTTTTGGGCAAAGGTTCTGCAACCAGCTCAGACTCCTCAATCTGGAAGGTCATCTCAATGCCGCGTTTGAGCGCGGCTTGTAAGGTCGCCATAGCTTCAATCGACAAAGCATGAACCGGCGCAAGTATGAGCAGGTTGCGGTGATCTTCAACGAAAGGAACGATGCGCTGGTTGGGCACCTTGTCGAGCAGCCCCTCGTCCGTGCCATCGGTTTGATCACCGCCCGGTTCGTCCTGTTTGCTCCAGGTGCCGGTAATGGGGTTGATATAAAAACCAAGTTGCTCTTTGTTTTTGCGCCTGCGCCAGCCGCGATTAATACGCCACAATCGGGCAGCTGGGGCATAGGTCAACTCAGCCAGTGCCTCGTCACCATGCCGAACCTCGGCTTTACGCTGCTGTAGAACACCGTCTGGCCCCGGCAGGAATCGGTAAGTGGTTTGCAACTCAAACCCCTGACGCTGACGATCTTCGTCATTGATGGAAATTCGTTCTACAGCAACCGTCTCCACGGTTTCTATGCGATACAGCTCGCGCACCCAATCGTGCTCGGTGAGCAGAGCATCACAGTTCTCACAGCGATTGACCAAGGGTTGTGCGCCACCCGCTTCGCCCAAATGGCCGTAGCCACATTGACTACAGGCTAGTGAAGAGATGGTAGCGAGCTGGCTGTTGCCAGAAATGTGGTCGGCCGAGCCGACGTTTAGTTTGGCCCGAACCACACGGTACATACGGCCCTGATGATAGATCAGGCTGCGTGGGCCGAATTCGGACAGGGCAAGGAAGCGTGGACGACTGACCATGCTGCCCTCATCCTCCTTGCCGTTGGAGGAAGCCCCACCACGCGCGGGAATCCAAGCCATCAGTGGCAGACGCGGGAAGTTGTAACCCGGCAAAAAACCCTGACTAGCCAGGTAGCGGTAACTGTAGAAATCGGTGTTCTGGGTGTTGCCGCTCTTGAGTAAAACGGCAAATTGGCGCGCTGCATCGCCATAACGACGCTGTGCATTTTGGCGCTCACTGTGCGATGCCGTATGGCTCTTGACGATCTGGTCGGCCATGTTCATCTGCGTACGCGTCGCATCAAACAAGACACGCCAACGCTCAAGTGCATCGGAGAATGCCTGAGGCGCACGCTCAATCACTTTCTGTACATAATCGGCAGAAAACCAATCGCTGCCTGCCAGCTCCTGCTGGAGTTGAGCAATGACCCGCGCTGCGCTGGCCTGGGCACGCTGTGTGACCGCTGGATCATTCAGTGCATCGTGGTAGGATTTGATAAGCGGCTTACCCAGCTGGTCAAGGTCCAACATTGGGGCAATGCTGACATCCAGTGCAATGTGGGCATTTGCCAGCCAGACAGCCTGTAAATGACTTTCGACTAGGTCTCGATTGGCTAGATCCAGCGTAGGCGCGCGGACGATGCCATGCACCATGTCGTTGGCGTGATGAAAAAACCACTGGTCGTGCGGGCTTAACGAAGCACAATAGGTAATCACCAATGCCTGCTGCCCAGAGCGGCCAGCGCGACCACTGCGCTGTGCGTAATTGGCTGGCGTGGGCGGAACATTGCGCAGGTACACGGTATTCAGCGCAGAAATATCCACACCCAATTCCATGGTGGGTGAACAAAACATGACCGGGAGTCGCTCAAGGGGAGCATCATGTGCGGGATTCTCGGCCCAGTCTTTACGATCTTTATCGGTGTAACGAAAGCGCTGCTCCAGCAATTGCCGGCGCCCAGCATCCACTTGGGCGGTATGTTCTTGCGCCTCAAAATCGAATAACGGATGGCTTTGTTGGCGCAATACTTTAGCGACGCTCAAATAAAGCTCGCGGAAAAATTGATTGGCGCGCTTATCTCCCCCCTGAGAAGAGTCTTGTGGTAGATGCCAATCCATTGCCGCCGCATTAAGGCGCCAACCTACTAACTGTTGATCAATGGAATGCTTCTGAACATAGCCATAAAGTGCAGCAGCCTGCAGGAGTGCTTCGACCAGATCAACCCATTCAGCATCTTTCCAAGTAATAACTTGGCCCGCAAAAGCCGATTCTTTCCAGAGCGGGGAAGTTTTAATGTCACGAAGCATGCGCGAACGAGCCCCGCCGGTCACCAGATCCATTCTTGGTTTGCCGCGGTATTCCGGCCGCTTACTTAGAATCAGGTACTTAGCGGTTTCTAACAGCTCATCAGAGGCAAAGGCCCATCGCTCGTTGAGATACGCGTAGGCGCTGGTTTTGGCCTTGTCCTGCTCGACAGGATCGAGATAACGCGTCTCAAGACAGAGCCCCCGTCGCATTGCATCGAACACCAGACCGCACAGGCTGGCTCGGTGCGCGGGATTTAATTTCACTAAGGTGCTATTTTTCCCGAAGGCAGAAGCATCGGCACAAAACTCATCCAGACTGCGATAATTTATTTTCAGCAAGCCCAATTGATCGAGGTTCGGGTTGTTAAAACGCCAACCACGCCGCAGATCGCGCAGCAATCGGTAACCAATGATGTAGCGAAGTGTGCGCTGAGCTTCTTGCCGAGCCAGCCCCATAAGTTTGGGTGTGCGCAGGTATTCGACCAAAGTGGCTTCGTCCAGCCGATCAAAACCGAGCGCCTTGAAAACAGCGTCGGACAACTGCTCTTCACTCAACTCTCCATGGCTGTTTTGCAATGCACCAATCAGCCCTGCTCGCAAGGTCAGCAAAAAGACGAAGTCATTGAAGTGCCCTGCCTGTAGCGCAGCATCCTGCCGGTTGTCGGTAAACCCAAGTAGCTTGCGTGGGTCGGGTTGGCCGCTGTCCGGCTCCTTGTCTTCGAAGAGTTGACGCAGTGCGGTTAGCGTTAGAATGGTAGTGGCCGATGATCGCCCTTCACCAGAGAGGCTAGCCAAGCGATTAATGTCCTTACCGTGTGCTTCGTGAACTTGACCACAGCTCAGACAAAAGCGAAATTTTCCCGGGATGTACCAGAAGGATTCGCCATGCCCCTCGTTTCCTTGCGCGTCGACACTCACGCTATAAGGCACAGCTTTTTTGTAGTTCTGTTTGACCTTGGGTTGGTCGCGGCTTGGGTCCAGCCAAGTTTCCGGTAGATGTTCAATGTCGCCGCGATAGGGAAGATTTGATGTCGCTGGACATAGAAATCCGTAATGAACGTCTTCGTTATCGTCTGCCGTTATGTCATCAATTTCACGCGGGGTATACGCAGTTGGTGCCCGCTTTGACTGCCAAACCGGCAGATACTCTTGCCCGCAGTCTCGGCAAAAATGCACCGGATAGAGCTGAGCGCCTTCATCGTGACGGCCTGGAGCAAAACGCTGAGCATCCAGAGTGACATGACGAACATTTTGAGCCTCGAGCGTAGCCAGTACCTTGCCAGGACCACTGATGAATTGGTGTAACTTAAAAGCAAATGGCGGGCGCCCTTGCGGTGTTCTGATTTCATGTGCGGCCACCAGAAACTGCTGTAGAGCCAATCGCGCAGCATCAATTTCGCAACCGGCATCCTTGGCCAGTTTTTCACTGGCAGCCTGGATGGTCATCGGCTTGGCACGGCGGGGTGGCTCGTTGTCAGGCAGTTCAATTCCGAGATTCAATTCAACCCAGATCGAAAGCGGGTCAACCCGAAACGCCTCAAAATCTTCCCATGCGAATTGAGTACGCGCCACTGCACTAGCCAAACTAGCTTGTATAGCTGCGACATCCTTCAGTGGATCGGTCACGCGCTCGAGTGTTTCGCCTATGATGTCCTGCTCACTGATGGCGGCACCAAAAAGTTTGCTGGCAACTTCCGCTACGGTTTTGTTTCGATCTGCCAAGCTCCCTGTGCTCGACATGGTGGCCGATGTCCCGATACACACAAGCTCGTTGGCCTGCAGGCGCTCGCGTAGCCGACGCACAAGCAATGCCACGTCCGCACCTTGTCGGCCACGGTAGGTGTGAAGCTCGTCGAGAATTAAGAATTCCAAACCTTGGCAATGATCCACCACGCGGCGATCCACCTCGTCAAAGCGAGTCAGAATCAGTTCCAGCATCATGAAGTTCGTAAGCAGAATGTCAGGCGGATTGCTTGCTATCGCATCACGCTCGGCCTTTGACTCCTGCCCTGTATAACGCGCTACAGTGAATGGCTCTTGCCCTGCAGGATAGCCGTAAAGGAATTTGTCGAGCTCTTCGAGTTGACTGTTCGCCAGAGCATTCATCGGGTAGATAACGATGGCACGTGTTCGTGCGGTTCTATCCTGGTCCTTTGCCTTCAAAATCCGATCTATGACAGGAATAAAAAAGGATAGCGACTTGCCAGAGCCGGTGCCCGTTGTGACCACATAGCTCTGCTTTCCCTGACCCTTGGCCAGCGCCTGCATCTGATGCGCGTAGAGATGCAGCGGCTGAGGATGCCCTTCTGCCTTACCAACTTGAAACAGGCCAGCACAGGCGCTGTGCAAAACCCCCTCAGCAACCAGCTGCTGCACCGTCCCCTTGCGCTGATAGTTTGGGTTGATTTGGACGAGGGGTTCCGGCCAATAGCGCCCATCGGCGTATTGCCGCTCAATTTCATCGCTGATGTCTGACGCAGCAATTCGGGAAAAACTTCGTGAAAACAAGCTGTACTCACGGATGAGTTGGTCACGAAAGCCAAATACGTTGTTCATTACCACATCCTTCCCTTGGGCGCCCGGGAGTCTGGCGCGAGCTTGGCGTTCTCAATGCCGTACAAAGCCAGCGGATTGCTAAGCCAGAGCCGGCACTGTTGTTCATCTACGGATTATGGCGGAAAGCATATTGGCTTCACTGGAGTCTGTCCATGGATGTCCGCCAGTGGCAACCGTTTCATCGGTCTCAAGGGCGCCAAATCGGCGATTAGTTTGGGCGGAAGATGGGCTTGACTAGAGATACCCCAAACCTGATACAGGTTGACATGGCACTTCCCAAAATTAGCGCGACTTATCTTTCAAAAAGCTGTTCGCCCCATTGTGTACCGGCAAGTTTGGGCAAGTAAAGACTGGCGCCAAAACGCGCCAATAAACAGACCCAAATTCTGTCACTTGATTGTCGGCTAGCAGAGCCTTGCTGAGCGACACCAAACCCAAGCAACCATATTGCCCCGAAGCGGAATCGTCAACGCAAAGCCCATGAGGACCCTAGTAAACCCAAGGTTGGTTTGCGAAATTGTTGTGAAACCAGCTAGCCGAAATTCCGTGCCTCAGTATGGGGACAGGAAATTCGAGCCGCAAGCACACCAATGCAATCAGCAAAGCCCTTGATACGCATGTATTTCCAAGTATCCTCTTGTGCAAGCGTTAAACCCTTGGGAATAGCTGCTTGAAAACCATCACCACGAGAAACCTGACAAAACCTGACATTCTCTAAACTGAGCGTTAGCAGATTGACCGACCTGGTTCAGCTCCGAGTTTAGTAATTGAACCCATCTGAGGTTTCACAGAAGACACCACGCGCGCGCGCGGCCAGCAGCTGGGTTAACGGGGAAAAGCAGGATATAGTGCCGAGCCTAACGCACTTGAGTGAGCACAGAACCCCGCCAACGACTGGCCAAAGGGGGCATAATTGGGGGCACATTTTCATAAGCACCAAATTTAAGCAGGTATTTACAGGCGCTACAGGGCATTTTTCGAGTGCGGACTTGGCACCATTTAATATCTGTAGATATCCAATACAGTCCTGAAACCCGCAGAAATGCGGGTTTTTTCGTTTTGGCATATCCACTTCAGTCCAGTAGAATCCATTGCCAGCCAGACCAATTTGGTGCTACTTTTGGTGCCACATCGGTTCAACTGAGATTTGTAGCACCATGGCACTCACCGATGCAGCTATATAACAGGCAAAAGCGCAGCAAAACGACTGTTGGCTAACCGATGAGCGCGGGCTGCGTTTGCTGGTCAAGGTCAACGGCTCCAAATACTGGCGGTTCAAGTATCGCCACGGCGGTAAACAGAAAACCCTTGCCCTCGGGGTGTCCCCAGAAGTGAGCCTCAAGCAAGCTAGGGAGAAAGCGATGGAGGCCAAACGCCTGCTAGCAGAAGGGGCCGACCCCGCCGAAACCCATACCAAGCAAGCCAAAAAACGCGAGACAGAAGCCGAAGAGGGTTTGCTCTTCGCGGCTATGGCTAAAGACTGGTGGGAAAATCAGCGCGGTACCTGGACAGGGTTTGGCGCCTACATATTAGCGGACGTCGGACCATATCCCACAATAGCGAGGTGGCCGCTTTACGATGCTTGGGTTATTACGCAAATTATCTTTAACCTAGAAACCTCCGTTGGGCGCCAAAAAGCTGTGTAATCCATTGGTGTGATTAGTGAAAATTAAAATTGGTGGCCCACCTGGTTGATTGTTCACCAATTTTAACTGCTGCAAGGCGCTGCCCGGGGTTGCGCAGACTTTGGTGATCCAACTGAGGTTCTAGGTTGAACAGATCACTGAAAAACACAGCCCCAACACCCGCTGACTACCCCTGCAACGCTACCCCAATCACCCGTCCCATTTCCGCCGACAATGGCAATTGCATCGCGGCGGCGTGGCCGGCCTCGGACATTTTCCCCCAGGTTTTTTGAATAATATCGATGAGTTTGACTTCATCGTAACCCTGCGCAAACGCCGCCAAATAATGCTCAATAAATACCAAACAAATCACGTCTTCCAAGCACTGGGTTTCAGCGTCGCGGCTCATGGCGCGTTTTTGAATTAAATATTGCACCCGAGTTATGTCATCAACCGGGCAACCTGCTTGCGCCATTAATTCGCCTGCACGCTTGGCGTGGTACAGCATAAGCTCGGCGCGCCACTGTTTATAGCCCGTGCGGCCTTCGGGGTAGCTACTGCGTTGACTGGTCCAGCGTTCAATGTGCTGGGCGCGGGCGGCCAGTTGTAAATGCTGTGAGGCCTGAGGTGCAAAGGCCAGCAAGCGCTCGGTCATGCGTTGTGCGTAGAGCAATTCTTTAGGCACCGGCTGACCGTTATGGATTTCGCTGTGTGGGTCCTGCGCGTTGGCGGCATCGAATAGTGCGAGGGCATTTTGGAATTGGTCTGGCGTCACGAATTGCTCCAGTTTAAACAATAAAAAAGCGCAAAATGCGCCTTTTAACGAGTGCTATGTACAAGCGTAAATTTTAAAATTTTTCGCTCGCGGTGGCATTTTGTAATGACGCCATATCGCGAATCACCACGTGTTTTTTATCCAGTTGGATAATGCCAGTTTTATGCAAGCGACTAAACACACGGCTAACCGTTTCAATAGTCAAACCCAGATAATTACCGATATCCGAACGCGACATAGGCAAATGAAATTCGCCCGCCGCAAGCCCGCGCCCTTGGTTGCGTTTGGAAATACTCACCAATAAAGCCGCGATGCGTTCTTCGGCGGTTTTTTTGCCCAACAGTATAATCAGCTGCTGGTCCGCCGCAATTTCACGGCTCATGATTTGCAAAAAACGGCGCTGCAAATTGGGCAATTTAATACTTAATTCTTCTAGGCGGCTGAAGGGGATCTCGCAAACCGCGGAGGTTTCCAAGGCTATAGCCGTGTTGGTGTACACATTATTGGCAATACCTTCCAGCCCAATTATTTCGCCGGGCAGGTAGAAGCCGGTAACTTGCTCTTCGCCGTCGCTGGTGTGGCTAAGGGTTTTAACGGCGCCGGAGCGCACCGCATAAATGGCATGAAAGGCCTCCCCAGCGCGGTAGATGTGATCGGCCTTTTGCAGCGGTTTGCCGCGCTGGACGATATCGTCAAGACGGGTGATATCATCGATCTGCAAGCTGATAGGCAGGCACAAGGCGCTGAGGCGGCAGTCGGCACAGTTGACCTGTGAGTGGTGACTGCAAGGTTTGGCGATGATTAAGGACTGCATTTTTATGGCCATACAACGATAACAAGGGTCTTTTGGAGCATAGAGGAGGCGCACGAAGCTTGTCAAAACGTTTCGGGCTATGAGCGGCACAATCTGCGGCGGCGCCACTACCACGCACCGGACGGATCTGGGGTAAAATGCCGGCCCCGTAACCTTTATACCCTCAGAACCCATGACTTCCTTGCCCCCCAAAGTAATTGTCGGTATGTCCGGCGGTGTTGACTCTTCAGTAGCGGCTTTTTTGCTGCAGCAGCAGGGTTATGCCGTGGAGGGCCTGTTCATGAAAAACTGGGACGAGGACGACGGTACCGAATACTGCACAGCAAAAGCGGATTTAGCGGACGCCGAACAGGTTTGCCGGAAGCTGGGCATTACCTTGCATACGGCGAACTTTGCCGCCGATTATTGGGATAATGTGTTCGAGCATTTTTTGGCTGAATACCGCGCAGGGCGCACGCCCAATCCGGACATTCTGTGCAACCGGGAAATTAAATTTAAGGTATTTTTAGAATACGCCCGCCTGTTAGGCGCCGACAAAATTGCCACTGGCCATTATGCGCAAACTTTGCAGCAGCATGGTCACAGCTACCTGCATAAGGGCCTAGACGGCAATAAAGACCAAAGTTATTTTTTGCACGCAGTGGGCGAAGCTGAATTTAGCCAAACGCTATTTCCCATTGGTGCATTGGAAAAACCCCTGGTCCGCGAAATTGCCCAGCAACAAGGTTTAATTACCCACAACAAGAAAGACAGCACCGGCATTTGTTTTATTGGCGAACGCCGATTTAAAGATTTTCTGGAACAGTATTTACCCGCACAACCCGGCGCCATTGAAACCGATAGCGGCA
Organism: Thalassocella blandensis; assembly: GCA_945882995.1. Lineage (GTDB taxonomy): Bacteria > Pseudomonadota > Gammaproteobacteria > Pseudomonadales > Cellvibrionaceae > CAMCXE01. Next base: position 13,646 of record CAMCXE010000010.1, on the reverse strand, counting down.
CGGTCATTGGGGAGCATCAGGGCTTGATGTATCACACCATCGGCCAGCGCCAAGGCTTAGGCATAGGCGGTGTAGCTGGCGGTAACGAGGAGCCTTGGTATGTGGCGCAAAAGGACTTGGTGCGTAATGTATTGGTGGTGGTGCAGGGCACTAATCACCCGCGGCTATTTGCCAATGGCCTGCAAGCATCGCAAGTGCATTGGATAAATGACGCACCAACCGAGGATCGGTTGAGCTGTACAGCCAAAACACGCTATCGCCAACCCGATCAAGCCTGCGAACTGGAACTGCAAGGGAACAACATAATCATTCGCTTTACCGAGCCGCAGCGCGCCATTACACCGGGCCAGTCGGTAGTGTTTTATCTGGGGGAACGCTGTTTGGGTGGTGCGGTTATTGACGCCGCTCTGCCCGCCTAATCGGCCAGCCAATTTTTCAACACTCAACTTAATTTGGCGCCACGCCGCTAGGACAATTCAAGCTTATGCAACCCACACACAATTCCAAATGGCGCAACATTGCCTTCAGTCTGGCCGGTATGGTACAGGCCATTGAATTGGTGGATAAACTGGCCAAAACGGGTTACAGCAACAGCATTGAGCAAGAAATTTGCGTAAAAACCCTATGGGTGCGCAATCCTGACTCGGTGGAAACTGTGTTTGGCTCCACAGCGAATATGTTGGCAGGTTTAGAAACACTGCAAACGCTACTCGACAATCGCACACTTCCCCAGCGCAGCGATATCTTGCGGTATTGCATGGGTGTTTTGCATTTACATAAACAATTAAGCCGCCAGCCAGCCATGTTAAACATTATTGGTGAGCGTTTAGATAAATCCCTAACACAGCTGGAGATGTTTGGCCCCACTCACGAAAACACGCTGGCCAATCTCGCTGAAATTTATACCGACACCATCAGCACTTTCCGTTTCCGCATCCAAGTCACCGGCGAGCATCAACATTTACAACAACCGCGCGTCGCTAATCAAGTTCGCGTACTCTTGTTGTGCGCCATCCGGGCAGCCATACTCTGGCACCAAGTGGGCGGCCGGCGTTGGCACTTGCTGATATATCGCAAAAATATCAGTGCAGCATTAAGCCAATTAATTAAAGAAGCCAAACAGAATTTGTTGCAATAGCCACTGCCGCTGTAACGCAACCCAATTATTTACTACTGACCGATTCCCGCAGGAACCCCCATGACCCAACCCAACTTAGCCAGCCACGCCAAACTGCCGCTTTCGGCGCTTACCGCGGTATCGCCACTGGATGGCCGTTACGCCAGCCGCACACAAAATCTGCGCCCTATATTCAGTGAATATGGCTTAATTCGCGCTAGAGTCGAGGTGGAAGTGCGCTGGTTGCAGCGTTTAGCGGCCAACCCCGATATTAGTGAAGTGCCCGCGTTAAGCGCTGCCAGCGAAGCATTTTTGGAAAATCTATTGCAGTCGTTTGGTGAGGCGCAGGCCCAAGACATCAAAAATATTGAAGCCACCACCAATCACGACGTGAAAGCCGTGGAATATTTTTTGAAAAATGCGTTTAAAGATAATGCCGAATTACACGCCATTACCGAATTTGTGCACTTTGCTTGCACCAGTGAAGACATCAATAACCTGAGCCACGGTTTAATGCTAAAAGCTGGGCGCGACGCTCTGCTCGTTCCAGACATGCAAGCCATAGTCAAAGCCATTGCGGTCATGGCCGAGCGTTATGCGGATGTACCCATGCTGGCACGCACTCACGGCCAAACTGCATCGCCGACCACAGTGGGCAAAGAAATGGCCAACGTAGCCATACGCTTACACCGCCAAGTCCAGCAGATTCAAGCGGTGCCGATTTTAGGCAAAATTAACGGTGCGGTAGGTAATTACAATGCGCATTTATCCGCCTACCCCGCCAGCGACTGGGCCGCGAATGCCAAAACATTTGTTACGGAATTGGGCTTAACGTTTAACCCCTACACCACACAAATTGAACCGCACGATTATATCGCCGAATTATTCGACGCCATTGCCCGTTTTAACACCATTTTAATCGACTTTAACCGCGACATCTGGGGCTACATTTCGCTAGGTTATTTCAAACAAAAAACCGTTGCGGGCGAAGTGGGTTCTTCCACTATGCCGCACAAAGTTAACCCCATCGACTTTGAAAATTCAGAAGGCAATTTAGGTTTGGCCAATGCCGTATTACACCATCTGGCCAGCAAGCTGCCCATTTCACGCTGGCAGCGGGATTTAACGGACTCCACCGTCTTGCGCAATATGGGGGTTGGATTCGGCTACTGTGCAATTGCCTATGGCGCGGCGCTTAAGGGTATTAGCAAACTAGAAATTAACACTCAGGCATTGGCGACGGACTTGGACAACGCTTGGGAGGTTTTGGCCGAACCCATACAAACGGTTATGCGCCGCTACGCCATTGCAGAGCCTTACGAAAAATTAAAGGCGTTAACCCGCGGTCAAAAAATTACCCAGGCCGTTATTCAAGATTTTGTGGAAACGCTAGAAATTCCCGCTGAAGCCAAACAATTACTGCGCGCCATGACTCCCGCCACTTATGTGGGCAATGCGGCGCAACAGGCGCGTGATTTAGCCGGCTATTTGGCGGTTTAATTCATCCGTTGTTTACACGTGAAGCTTCTGTTGAATATTAAAAAACTGTATGCCGCAGAGGTGTGATGAGTGAGCACTAGGCACGCCAAGAGCCTTGCGCCGACCTGGGTAATTCAGGCGAGGCTGATCAATTTAATCACACGGACAAAAGGCGACCCGCTATTTTCGTCCGTAGTTTTCACCCCGTAACGGTTGGAGCTGTTCACCACCATGCGTCAAATCCCCTCCTCACAATTGCATCTGTGGTGTTGCCAAACATTGCTGTTGAGCCCCGAATTTTTGGTCAGAGCACCGGCAATTTATTTGGATGCTCAGGAGCAAGTACGCATGGAGCGTTACCGTTTCAACCAGCACAAAACCGCTTTTCTCGCCAGCCGTATTCTGCTCAAAACCTGTTTAGCCGAGTATTTATCCTGTGCGTTGAGCGATATTCGCTTCACCCTAAACGCCTACGGCAAGCCTGAATTACCGCCAGAAATTAATCCCCATGGGGTGCATTTTAATTTATCGCACAGCGGCGATTACAGCGTAGTGGCGTTGCATACGCAACCGGTTGGCATAGATACCGAAAAGCTGGACCGCACCACCGACATGCTGAAAATAGCTCAGCACAATTTTCATCCACTGGAAATTGCGCAGCTGGAAAATCAGCCAGCTAATGCCCCCCTTGGGCTGTATTTGTGGATGTTGAAGGAGGCCTACATAAAATATATCGGCAAAGGATTAGCTCACCCCTTGCGGGAGTTTTATTTTTTATTGGATCAACACCGGTTGCACTGCGGAAGTGAAGACAAGAGCGCATCCCCCGGCGCGGCTTTACTAAAAATTGCTGGCGGCTGTGTAGCCGCTGTGTGCCATGCCCCTGCGCAACTGGAGTGGCATGCGTATAGCCTGCAGGATCAGGGCGTTGTAAGGGTTGCGGAGCTTGAGTGGTTGGCACAAACCGCGCCCGTTGATAAATCTACTCACATACCCCTCAAAGCAATTAACGCTGGCCCGCTGCTTTAGTTTGGCAGGTAGTTAATCACCACCAACAGGCCTCATTCACCCAACTCCCAGCACCAACAATTTAATCGCAGCAACTAATAATAAATATTGGGTAAGCCTGCCGGAAATTCCTGCCAACGAATTTCGCCGGGGTCGAAAATAGCCTGCAGCATGTTGCAATGGTAGGATTCAGGTAATGTGGCGCAGGCTTCATAATCCGTGCGCATGGGCTTAAAACCAATGGGATCAAGCGGTTTAAGACGGTCCGACTCATAAATCGGCACACCATTAATTTCGCCGTATTTCACCTCGCCTCTATGACAAAGTGAGCAGATTGAAGCGGTGTCTCGAAAGGCTAAATTCTCATAGGGGCCAGAATCCGGCAGTGGGTTTACTATGGGAAACTTAATTTCGCCTTTTATTGATTTAACGCCCTGAGTGTTATAACTCACTTCCAATAAATTATGTTTGTCCGGGTCCGCCGGACTCGGTTCACCGCTAGGCAAGGTGCTAAAGCGTTCACCCGGCACTATGGACAGCGTTAACTTATCGAAAAATAGGAATACACGCGGATTATTATCGCCAATGGAAGGCTGTGCGCTTTCCCCGCTGGCAGTGGAATAGGCATAGAGTGGGCGCGGTAAGCTGCGCACAAAACACGGCAATGTCAGAGGGTGAGGCATAGCATTAATCCAATTCACTAGGCTTTGCGTGTCGCTTAACCTTAGGCCAAGTGGTGCGCTGCAGGCGTCCACTTCTGGAACCGGCATGTCCAGAATCGCGCCACCACAGCCCACAAAGGTGCCGGTACAGGCTATAGCCATAACGCAATTACGCAGTAAATAACGCGGCATACCCGTCTCCCACCGATTGTGTTGCGACCAGTTTAACGGAGGAAAATACACTTTAAGTGCGCAGGATCAAATTTGCCGCCGAGGTAAATGGCGTGAGTTCACAAAATAGTGCGCAAATTGCGGTAGCCGCCAAGCTTAGTGCCTTGCCAGTTCCGCAGGGGCCCCGTAGACTGCGCGCCCTTCAAGGTGCTCTGCTAGCCAGAGTTAAACGGGAAGCTGGTGCGTTATGCAAATCCAGCGCTGCCCCCGCAACGGTAATTGGTTAAAGCCGCAACAAGATACCACTGTGAATTGTGTGTTAACACGTCATGGGAAGGTGTTGTGGCAGTACGCGTATCTCCTGCGCGCGCTCGCCAAAAGCCCGGATACCGGCCCTGAAATTCACCAGCTTGCGGCGGGCATTACTGGCAAGTTGCGCCGCATTTTGTGCCTGTCGTTGTTTGCCGGTTGTACTCCCCTCGCTTTTTCTTATTGTTCATTCGGGGAGAATGGCATGTCATATTTTTGTCCAAAACCTACCACACGCAATTTAGCCGGCATTATTGCCGCGCTCACCACACTGCCCGCCCTTGCAACGGCGCCAATGGAAGAAATCACCGTTACCGCTAGCCGCACGCCTATACCACTGGAGCGCGTGGGATCGTCTGTTAGCGTATTAACCACGGAGGATCTTGAAAGTAAAAACGACCCTTTGCTGGCCGATACCTTGCGCATGCTACCCGGCGTTGCCGTGTCGAATTCTGGCGGTTTAGGTAAGGATACCGCCGTGCGTATTCGCGGCGAAGAATCTTATCGCACCAAGCTATTTCTCGATGGCATTAATCTAACCGACACAACCAGCACGCAAATTGCTCCACGTTTCGACAATCTGCTCACCGGCCAATACGAACGCGTGGAAGTGCTGCGCGGTGCGCAAGGCATGATGTATAGCGCTGACGCCGGCGGGGTTATCAGTTTATTCAGCAAAACTGCCAAAACGCCGTTTGAAGGTGATGCCCAGCTAGAAGCGGGTAAATTCGACAGCTCTGTTTTTACCGGCAATGTGCGCGGTAAAAACAATAATTTCACCTATTCTTTAGGCGGCAATTTTTTAGATTCCGCGGGTTTTAATTCGCGTAGTGACGACCCCACACACGATGCCGATGGCTACAACAACCAAAGTTACCACGGCGTAGTGCGTGAAAAATTAACCGACCAACTGTCGGTTGGCGCGGTTTACCATTATGTGGGCAGCGACAATCAATACGATAACTGCAATTATCCAACCGTTAACAACTGTGCCAATAAGCAACAAAATCGCGCCGCAAAACTAGACGCAAAGTGGAGCACGGCTAGGCAACACCACAGCATTGCCTTCAGCGAAAATATTGTGGATAACGAGCATTATCTGACCGGCGAACCCACAGGCTTTTGGCTAAATAAGGGCAAGGCGTCGCAATGGCAATATAACGGCGATTTGCAGCTGGCGAATGATGTGGTGCTGGCCTTTGGTGTGGACACGGAAGCGAACTTTTTTGTGGATAAAACCTACGCGGCAGAACACCAGCGCGACCAGCGCGGCGCTTATGCCGAATGGCAAATTATGCCCAACGCCCAATGGAGCTACACGCTAGGTGGGCGGCTGGATGACAACGATGATTTCGGCAACCATGGCACTTATCGGTTAGCCACCGCCTATTTAATTCCGTTGGCAGACGCTAAGCTCAAATTAAAATCCGCCTACGGCACCGGTTATCGCGCGCCAAGTCTTTACGAAATGTATTACAACACCAGCGTTAACGCCCAGCCCGGCGCCGAGCAACATTTGCAGGTGGAAACCAGTGATGGATTTGAATTAGGTGGCGAGTGGTTAGTGGAAAATCTCAGCCTAGAACTCACCGCCTTTACCAGCAATATTCACAATGAAATCTATTTTGACTTAACCAATTACGTTGGGTATTTGCAAGGGCCGAGCCGTGCGGAATCAACGGGATTGGAATTTGCTAGCCATTACAGCCCCGTGGCCGGTTTGACGCTGGGCGCCAACTACACGTACAACAAAGCGAATATTCCTAGCGCTACAGCGGCGGCGGATAATCTTAACCCGGCGCGACTGCGGCGCCCACGAAACCTCTACAATTTGTCTGTGGAATACGCGGGGCCGGGCGATAAGCTGGGAATCAGTGCTTATTATCGCGGGCAATCTTCGACAATCGATGTTGGCAATCGCAAGCTTGACCGTTATCAGGTGTTAGACATCAATACCACTTGGAATTTCACACCTAAATTCCAAACCTATTGCCGCGTGCTTAATGGTCTGAATGAGCAATACCAGGAAGTTTACCCTTACGAGTCCGCTTCACGCTCGGCATTTATTGGGGCGCGACTGAAATTTTAACCAACTGTTTTGGAAGGAAGTAACCAATGATTTTCAGCCCAAATACCTATCAAAAACAACTACCACTTCCCGCTACAGACAAATGGAAAGATGGGGTTTGGGATATTGAAGCCTTTAAGCATGGAAGCATGTCGTTAATATACTTCTCACCTGAAGGAACTGACTACCAAACACCACACGACCAAGATGAATGGTATTTCGTTTTAGAGGGTTCTGGCGTTATAGAAATTGAAGGAGAAGAGCATTCATTTTCTCAGGGGTCCGCCATTTTCGTAGCCGCAGGTCAAAAGCACAAATTTTTAGGCAATCTTAGCGATATAAAAATGTGGGCGGTATTCTATGGGCCAATTGGAGGTGAAAATAACGCGTCCTAAGGCTGTCAACAATCACTCCGCCTGTCTCCGCTGGATGGCGTTAGGCGATTTTTTCATTATGCTACGTCCCGCGTGTGCCAGAGTCAGCATTTTAGGCGGCAGCCTTGGTTAAGCTCGCGTTTTACACCGTGTTAAATAGCACCAACCACCGCCGCCATAGCCAATGTCATTAAGTTACTGGTTTCGGTGGGCTTTTTCGGGTGATTTTCCCCTCCACAAAAACCCCCTCCCAGCCTCCCCCTCACAAGGGGGAGGGGCAAAAAGTCTGCAACCCTAGGGATTTGCTTGATTTAAATGCTGTGTGCTCCCTCCCCTTTTCAAGGGGAGGGTTGGGGTGGGGTTTCTGAATGACCGCGGAAATTCAGCTCTCGTGTTATGGAGTGCTAGGATCGTGTAAAAATGCCCAAATTTCACACTCAATGCCATTCTGCCGCCCCTCTACCCACTTTTTTCCGGAGTCCTTATGACCAACCAAGACCAAAACGCCAGCCACAAACTGGCCATGCAAGACACCCAACAAAAAGTGCGTAGCGCGGTAGCGGCTGCCAAGGAAAAACGCGGTGTGATCATTTATTTGTATGGTAACGGCAAAGGCAAAAGCAGTTCCGGCTTTGGCACCTTATTGCGGTCGGTGGGGCATGGCCAGCAGGTGGCGATAGTGCAATTTATTAAGGGCAGCTGGAAAACCGGCGAACAAACATTTTTTAAAAACCACCCCCAAGTGCGCCACGAAATTATGGGCACAGGGTTTACCTGGGACAGCCAAAACCGCGAACGAGACATGGCCTGTGCGCAGGAAGTTTGGCAAAAAGCCTGCGCCTTTTTGGCTGACGAAAGCATAAACTTGGTGCTGTTGGATGAAATCACTTACATGTTTGATTTCGATTATTTAAATCTAGCCGACTGTTTGGCAGTATTGAGTGCCAGACCCAAAAACCAAAATGTGATTTTAACTGGCCGCAGCGCCATTCCCGAGTTGCTGGAATTGGCCGATACGGTAAGCGAAATTAATGAGATTAAACACGCTTTTAATAGCGGCGTAAAAGCACAACGAGGCATCGAATTTTAATGAACTTTAGTATCGCGCCCCTGGATACCAGTTTAGCGCCGACCCTGCAGCATAAAATTGACAACAAAACCAAACCCCTCGGCTCCCTAGGTCGCTTGGAAACCCTTGCGCTGCAAATCGGCCTGATTCAACAGGATTTGTACCCCGTATTACGCCAACCCCAGATGCTAATTTTTGCCGGCGACCATGGCGCAGCAGCGGAGGGTGTAAGCCTTTACCCGCAGGCGGTGACCCAACAAATGGTGCTGAATTTTGTACAGGGCGGCGCGGCCATTAATGCCTTTTGTGCGCAGAACGGCTTGGGCCTGACTATTATTGACGCCGGCGTTAACGCCGATTTTGCCGCTGATATGCCGCTGGTGCACGCCAAAATCGCCAAAGGCACCGCCAATTACTGCAGCGCTGCCGCCATGTCCGCTGAACAATTTGAGGAGGCCTTAGCGGCCGGCGCCGCCGTAGTGGAGCAGAAATTTCAAACCGGCTGCAACTGTGTAGGGCTGGGGGAGATGGGCATTGGCAATACCGCCAGCGCCTCGTTAATTGCGCACCAACTCACCGGATTACCGCTGAGCGAATTAGTGGGGCGCGGCACGGGGCTGGACGATGCGGGCCTTGCGCACAAAACCGCCACCCTACAACGCGCGATGGATTTTCACGCATTAACGGCGCCCGACCCCGCTGCGGTGCTGCGCACCTTTGGCGGCTTTGAAATTGTGATGCTGGTGGGGGCGATGCTGCGTGCGGCGGAGCGCCAAATGCTGATTCTGGTGGACGGCTTTATCGCCACAGCCGCCGCCCTTGCGGCGTTGAAAATGCATAGCAATGCGCTGGCCTATTGTGTATTTTGTCACGCTTCTTTTGAACTCGGTCACAAAACGCTGCTGCGGTACCTTGGGGCCGAGCCACTACTGCAACTGGATATGCGGCTGGGCGAAGGCAGTGGCGCCGCCCTCGCCTACCCTTTGGTGGCGGCAGCGGTGACCTTCTTGAATTCAATGGCTTCGTTTGATAACGCAGGTGTGAGTCGTGCAATTTAAATCCGAACTAATGCAACGTGAAATCAACTATTTCTTTAATGCCTGGGTGTTTTTTACCCGTTTTCCAGCGCCTAAATGGGTGGTATTTCAAGACGAGCATCTGCAAGAGGGCGCGCGTTATTTTTCCTTAGTGGGCTTGATTTTAGGCTTGCTCTGCGCGGGCTGTTTTTATCTGCTGAACCTTGTGTTTACGGTGGATTTGGCAGTGTTGCTGACCATGGTGATCTGCGTGCTGGCCACAGGGGCTTTTCACGAAGACGGCTGGGCCGATTGTTGTGACGGTTTCGGTGGCGGATATGCCAAAACCCAAATTCTTACCATCATGAAAGACTCACGCTTAGGCACCTATGGCGTAGTGGGGCTAATTGGGCTCTTGGCCACCAAATACTTGGTATTACTGAACATCGCCCAATTCGATATGGGCTTTGGTTGGGTATTGGTGTGCGGCTTTGCCGCCAGCCGGTTTATGGCCACGGCGGTAATTTATTCCTTGGATTATGTGCAGTTCGACGGCACCAGTAAAAGCAAACCGCTAGCCACGGATATCCGCTTGGAGCACCTGATGTTCTCCGCCGCGCTGGGGTTAATTCCCTTGTGGATGCTCTCCAGCATTGCATTTTGGGGCGTGCACGGTTTGTTGGCCATCAGCCTCTGGAGCGGCTTGCTCTCGGCCTCTGTGGTAACCGTGGCCTTGGCGCGCTACTTTAAAGTACGTATTGGCGGCTTTACGGGGGATTGTTTGGGCGCCGTACAGCAAATTTCTGAGGTATTTTTCTACCTGACCGTGGTGTTGGTTTGGTCGCTGGCAGGTTAACAGCCCGTGTGCCATGCCGAGCCCTTTGCGCAAAAGACAATGTCTCCTAGCAAGTGCCGTTTTATTTAATCCGCCACCCGCCGCCTCTCATCTCGGCGGGCACCTGTTACGGCCAAAGCGATATTGAGGCAGAGCCACTCTCCCCGCAGGCCCGTGCCGAAATTCTGCGCCAACTCCCAGAACCCGTCCGCGCGCCCATCTACAGCAGCCCGCTGCGGCGCTGTTCTCAAACGGCGCGGGCGCTATTTCCCGACGGCAACATTACCTTCGACCCGCGGCTACAGGAACTGAATTTCGGCACTTGGGAATTAACCCCCTGGGAGCAAATTCCACGTCAAAGCTTGGACGCTTGGGCCGCAGACCTTGCCAACTTTGCCCCGCCCAGCGGGGAAAGTTTTAGGCAACTGCTAACACGCTGCGCCGATTTTATTACCAGCACCGCGGTTGAACAGCCGCAGATTATCGTCACTCACGCCGGCGTCATCCGCGCCTTCGAAGTATTGCGCCGCCAAGTCCCCCTCGCTGCCGCCCTCAGCCTGCAGATTCCCTACAACTCGGTGCACCAACTTCCTTAACGCACCGCGCTCTTAACGGCTATAGTGCCGACATCCGGCGTTAGCCCACCTCTGATTGCGAGTTATCTATGACCGAACCCATGCGTCTTTCCAAACGCCTGATCCAAATTACCGGCTGCTCTCGCCGCGAGGCCGAGTTGTACATTGAAGGCGGCTGGGTGACCGTGGACGGAGTCGTAATTGAAGAACCGCAATACCAAGTAGAGGCGCAAGCCGTGTGTTTGTCACCCGACGCCAATACCACCGCCGCAGGCCCCATCACCCTAGTGATGAATGTGCCAGCAGACCTCGGCAAAGACGCCACACTGGCCCTCCTCACCGCCGCTAACCGCTGGCCACAGGACACCTCCGGCATACGCCAACTCAAACGCCACCTCGTGCAGATCAAACCCTGTATACCCCTGCAGGCGGGTATTGAAGGCATGCAGGTGATATCCCAAGATTGGCGCATTCAGAACAAAGCCGCGGAAGACCAAGCCAAAATTGAACAAGAATTTGTGGTGGATGTAGAGGGCAGCCTAGACGCCGCCGGCTTGCAGCTGCTCAATTTTGGTTTGACCTATGAGGGCAAAAAATTACCCCCTTGCAAAGTCAGCTGGCAAACCGAAACCCGTTTGCGATTTGCCGTAAAAAACCCCCAGCCTGGGCAAATTCACTATGCTTGCGAGCGAGCCGGGCTAAGATTTACCAGCGTCAAACGCATTCGCTTGGGGGCTACTCCCTTGTCGAAAATGGCAACGGGGCAGTGGCGGTATCTCACAGGGCCAATTATTTTCTAAGCGGATCTAATCTAATCACTGCGGGGACCCCAAAACGGAATAAGGCGCCCCCAATTTTCGGTCAAAACTTGTACACCCGAAGCCGTGAACTAGACTGCAGTTATTGACGTTTCTGTTGACCGCCGCCATGAGCACCGACCTAACTCCCGAACAAATTCAGCACATCATGCAGGGTGTGGCCATACCCCCACAGCCACAGGTATTGGTGGATGTGCAGATGGAGCAGTTCTCGCCCCACTGCTCGCTGGACAGCATTGCGCGGCTTATCTCACAAGACGTAGGGCTCTCCGGCTCGATTCTGAAAACCGTCAACTCACGATTTTTCAAGCACACCAACAAAATCACCTCCATCACCCAAGCCGTCAATCTGTTGGGTGTGAATTCGGTAGTGAACCTCGTCAACGCCCAGTCCATACGCGGCGTATTGTCGGACGACGACATTATTGCCCTCGGGCGGTTTTGGGACAGCGCCATGGACGTGGCCATGACCTCCGCCACCGTGGCCAAACACATCGGTTTTCCCTTCCCTGACGAAGCCTACACACTAGGCCTGTTTCATAATTGCGCCATCCCGCTGTTAATGGGGCGCTTTAAAAAGTACCCACAGGTGCAAGCCGAAGCCTATGCGCGCCCCGACCGGGATATCACCGCCACCGAAAATTCGCTGATTAACACCAACCACGCGGTAGTGGGTTATTACGTCGCCAAAAGTTGGAACCTGCCACGCTACCTGTGTGAAGCCATCCACGAACACCACAAAGTGGACAAAACCTTTGCCGATGAACGTGCCGACGGCAAAAAGAAAACGCTACTGGCCATTCTCAAAATGGCGGAACACATTTGCCAAAGTCACAAAACCTTGGGCAAACAAGACCGCGATTACGAATGGGAGCGTATTGGCCAAAACATCCTGATCTACACGGGTTTAACCCAATACGACTTTGAAACCATTACCGCCATCGTCGGCGAGCTGGGTTTGGGCAATTCCGATTATTGCTTGCTCGAGTAAGCCTCTCCACGCCTGCGCATTTTTCAGTGCCAATCCGTTACTATGGGCGCCCTCTCCGTTCCTATGGATTATGCGCCGTGTCTCAGGTAGTAGCCCTCCGCCGAGTCTTTCAACTCCATCTGCAGCTTGAGCATGTTCAGCCCCTTATTTGGCGCCGTTTATTGGTGGACAGCCGCATCAGCTTGCCGGAGCTGCACAACGCCATTCAGGCCGTAATGGGCTGGTACGACAGCCATCTCCACGAATTTTTTCAAGGCAGACTGCGCTTTAGCGTTCCCGACCCCGAATTTGACGCGGAAGTACAGGACGAGCGCCACGTGCGCCTAGACCAACTGCTTAAAAAACCACAAGACACCCTGCACTACGTGTATGACTTTGGCGACGACTGGCTGCACCTGCTCACCCTAGAAGCCATTTTGCCCTGGCAACCCAACCAAGTATTACCTTTATGCACCCAAGGCGCACGCGCCTGCCCGCCCGAAGACTGTGGCGGCCCGCCGGGTTACGCCGAACTGCTAGAGGTTATGGCCAATCCGCAGCACCCCGAATACGACGACATGATCGACATGTTAGGCGACGAGTTTTCCCCGGAGGACTTTGATTTGGAATTTGCCAACGAAGGCTTGGCCAATTCGTAATTCATTTCCATTCAATTCAATTCAATTCAATTCAATTCAATGCACCGTTAGAATCGCAACCGTTTTAAAAGTCTTCATTAATCAACCTAGGGTACCCACCATGCAAAAACTCATTGGCGCCATATTTGCTGCCTCGCTTCTCACCGCCTGCGGATCGGGCACAACCGGAACAAGCAGCTCGTCGAGCTCCAGCAGCTCTTCCAGCTCTAGCAGCTCATCAAGTTCCAGCAGTTCTTCCAGCTCTAGCAGCTCATCAAGCTCTAGTAGTTCTTCCAGCTCTAGCAGCCTGTCGGACTAAAAATTCGAACCCAGCGTCAGCTCCTTCCTCAATAAAATTTTCGGCTAAAATATAATCAATTTGGTTAAGGTTTGTTCGTTTTTCGGTCAGTACTACCCATTTACCCGATTTTCAGACGCAATACCGCCATGCGTTTCAAATTCCACGCTAGGCACACCAAGCTCCATTCCCCGGTGACCTTTGATAATCCGCGTAGTGAAAATTGGCGGAACCCCAGC
>CAMCXE010000009.1 GCA_945882995.1 Thalassocella blandensis | reverse complement strand
GCGAAATCTATCGCCAAACAGCGAAAATCAGCCGGCAGCTAATTCGGTTCCTAAAGGAGTGTTATATGAAAAATGCCTCACAGAGGCTTTACGAGCGCGAGCTGAGGCCATTGTTTGCGAAATGGTTGTGATTTGGCCGGACACCGTTGCTTGGTAAACAGACTCCGTGAACAACCCTATGTCTCATCCAAAATATCGCGCCGACATCGATGGCTTGCGCGCACTTGCTGTATTGGCGGTGGTAATTTTTCATGCATTTCCAGAGTTGCTCAAGGGCGGTTTTGTTGGTGTTGATGTTTTTTTTGTTATTTCCGGGTTTCTTATTTGTAGCATTGTTCTAGGCAGTGTTAAGGATGGCACTTTCAGTTTTCTGGAATTCTATAATCGTCGGATACTACGTATTTTTCCCGCGCTGATCTTGGTAATGAGTGTTTGTTATGCGGTGGGCTGGCTAATAATGTTGCCCGCGGAGTTCCAACGACTCGGCAAACACATGGTCGGTGGCTCTGCGTTTGTGGCTAATCTGCTTTTGTGGCGGGAGGCTGGGTATTTTGATGCAGCGTCGATGAGTAAGCCGTTGCTTCATTTATGGTCTCTTGGTGTCGAAGAGCAATTTTACATCCTGTGGCCAAGCGTATTGCTGCTGGCGCTTCGGCTACGCTTCAGTGCTCTTAATGTAACGCTCGTGGTTATTTTTTTGTCATTTTTGTTGAATGTTTGGGCCGTAGGTGAGCACCAAGAAGCTGCGTTTTATTTGCCCGTTACACGTGTTTGGGAATTGCTGCTGGGCGGGGCATTGGCCTGCGTACAGATAGGCCAGCACGCCGAAAATACTTGGGCACGCCGATTAATGCGGCTTAGAGTTTTTGGCGTTTTTATCCAGGCTTTATTAGACCCAAAATCTCCTCCGGTGCGCGATGGTTTGTCGCTTGTGGGTGCGGTGTTAATTGGTTCGGCATTTTTGTTTGCTGGCCGCAGTCACTTCCCCGGATGGTGGGCGCTTTTACTTACTTTGGGTGCCTGTTTGTTGATTTTCGTGGGGCCGTTCGCGCTGTTTAATCGAGTAGTCTTGTCGTCGCGTTTAATGGTTTGGGTTGGGTTAATTAGTTACCCGCTCTACCTCTGGCACTGGCCCTTGCTTTCATTTGCCACAATTATGGAGGTCCACACACCGCACCCATGGTTGCGGCTGTTGGCAATTTTTTTAGCCGTATTTTTGGCTTGGCTCACCTATGTTTGTGTCGAGTGCCCCATACGCTTTGGGAGGCGCTCGCCGCTCAAAATTTTGGTATTAATTCTGTTAATGCTTGGGCTGATTGTGGCCGGTACTTTAGCCATGACTCGGGGTGCCGCGCGCAGTTCGTCAATGACCGCTGGCATGATAGCGCAAGTGGCTGAGTTGAATTTTGGTTTGCAATTTGAGCATTGGTCAGCCTGCCCAAGCGGACCCGACATCTGGCATTGCCGCATAATGGACCCCACCCATTCGCCGGATATCGCCTTGATCGGTGATAGTCACTCCTCTCATTTGGCGGCTGGCCTCGCGGAGGTAAGTGCTGCCACTCATCACAACGCGATAAATCTGTCTAGCAATGGGTGCCTACCGGTTTTTAAATTGGCGATGTTAGGCAGGGAATTTTTTGATTGTGAAGACAGCTTCATGGACGTAGCGCTGAATGATGTTATCAATAACAACGCCATTCGTACGGTTATGCTCAGTGGTTACGCCGTTAATAAAATTCGACCTTTAAATGAAGAGCATCAGGTAGTTGATGTTGACAGCGCCTCGGTGGATGTTAATTCGCGCGCATTGGAAGCTGCGCTAGACCTTACCCTAAAGCGTCTGCTGCAAGCGGGAAAGCGTGTGGTATTTTTTGTGGACACCCCTGCGCTCAATTTTGAGCCAGAGGAATGCTTAAATATACGGCCAGTGTATTTTCCATGGCGCAAGTAAAAAATACCCTGCGGTTTCCCCCAGGAGCTGTTTGAGCAGCGCAATGTTGAGTATCACCCGATAGTCAGTCGGCTTCAGCAGGCGTTCCCCTCTGTCAGCTTTATCCGGCTTGATGATCTCTTGTGTGACCAGTCGCTGTGTTACGCAAAAAGAAACGGCATCCTGCTGTGTCGGGATTATAGTCACTTGAGTGCCGCGGGCAGTCGATACTTATTGAAACAGGTAGAGGCGCAGCTGGCATTGTGATGCGTCTAAGCCTTTGGTCGACGGCAGTTTTTACCCAAAATTCGGTTGAGTATCACCAAATTGTGCAGGCTTTGGATATTCAGCTGCGGTTTCTAGGATTGTTGTTCGCCCGATACTTCTAAAGCCGGTGACAGCGTGTGACCTGGCACCATGTTGCCCGTACTCAGTTGGCTCGGCGACCAATTTTGCTCCCCCCAATCCAGTATGGCCCGCGGTTTTGCCTTCAGTAGGTTGGCGGGTGGGTTCGCCCCCAGAGCTTTCAAAGCACACCAGAGGTTTGCGCTAGGCGTGGCCTCGTTTAGCGGTAAGGCCAGGTTCTGTTTGCTGAGCTTCTGCCCTAGTTCATTGCTTACCACCGGTATGTGGCAATATCGTGGCGTGGGTGCGCCGAGTAGGTTGAACAAAAAGATTTGCCTGGCAGTGGTCTCCAAAAGGTCATTGCCGCGCACCACATGGGTGATGTTTTGGGCGATGTCGTCTACCACTACAGCTAGCTGATAGGCAAAAAGGCCGTCTTTGCGGTGGATAATAAAGTCGCCAGTGGAGGCTAAATCTTCGAATCGTTCGCCTCGGTGGCGATCTTGAAACACAATATTGCTGCTAATGTGCTGAAAAGCGGCGGGTAAATCCCGTGTTTTTAAGCGCAGCGCAGCTGGGTGTGAAGCTGGGTGCTGGCGGCAGTGGCCGTCATAAATGGAGTGGAGATTTGCCAAGCGGGCGCGGCTGCAATCGCAGGGGTAGGTAAGTTGGCGATCGGCCAGCCAATCTAAGCTTTCGTGATAGGCCGCAGAACGCTGACTTTGCCACAGAATGGGACCGTCGGATTCCAACCCATGAGCGGCTAAGCAGCGAATTATCGCTGCTGAAGCGCCTGGCTGCTCGCGAGGCGGGTCTATGTCTTCTATGCGCAGCAACCAGCGTCCTCCGTGCTGCCGAGCATCTAGGTAGCTGGCGAGGGCGCAGGTCAAGGAGCCGAGATGAAGCAACCCGGTAGGTGAAGGGGCAAAACGACCAACGTAGGGGCGGGGTGCAGGCATGGATAGATGGGCCGGACGAGCCGGCCCAGAAAGGCTTAGCCGCCGATTTGTTTTTCTTTGATTTCCGCGAGCGTTTTACAGTCCACACATTGGGTTGCTGTGGGACGCGCTTCCAAACGGCGGATGCCGATTTCCACACCACAGGTGTCGCAGTAGCCGTAGTCGTCAGATTCCAAAACCTCGAGGGTCTTGTCTATCTTTTTAATCAGTTTACGTTCGCGGTCGCGGGTGCGCAGCTCCAAACTGAATTCTTCTTCTTGGCTGGCTCGGTCGGCTGGGTCAGGAAAATTGGCGGCCTCGTCTTTCATGTGAGACACGGTACGGTCTACTTCCTCCATTAACTCGCGCTTCCAAGCCAGCAGCAAACTTTTAAAATGCTTCTTCTGGGCGTCGCTCATGTAGTCTTCGCCGGCTTTTTCCTGATAAGGGGTAAAGCCGTGGAGTGTGAAGCTAGTGTTTTGGATGTCCGGCATTGTGTTGTGAGCCTCTTGTGTGTTTATCTGGATCCTGCCTCAGTGCTGACGAGTCAACCCTGTAAGATCCGCCCAATGTAAGGGTTAGTTATTTTTTTTCAAGGTGGTCTTGGTGCGAGGCGCAAACGCTATCAGATCCGCCCCTCTCGCGCCACCTCTAATAATCTAGCCGGTGGTATCAGTACTTCTCAAGTTAGTAATGTCGCGGTGCTTGAAAAGTGTTAACTATAGATGAGATATGCAGACATGGAATTTGAGCAGGCCTTGCAACAGGGGATTTTCCTGCGGCGTTACAAGCGGTTTTTGGTGGATATGGTAAACGCGCAAGGCGAGCTGATTACCGTGCACTGCCCCAATACCGGCAGTATGAAAAATTGCTTAGCGCCGGATACGCCTTGCTGGTATTCACAGGCCACTAACGTTAAACGTAAATATCCGCATACGTTGGAGATTGTCACCACCCTCGCTGGGCACTTGGCAGGCATTAATACGCTGCGCGCCAACGCATTAGTGGCTGAAGGAGTATCCAATGGCCTGATAACTCAGCTACAAGGGTACGATACTTGCCGTGCTGAGGTGGTATATGGCTTGGAAAACAGTCGTGCTGATTTTGTGCTGGAGGCGGCGAATCGAGCGAAATGTGTGGTAGAGGTCAAAAATGTCACCTTGTTGGACGCCGGACAAGGTTATTTCCCCGATGCGATCAGTCTCCGGGGCAGTAAGCACCTGCGCGAATTAATCCATGTGGTATCAAATGGCGAGCGTGCCGTGCTAATTTTTTGCGTGCAACATCAAGGTATAACGTCTGTTGCACCGGCGGAGCACATAGACGCAGCTTACGCCAAGCTCTGTGGCCAGGCTCGGCAAGCGGGTGTTGAATTTTATGCTTTTCAAGCAACGCTCTCGCCAGACGGCATAAAACTCTGTCGCGAAATTCCGGTGCTGCTGTGACGGTTGGTCGTGGAATATCGGCCCGGGCTTGCCGAGCCTAGGGCCTTAAGCTTGTTCTAGGGATTCGGCTTCTTCCACCAGCTGTAGCTTCATTTCGGGGGCCAAATCGTTCCAATGCACGTTCAGCAGTGCGCCCTGAAGCGCATAAAGCATAACTTTGGACACATGAATGCCGCGCGCCTTGATGCGGCAGTAGGCTTCTACTGCGCCCATCTCGGATAAATCTTGGTAGTTATTGACGCCAATGGCACGCAAGATATTGACCGAGGCCATGCCGAGATTTTTAAGTCCCAATAACTCACTTTGAATAGCTGCCATCTCGATATCTCCTGAGCGTTATTATTATGAGCGGGCGTGGTAGGTGCCGCCATTTATTGGTGAATGACGTGGTGTCTTAAATTCACGCTAAATGGAGTGTAGACACAAACTTTTAATAGGGCAAAATTCTCATCTGTAATTTTTTCGTCGGTCGCTGTAGGTTGGCGCCTCCCGTCACTATTTCTTATCGGTTGCCCCTATTGCTTATGATTCTCTTCCAGCAGGCCACAGGGGTGGATTCCACCCATATTGATTTCGAATCCGTCGGGCAGCCCATCCATCACGAGCTTTGCGCGCCATGGCTCCACCTTAAAGCGGCAGCAGCGGATGCGGGGTTAAACCTCTGTATAGCCAGTGGCTACCGCAGTTTTCAGCGACAATTGACGATATGGAACAATAAGGCCTCGGGGTTGCGCCCAGTATTGGACGAAGCTGGGCGGCCGGTGGATTGGAGTCTGCTGAGAGACAGGGAGAAGCTGTTCGCTATTCTGCGCTGGTCGGCGTTGCCCGGCGCCTCAAGGCACCATTTCGGCTCGGACATCGATATTTACGATCCAAGCCTTCTACCGCCGGGCTGCCGCTTGCAGCTTACCCGCGAGGAGTCCTCCGGCCCGCTGGCACCTTTGCATCGATGGTTGGATGGCTATTTGGCTTCTAGCCAGTGCGGGTTTTTTCGGCCTTATAGCAGCGAGCAGTTTGGGGTGGCTCCGGAGCCTTGGCATTTGAGTTATGCGCCTCTGGCAAGGCAGTTTCAGGGCGCACTCACCCTCGACGCGCTAGCTGAATTGCTTGAGGGTACGGATATTCTGCTTAAGCCAGACATTCTGGCCAATTTACCGGAGATATTTGAGCGGTATGTGCAGGTGCCTTGGTCGCGGTATCCTTCGGCTGCATGACATTTAGCGCAATGCTGTTGAAACCGAGCTGTCTGGCCCACCGCCTTGGCGAGGGCTTTCGCTTAAGTCGGTTTGTGCTGGCCTGCCGCTGAAGTTACTAAGTTGAAGCATCGGGCCGCCACAATCGGCTGGACTGGCGCTTGCGGTGTTATCTCGACTTCCGCGTTAAGGCTTCTCGATTGCCGCAGGCCTGCTAGGCTATTTATTAGCGAATAGCGTTTTTACCTGCAGAGTGAGTTGACGAGATGTTGGTGATTTTTGATTGCGATGGTGTATTGGTGGAAAGTGAAGCCTTGGCGGCCAAGGCGTATGCTCAGGAATTGGCCAAGTATTCAATCCATTTAACCCCGCAAGCCTGCGAGGCCTTATTTCTGGGTAAAACTACGCAGGATTGTTTGGCCATTCTGGAGCAGCAGTACCCCAACACCACCCCCAAAAACTTTATGACACTCGTCGATGAAGCCGCTGAGGTGGTGTTTGATCAAGAGATGACGGCCATCCCTGGGGTGCGTGAAGTGCTCGAATGGATTAAAACGCGCAGTCAACCGGTGTGTGTGGCCACAAATGGCTCCTCCATAAAAGTGACCAATTCATTGCGGCGCACGGCTTTAACCGACTTTTTTGCTGGGAATTTGTTCAGCGCTGACATGGTGGCCGCCCCCAAGCCAGCACCGGATCTCTATTTGTTAGCGGCACAGTCAATGGGCGTAGCACCTGATGCTTGTGTGGTGATTGAGGATTCTGAGGTGGGTATGACGGCCGCCCTAGCCGCTGGCATGCAAGTGATTTTATATCGGCCGATGTGGCGACATGTGTACTTTCAGCCGCCAGCCGTGGTTCGAGTTATTGAAGATATGGGCGCATTGACGCCCTTGTTGGGGGTGATGTTGACGCCTTAGTGGCTCGAGGCATCTTCTATGTTCTGCGGAGTTTGTTCAGTTTGCAGTGGCGATTTCGCCATCACCGATTGCAGTCACTAACCTGCAGCGGAATTTAGCGCTTCGCCTGTGCTGAGACCGTCCAGCTTGCCGTTGTCGCGTAGCCACGCAATTACGGCTTCACGACTCGCTAACATGGACTCGTAGGTCTTCAGTACGGTGGAATTGGGGTTGTGGAGTTTTTTGATGCGGTCTATACGGTCCCGTAAGAAGCGAATATCTTCGAGCACTTTGGAGGCCAACGCGGATGAGTCGGCTTCCTGCGCATCGCGGCCCAAAAAGCGTTTCGCCTCGGATTCCTGAATGCTGGGATCGGTGAGTGTAGTCATGACTATCCTTCAGGGGTGTAATGGAGTATTGGTTCCAGCGGCTATGATTCTAGCCAAGGCCTGTTACGTCAAACTATAGCCTACTGTAATCAGTTCGGCCCTTCGGGCCGCATGCTCAGGCTAAGTATGGTCATAGATAGGCCGGGCTTCCAGTGTGAAGAAAAAGATGTTTCGGAAGGTTGGCGGGCTAGCGCTTAAATTGTCTAGGCGGGCACAGTGAAAAAAATGAGCAGTAGTTAACATTGTTGGCAGTGGTCGTGAGAGTAATCCACTAAACTTGAAAATGAGAGCTGTATAAATTTTCTTTGTAAACTAGTGAGTTAGGAATTTTTGTGGCATTTTTATCGATTTTTAATCGCGCTAAAATTTGCTGCAATGTGTCATTTGCAAGAGCGATATATCCAACCGCGTCGCGTGTTTTAAGAATTAAACAATCTGATTGCCAAGCGATTTTTTCGCTTTGCGGCTTTCGTCAATTTTTAGAGGAGTGATAATTTGTGAGCGAGTCAACATTTTCCTCAACACCTGCTAGTGCTCCAACCTTTGAAGTAATTTTAAGCGGAGAAATTATTGGCCAAAAACCTATGCTGCAAGTGCAAAAAAGTTTGGCCGACCTTTTTAAAATGCCAGAGCAAAAAGTGGCGGCATTATTTGTTGCGGGCAATGTGACCTTAAAAAAGGGTTTGGATTTTGATGCAGCGCAGCGTTACAAAGCGGCCATTGAAAAAACCGGCGCGCGGGTGCTGGTACGCTCCAGTAAGGTCGCCGTTAATCCACCGGTAGCCGTTGCCACGGCAGTTCCTGTTAAAGCTGAGCAGGTGCCAGCGGCGGTGGAGCCTTCGACTGCTTGGACGTTGGGTGTGGCCGGCGCAAATTTACTGGCGCCCAATGATCGAAAACAACCGGTATCCGCAACGGTTACCGCTGGGGATTGGGCCCTAAGCGCAACTGGACAAAATTTGCTAGCGCCAAACGAAACAGTTAAACAGGTTTCTCGTTTGGATGAGTTCGCCAATTTTGAGCTGCGACCAGCGGGCGTTACTCTGCTGGACCCCGACGAATTATCACGCTTACCGGTAATAGAGCTGGCAGTAGAAGATTTTGGTTTGGCCCCTGCGGGAGCGGACGTTTTAAAACCGGAGGAGCGCAAGGCGCCGGTGGCGGCCAGTGTACAGCCAGGGAATTGGGGGGTGGCGCCGGCGGGTGAACGGCTGTCGGAGCCTAGCATCAGCTCCGCTGTAGCACCAAACGTTGCGCATTTGTCGGTGGCTGATTTACAAAAATAATGGCTGGAAAGAGTATTTTGGCGAGAGAGGTTGCGTCAACAAAAAAAATGTTTGCAGGGGATAAGCGCGAATTTTTTAGCGGAATGGTTTGCCGCTAAACCGCGCTGGGCGGTTTAGCGTAGTGCATAGTCTTAAATATTTACTGAGTTATTTTTCTGCTTTTTGATAATTGGCAATAGAGTCCAAAATTTCTTGGCGAGCCGCATCCACGTCAGCCCAGCCTTCAATTTTTACCCATTTGCCTTTTTCTAAATCTTTGTAGTGCTGAAAAAAATGCTCAATTTGTTTAATGAGTATTTCGGGTAGGTCGGTGTAATTTTTAACATGGTCATACATCGATGTGATTTTGCTTACTGGTACAGCCAGAATTTTAGAATCCTCTCCGCCGTCGTCGGTCATTTTCAATACTCCCACTGGCCGACAGGCCACTACGGTGCCATGCACGAGGGACCTATCAAGTACGACCAATACATCGGCGGGGTCACCGTCGCCACACAGCGTGTGGGGAATGTAGCCGTAGTTGCAGGGGTAGCGCATGGCGGTACCTAATACGCGGTCCACAAATAGCGCCCCTGAATCTTTGTCCACTTCATACTTGATGGGCTCGCCGCCTTGTGGGATCTCAATGATGACGTTGACATGATCGGGGGGATTTTTACCGGTGGGAACAAGGTTTAGGCTCATAAGGGTTTCCTGTGGCGGGTTAAAAAGTGGCGGCATTCTAGCATAGGGGGTGCGGGTGGTAAGGGTGGTTGCGGTGGCTTTTAGATCAGGTGGGCACCCGTTGAAGCGGCCATGTCTTCGTATTGAGATTCAATAGTCTTGCCCATTCAGTCGTTAGCGCCAGTCTAGTATGTTAGATGCAGAAAGTGTCCGGCAGTGTGAAGTTGCGCTTATTGGTTGAAGTTAGACGCTTCTTAAACCTGTTATTAGGAAAATATTACGCGGGCCTTATTATCCTGATGCGCCTGTCGTTTCTGACTTTGCCAAATCAGAAACGATGTAACCCTCGTCCAAATCGCGGCGTAGCATTAGCGTCAATGTTGAGTCGTCGGCTTGCCAGCACCTCAAAAATTGTGAACGGTTCGCAGCGTCCAATCTACTCTCCGTGTGGTTTTTGAGTAAGTTCATTGTCATCGTTGGAAATCCTTGAGCATCATAAACTCGTCGTGCCCTGATGCTTTCGAACTGCGCTGCATCAATGTGGGTAACATTTGTCATTCGAAATAGTACGCGAGGTAATTGCCAGTATGGCCGGCGGTGCAGCGGCATATGCCACCCGTTGATTTCGATTGTTGGCGCGAAATAGAAACACCAAACGGCAAGAAGCGCTTCGTCGAGTGATTGGTAACAAACTTGGAAATCATTCTCGCCGGGGCCGGGGGTGCAGGACCAATGACTCAGTCGAAATTGGTCGCCTATATATTGGAGATCAAGCGAAAGGTCACCTTCGCGCACGCAGCTCATCGACGTATCGTTGTTCAATACAACCTGCAGACCGTATTCAGCCAGATATTTTGCGGCCGAGCTTAAAGACGCCATGTTTTTAACCTTTCGATTGCGGGAGCTGATCCGGAGGCTGCCGCGGGGCGCGATTTAAACCTGCACACCCTGCACCGGCAATTTCGCCCCATTCAAATAGCAGCGCCCATCAGTAAGTTGTAGTGCTCCGGTGACAAACCACTGCACCGCGCGCGGGTAAATGATGTGTTCTTGCACCAACACACGCTGGGCGAGTGACTCTGCCGTGTCCTCGGGTAAGACGGGCACTTTGCCTTGAATAATCACCGGGCCGCCATCCAGTTCGCTGGTGACAAAATGCACCGAGGCGCCGTGTTCGGTAGCGCCTTCATCGATGGCGCGCTGATGGGTGTGCAGGCCGGTGAATTTGGGTAATAGGGAAGGGTGGATATTGATGAGGCGGCCGGCGTAATGGTCCACAAATGCGGGGGTGAGGATGCGCATAAAGCCGGCTAGCACCACCAAATCCGCTTCATACGCATCTATGGCTTGTTGCAGTTTCTGGTCGAATGCCTCGCGGCTCGCATAGTCTTGATGCTGCAGCACTTGGGTGGCAACACCTGCTTGAGTGGCGCGCGCTAGCCCTTTGACGTTGGGCTTGTTACTGATAACGCCCACAATGGCGGCTTGAATCTCGCCCTTTGCGCAGGCATCAAGCAGTGCTTGTAGGTTGCTGCCACTGCCGGAAATTAACACCACAATGCGCATAATTATTGGACGTCTACATAGGGTGCTGCGCTTTCGGCGGAGGCGATGGTACCCAGTGCAAATACGGTTTCTCCTAAGCTTTCTAATAAGCTAGTCACCCCGGCTTGGGCCTCGGCGGGCACTACCACCACCATGCCGATGCCGCAGTTAAAGGTGCGGTGCATTTCCTGCGTTGCCACGTTACCGGCCTGCTGTAACCACTGGAACACGGGTGGCAGGGTCCAGCTTTCGCTGTGGATAATGGCCTTGGTGTGGCTGGGTAACACGCGGGGGATATTTTCCAGCAGGCCACCGCCGGTGATATGGGCTAGGGCGTGTACCGGCTGAGCGGCTAATAATTGCAGTAGGGATTTTACGTAGATGCGGGTGGGGGCCATGAGTGCACTGGCTAGGGTTGTGTCGCCTATCGCTTGTTGCAAGTCGGCACCGCTCACCTTAAGAATTTTACGGATCAGCGAGTAGCCGTTGGAGTGGGGGCCGCTGGAGGCGAGGCCGAGAATGGCGTCGCCGGCTTGAACTTTACTGCCGT
This sequence comes from Thalassocella blandensis, assembly GCA_945882995.1. Classification (GTDB taxonomy): domain Bacteria; phylum Pseudomonadota; class Gammaproteobacteria; order Pseudomonadales; family Cellvibrionaceae; genus CAMCXE01. Next base: position 27,794 of record CAMCXE010000009.1, on the reverse strand, counting down.
CCAATATTTTGGATTTTTCGACGATGCCCACACAGAACCCAGCGAGGTCGTAGTCTTCGCCTTCGTACATGCCCGGCATTTCAGCGGTTTCACCACCCACTAAGGCGCAGCCTGCCAGCAGGCAGCCTGCGCCAATGCCGCTGACCACGGCGGCGGCAATGTCTACGTCCAATTTACCGGTGGCGTAGTAGTCGAGAAAAAACAGGGGTTCGGCACCACCGACGATGAGGTCGTTGACACACATGGCTACAAGATCGATACCGATGGTGTCGTGTTGTTGCAGCTGCATGGCGAGGCGCAATTTGGTGCCCACGCCGTCGGTGCCAGACACTAAAACCGGCTCTTGATAGCCCTTAGGCAGCTCAAACATGGCGCCAAAGCCACCCAATCCTGCCATTACCTCAGGGCGTCGCGTGCGCTGCGCCACGGTTTTAATGCGTTCCACTAGGCGGTTGCCTGCGTCTATATCAACGCCTGCATCTTTGTAACTCAGGGAGGTTTGGGAAGGAGTCGTCATGGGGGAAGGGCTTCTCAATGGGTGTGTGCGTAAAGGCGGCCAGCAGGCTGACGGTAAAGTTGGGCGTGAATTCTAGCAGTAAAGGCCAGCCTCTCGCAGCCAAAACGGCGGTAAAAGCGCACCGGCGGCTGGCAACGGGGAGGGCGGTAGGCCGGTGAATTGCCGCTGGATGGCGGCAATTCACCGGCAATGGTTGGTTGCCGGCGTAGACCAAACTTTGCCGCTTTGTTCGGTTTGAGCAAAAAGTTGTATTCAAGTTGTTGATTATTAAATTAAAAAAATATTGGCATAGGCATTGCTCTATATCTGGAAAGTCCAACATTTTGCGTAGTTCACCTGAGTAACCGCAAATGACATTTGAGTCTGGGTTGGGCTGCTTAACAGTAATAGGAGATGAGCTATGCCTCTAGTCATTAATACCAATGTGTCGTCGCTAAACGCCCAGCGTCAGATGGTGCAAACCGGTAATCAATTATCCATGGCCATGGAGCGCTTGTCCTCGGGCAAACGCATTAACACAGCGGCAGATGATGCGGCAGGCTTGGCTATTTCCAACCGTATGACCTCGCAAATTCGCGGCCTCAATCAGGCGGTGCGTAACGCCAACGATGGTATTTCGTTGATTCAGACCGCGGAAGGCGCGCTGGATGAGACCACCAACATTCTGCAGCGTATGCGGGAATTGGCTATCCAGTCAGCCAACGGAATCTACGACGACTCCAACCGCTCCACTTTGGATGCCGAGGTTCAGCAGTTGATTGCGGAACTTGACCGTATCGCTAAAACCACCACCTTTAACGGTCAGACGTTGCTGGACGGCAGTTTGGGTGATGTGCAGCTGCAAGTGGGCTCGCAGGCCAATCAAACCATCGACCTCTCGATTCAGGCCATGGATGCGAAGACCTTGGGTATGGGCTCGGTAAGTGTTGATCAGTTAGGTGCACCGGTTACCGCCAGCTTGTCTACGATTTCGCTCAATGACACGGATGTGTTAATCAACGGGCAAAGCATTGGCTCTTTTACTGGCTCGCTGGATACCTTTCAAACGTTACTGGATAACATTAACGACAATGTGTTGGGTGTTACGGCCACGGGTTATACCTCGCTTAAGGGCGACCTGGTGGGCAATGGCGTCTTGGAAAATGGCAATAAATTGGTGATTACCGTAGAGGCTGCCGACGGCAGTGGTAACAACGTATTTAATATTACCGACACCAAAGACCTAGATGACTTAATAGAAAAAATTGGCAGGGTTACTGGGGGGATTGTATCGGCGGATAAAGATGAGTCTGGCCATTTAATACTTAACAACAATTCGGGCTCGACCATTCTTGTGGATGCTATTGATTCAACCGGTGCCACCACGGACGCTAGTGCTCAATTGGTGGAGCAGGCCACTGGTTTGAACGTGTTTGACCCGACCTTGGGCGCTGGCTTGCAAAGTATTCAGGATTCGGCTCAGGGGCAAATTATTTTGACCTCCAAACATGGCGACCCTATTACGGTAAGCCGAGGCGGTACGGGCACTGTAGATGATTTGCTGCAGTTAGGTTTTAGAGAAAGCCCGGCGCCAGGTGTGGTTGGTGGGGTAGGTATAGGTTCAGCGGAGGCCGCTACCAAGTGGAATGTGGGCGATCTGAAGTTAAATGGCACTGTCATCGACAACGCCGATACCGATAGCCTGCAAGGAAAAATAGACGCGATTAACAAAAGTAGTGTGGACACTGGTGTGGTGGCTAATGCCTTTGCCACCGCGGCAATTGATATGAGTACCGGAAACCTGACGCTGGCGTCTGGTGACGCTGACATGATCGTTGTGAATGGTGTGGCTATTGATTTGGGTCTCGCCAGCGGCGATACCGCTTCTGATGTTGTGGAGGGGTTCAATGCGAACACTGATCTTACCGGCGTAAGAGCGCGCCTTTCGGGTACCCGAATTATTCTCGAGTCCGATCAAGGGTCTATTCAGCTCGCCGCCTATTCCACGGCGGCCAATAGTATTTTGGCTTCCACCAGCGCTTTGTTCGGCGCGATTATCCAGTCGGATATTGCTTCATCGCAAAATACGCTGACCAGTTCAAGCGTTACTGCAGGCTCGACATTGGCGCTAACCATTGAGGCCGGTCTTAAATTAACCAGCACGAATAAAAACCCCATTAGTATCGAATTAGGGGTGAATGTGAATCCGGCTACGGTGGGTTTAATTGAAGCGAACTCCACCGCTGGCGGGCGTTTCGGTGTGGCCATTGCTAATGTGAGTATCGATACGGCGGAGCATGCACAAAAAGCCATTGTGGTAGTGGATTTGGCGCTGGAGACGATTAACAACGTGCGCTCTAAATTGGGTGCGGCGAATAACCGGTTGGATTTCACGATCAACAATTTGTTATCGGTTTCGGAAAATACCTCGGCAGCAAAATCGCGGATTATGGATGCTGACTTTGCGGCGGAAACTTCCTCGTTGAGCCGAGCGCAGGTTTTACAACAGGCTTCGCAAGCGATGTTGGCGCAGGCCAACGCCTCGTCGAAACAGGTGTTGCAACTTTTACAACAATAAAAATAATAATGGCAGTAATTCCAGGCCCTTGGCCTGGATTTTTTTGTTTCAACCGGCTTCGTCGGGGTTTGGTTTTTTTGCCTAGTATTTTCCGCGGCAGACGTGGGGCGTATTGGGTTATTGGAGCGGTCTTGAACCTAGGAGCCGTGGTTAAATTGCACAATTATTTTTGTCGCGACCTTTTGGTTTGGCAATTAGCGCGCTCAAGGGAGGTTGCTAGGTTGACTACCCTTGCTGGAGAAATTGGGCGACCTGAAGTTTTTTATCGCGCCGTAGACGCGGTAAGCTCAAAAAAGGAGTTTTAAGGGCACCTCCGGAAATTCAATTTTCGCGATGATCGCAAGCCATTTTCGCGCGGAGGGAGGGAGTTTATGCGGTATAAATGACCGACTGCGCACGAAAATAACGCAGCGAGGGTGCGAAAAGTGAATTTCCGGAGGTGCCCTTAAGCGGCTTTGCCGCGCGAACAAAATACTTCAGGACGAAGTATTTTGTTGCTGAGTGAATAATAAGGGCAAATTATTGCCGTATTGACACAGGATTTAGATATGCCAACCCCCAATGTATCACCGCTGTTAACACTCTGTGTGGCTAGTCCGGGTGGCACACCGGTGCGCTCCGTTGCCTCCGCGCAATCGAACGGCGACTTCCAAGCAGCGTTACAGCGAGCATCGGTTGGTCATGTCAATGCGCTGCGCAAGCAACATGAACTCCAACAAGCGTCGCGTCAGCATCGCGATGACCAGCGAGCCGCGCGCGATCGTGCCGATGAAAATTTGGCCAAACCCACTGTGGCAAGCCGTGAGCCGACCACGCCTCCCATGTCCGCGGCACGCCATCCGGTGGCGACCCAGCAAGCTGATCCTGATCCTGTCAGTGAGACAACTCGTCAAGATGTTATGTCGGCGGTCACGCCTGATGCGGCCCCCAGTGACGGCACCGCATCGGCTGCTCAAGAGCGGAATGAATCGGAAGTTGAGTCATCACTCGATTCACTATTGGGGACGGCTGATCCTGCAGGGAGCCAAATACCCTTGGTGACTCCCACCGATGCGTCGATCCAAGTACCCATCGCGCCAAGTAACCTGAAGGCGGCACCAGTGGATGCGGCATTAGGAGTAACACTCATGATGCCCTCACACCCCGAGCAAGGGGTTGACACCCTCACTACGAAGGCTCTGGATCTTTCCGCCATAGACCCAGTAAAGCCGCTATTGATGGATTCTCCAGCGCTTAACGTTGATCCAGTGGCCGGCGTTGATTTACCCCTGCCTCGGGGAATCGGTCAACCGCCCGCAGTTGATGGCGCGGCCAATGCTCAGCCCGGTACCGCCGATGTGCTAATGAATGCTCCAGCAAATGATCTCGCGGCAGTTTTGCCGGGCGCAAAAGCTGTTAGCGGCAACACCGAAAAGGTCACTGACCAGCCAAAGGCTCTGATGAGTGACGGCGCCCTTAACACCACGGATGAGGCAGATTTTGTAATGTGTAAGATGGAGGTAGGGCCAGACCTGAGCTCACCCACTAGCCGAGCGGTGGGTGGAGGCGGCCATGAGCCACGCCTAAATTTGGCCGATGTCGTCTCGGGCACTGTGGAGGGCGGTAGTTTGGTGACAACAGCAGGCAGTAGCGCTGCGAGCAAGACGGATGACCCCGGGCCAGCATCAATTTCACCTGGGGTAGATGGGGCAAAAGGGGCTGCTAATCCGGTTTTAACTCAGTTCTTGTCGCCGGCCGGCAATCAGCCCAGCGAAAAAATAACCCTGCCCATGGGAGTGGCCTTTGGGCACGCTCAGTGGACGCAAAACCTTGCCGAACGCACCGGCTGGTTGGTTGATCACAAAATCGAGAAGGCGGATATTCAACTGGACCCGCCCGAGCTGGGGCCCATTGCCGTGCGTATTCATATGCAAAACGATCAAGTCAGCATTATTTTTACCGCTCAGAATGCCAACGTTAAAGAGGCCATGGATCAATCGATGGCGCGCCTTAAAGAGTTACTGCAGGCTCAGGGCATAACGCTGAGTCATTCTGATGTGTCAAGCCAGCAGCAGAATCGTCGCGATCCTGCGCAAGGTGAAAAGGGCCCCGCAAATCGCTATATTGAGGAAGAGGAGCTGCCACTTGCTACAGTGAAAGTTAACGTCCCCTCGCGTTATAAAATCGACTACTTCGCCTAGGTTAAACAGAAAGCCTCGGTTGTTTTGAGCCGTGCGGCTTTCATCAATGGTGCCGCCAGTGGAGCACACCGCTTTTGGGCGCCCAATTGATGGGTTTAGGCTCAATTACATTGCTCAGACTAAATGTTGCTATCACCGCGGGGTCTGGTTAGGCAATAGTCTTCTCAGCGGAGCGCTGGTTTATCATGCGGCGCAGCAAATAGCCGACTAAACTCAACAGACGAGGGTGCTGGAGAAGACTCATTTAACCGTGTCATCAGTTGTGTTTTCTGGTGCGAAATCGGGGAGGTCTAATGAACAGATCAGACGAGCGAGGTGTTGTGCCAGCTAGGCGCAGCCGTTTTTATCAGGCCGAGGAGTATTGGTACTACCGTACTCGCGAGGGCATTGATATTGGCCCCTTCGACACCCGGGCCGATGCCGCTCAAGGCGAAGGTGAGTTCATCGAATATGTCTCGCATCAAAACCCAGCTTTTACCGAAATTCTAGCGGGTTACCGTCACGTCGCGGCTTAAACCTAGAGTAACTATTCAGCAGCTTTCCCCGTCATCCCCGCGTAGGCGGGGATCCAGCGGCAAATAGGCGGTTTTTATTTAAGTGAAGATCGTAATCGCTTCAGAGCGGTTGCCATCTGGATCCCAGCCAACGCGGGGATGACGTAAGAAAACGAAAAATGTGCTGAATAGTTGCAATCTAGAAACCTCAGTTGGGCAAATGCTTGTGGTTCAAACTAGAACTGGGCGTTGAATCTCCCCCAGGTTGCGCAACGCTGGGGCTTTCACTAGGCGCTGCCACGGGGCTGCACAGACTTGGGTGATCCAACTGAGGTTGCCAGGTTGAAGCTTCTCGCCTAGAGCACAGCAATGGCGTGCTCCGCTGCGTGGCTTGCTACCGAGGTTCCTATGCCCATTGGGCTTTTCTCCCAGGGTCCTTCGCTGCTGCGCCCTAGCTCGCATCCCGCCCAAATGTTACACTCCGCGGCCTTTTTCCCCCTCTTTTCTGAGTTGTCCCATGGAACCAATGTTATCAATGGCTTTAAGAGCCACACGTAAGGCCGGTGAAATTATTGAGCGCGCCCTCGATCGAGTTGACTTGATTCCCATAGAGGAAAAAGGCCGCAACGACTTTGTGAGCGAAGTGGACCGAAAATCGGAGCAGGAAATTATTTACCACCTCAAAAAAGCCTATCCAGACCATGGGTTTTTAGGTGAGGAAAGTGGCGCTACCGGCAATCAAAGCAGTGATTACCAATGGGTGATTGACCCACTGGACGGCACCACCAATTTTTTGCACGGCATTCCGCATTTTGCTATTTCCTTGGCCTGTATTTTCAAGGGCAATATTTTACACGGCATCGTCTACGATCCCGTGAAACGCGAGGAATTTAGCGCGACCCGAGGCAAAGGCGCCACGTTGAATGATCGGCGGATTCGCGTCAGTAATCGCAAAAGTTTTGAAGGCGCCCTTATGGGCACGGGCATTCCGTTTAATGATTTTGGCCTAGACAATATTGACGCCTATTTAAAATGCCTGAAGGAAATTGCCGGCCAAACGGCGGGTATTCGCCGCCAGGGTTCGGCCGCATTAGACATGGCTTATGTGGCAGCCGGACGTTACGACGGCTTTTGGGAAATGAACTTAAAACAATGGGATATAGCCGCCGGTATTCTGTTGGTGAAAGAAGCCGGTGGTATGGTCAGCGATTTTAAGGGCGGCAATGATTATCTGGAGTCTGGCCATGTCGTCTGTGCAAATCCCAAAGTCTTCAAGCCCCTGTTGCAAGTAGTTGGCAAACATTTAGGGCACCTTTAGTTCCAAAAAATAAGCGCAGCAGCTGCACAGTTTTTTGAAAAATTAGCTAGTAGCAGCTGTGCCCGGTTAGGCGCGCTGTATTTTTTAAAAAGGCTTCACAGGCTCAATAGTTAGGCTGCAATCAGCTGCTTAAAGATGTTGATTCAATACCTCAATCAATCGTCGCAGCTCCAGTGGCTTGGTCAGATAGTGCATAAATCCCGCTTGCAAACCCTTTTCAACGTCGTGACTCATGGCGTTGGCGCTCAGTGCTATCACGGGGATATGGGCGGTGGCTAGGTCGGCCTGCAAAACCTCCAGTGCCTCGTAGCCGGTCATACTGGGCAAGTTAATGTCCATGATAATGACGTCAGGGCGCTCGGTGCGTGCGTAAAACAAGCCTTTCAGTGCGTCATTCGCCAACTCAAGGTGAATTTGTGGGTAGCGGGATAACAGGTGCTGCATCATGCGTTGGTTGGTGAGGCTATCTTCAACGTAAAGTAAGCGGCGTGGCGACGTACATAGGAGCTCGGGAACTGCGTCGTCGTTAATGGCGCTGTCTTGGGAGCCGATTAGCCGATCATTGAGAGACGACTGTAGCGGTAGGTCAATCCAAAAACGGCTGCCTACGCCCTCTTCACTGGAAAATCCAATTCTCCCTCCCATGTGTTGAATAAGCCGTTGAGTAATCACCAAACCAACGCCGCTGCCCTCAATTGTAGAGTTTTCCTCGCCCAATCGATTGAACGCTTGAAAAATATGAGACTGACGGTGAAGGGGGATGCCTTTGCCTGTGTCCTGCACGGTTATACGGAAATAACTGTCATCAACAATCGTGCAGATGATATTGACGCGGCCCCGCTCACGATTATATTTAACGCTATTACTGATTAGGTTTAACAGTATTTGCTCAAGGCGCGTCTGGTCGGTGTTCAGTGAGAAATTTGCAAATTCAACAGGGTCAAAGCTTAGGCTAATGGCGCGGGAGGCAGCCTGCTTTTTTACGAGCGTTAGGCAATATTCTATTAATTGTGTTGGCTTAACATTTTTGTAAATAAAGCTAAGGTAACCAGCTTCAATGCGCGCTAAATCCAGGCAATCTTTAATTAATCGTGAAAGGGTGTCGCCGGCTCGAGTAATCTCCTGGACATGCAGTTTTTGTTCGCGTGAAAGCTGCTTGTCCAACGTCAAAATTTGTGAATAGCCCAAAATTGCATTTAACGGTGTGCGAAATTCGTGGCTCATGCTAGACAAAAATTCGCTTTTGGTTTGGTTGGCGTGTTCGGCTTGGTCTTTGGCTTTTAATACGCGTTCTTCGGCAAGTTTTAATTCAGTAATATCCATGTTTGAGCCGGACATGCGCACCGGTTCGCCATGCTCATTAAAAATCATTTTTCCTCTGGCGCGAATCCAAAACCATTTATCATTTTTACCGCGAATGCGATATTCCACATCAAATGGGCCCTGTTGGCGAATGTGTGCACCGAGGATTTTATCAAAGCGTTTAAGGTCGTCTGGATGCATGCGTTCACGCCAAGCTTCCAGTGGGGCCTGGTTCAGGTCCATAATTTCACTGGTGTCGTTATATCCAAGGTGCTCCCAGCAACGCCGCGTAAATTGGAACCCCTTGTCGGCTACCACCCATTCCCAAATGCCGTCGTTAGACGCTTCAATGATGCGTGCATGGCGTTCTTCACTGACCAGTAGCGCCTGTTGAATTTGTTTTTGCTTGGAAATATCAAGGGCAATACCATTGATGTGCGTTACCCAGCCCTTGTCATCACGCGTGGTGTCGGCGCGCACTTCGGTCCAAACATAGCCGCCATTTTTGCGCCGGACTCTATAGATGGCTTCGCCGATGAGCGTTTCGGATTTTAGTAATTTATGGACTATTTCCCGCAGCCGATGGACATCGTCGGGGTGCACATAGTCGTAATAACCAGCGGAAAATGAAATTTTTTCAGCGTCATCCTCGCTATACCCGAGGTAGCGCCAATAGCCACCACTCCACAGAATGCGTTTATTGGCGAGGTCCCAGTCGAAATAGCCGTAGCCGTGACTGGAGCGAAAAATGCGTTCATTCCGGGCCAGCGATGCTTCCATTTCACGAATGGATGTGGCGCGTTTCGCCAACCTAAACATGGATGTTATAAATGACCAGACCACGCCAATTCCTTAGAACCGCTAATGATGATTTGCTTGTTGGCTAGAGTTATTTCGACTGAGGCCGCCGAAAAGTGGAGTCTATACTCAATTCACGAGAGTCAAAAGAGCAGGGTGGTTTATGTCTTGGATGGAGTTGCGACGGAATATTAGTGAAGAAATTGGTACGCTGTTTATTGCCATGGCCGAGGCGGCCTTGCCTGAGCCGCTACTGGATGAGCATGACGTGAGTCAGCCGCAGGTGTTGCCTAGTGAGTCTATGTGGGAAGTCGCGAGGTTGCAGCAGCATTAGTGCAAATGTTGTCGCCCAACGGAGGTTCTAGGACAATGACCCGTAACTGTAAGGGTTGTTCGTCATTGTTCACTTAGGCAAGGGTGGTGCAGGCGACGGTGATACCGCTGAGGTTTTTAGTTGTAGGTGGTTAGCTTGCCTATACAGCGGCGCATTCTAGAAACAGGATAAAAAAAGGGCCTTGCGGCCCTTTTTTTATGGCATTTCGTCAACTTCTTCGCCTCGGGCACGCTCAGTAGGGACCAAGTCCTCACGCGTGACGTTGAGTGTTACCAACAGACCAGAAGCCACATAAACCGAAGAGTAGGTTCCTACAGTCATGCCGAAAATAAGCGCCAAGGAGAAGTTGTGAATAACGTCCCCACCAAAAAAGAACATTGCCAACACGCTGATAATCGCGGTACCCGAGGTCATTAGGGTTCGGTCGAGGGTTTGAGTGATGGAAATATTAATAACTTCTTTTACGGGGATATCGCGCATGGTACGCAAGTTTTCCCGGATCCTGTCGGCCACAACGATGGAGTCGTTAATGGAAAAACCGATAATGGTTAATATGGCTGCCAGTACGGTAAGGTCGAAATCCAATTGGAATAGGGAAAATACGCCCAGCGTGAGCACTACGTCGTGAATCAGCGCCAAAATGGAACCGGCGGCGAACTTCATTTGGAAGCGCATGGCAACCAATAAAAACACACCAAAAAGCGCCATCAACAGGCCCAAACCACCGGCGTTTAGCAGTTCCTCCCCCACATGAGGTCCAACATATCCGCTTTGTTTTTCCGTTATTTTATTAGCGGCTGATGCCTTGCGTAGTACTTCGGTAAGATTTTTGGCTAGATGTTCGTCGGCTTCAGCACTTTGCACCCGCACCATAATATCGTTGGGGCCACCGAAGTTGATCACCACGGCTGATGGGTAGCCTGCGCTGACCAAGGTTTCTCGCACCTCATCAAGCACTGGAGCTTGCTCATAATGCAGTTCGATGGAGGTGCCACCGGTAAAATCTAAACCAAAATGAAAACCCTTTACTGCAAAACAGACAAAACAGGCGATGGTTAAGGCAAGGGAAAGCATCATCAAGTTGCGACGAAGCGGTTCTCCCATGAAATTAATACTTTTTTGTTCGCTCATGAACGGATTCCTCGGCGATTAAATATGGAGTTTGGTTACGTGGCGGTTGCCGTAGATGAGATAAATCAGGGCTCTGGAGCCCATAATCGAACTGAACAGGGAGGTTAAAATCCCTACAAATAAGGTGGCCGCAAAGCCTTTCACTGGGCCGGTACCTACGCCAAACAAAATGGCAGCTACTAGCAGGGTGGTTAAGTGCGAGTCCACAATGGTGAGGAAGGCGCGGTCGAAGCCGGCGACTATGGCACTTTGGGGCGATAGCCCTGCGCGTAGCTCTTCCTTAATCCGCGAGAAGATCAGTACGTTGGCGTCCACCGCAATACCCATGGTCAACACGATACCCCCTATACCCGGCAGGGTGATGGTGGCGCCGAACATGGCCATAAGCGACAGCAGTAAAAATAGGTTAAGCACTAAGGCGATATTGGCGGTAAGGCCGAACACCTTGTACGCCAACAGCATAAAAGCTGCTACGGCGATAAAGCCATAAAGGGCGGAATTCAAGCCTTTCTCAATGTTTTCTGCGCCCAGCGAGGGGCCGATTACCCGTTCCTCAACAAATTTCATGGGCGCAGGCAAAGAGCCTGCACGTAACAATAGGGCTAGTTCGCGCGCTTCTTCTTGCCCTAGGCCGGTGGTGCGGAATTCTCGCCCCAAGGCACTTTGAATGGTGGCGAGGCTGATAATGCGGCGTTCGGGAATCTGTACCGTTTGCGCAACCGGCTCGCCGGCTTCATTTTTGGTCATCAGGGTGCTGGTGCGGTATTCAATAAATACCACGCCGAGTTTGCGCCCCACATTTTTGTAAGTGGCACGGTGCATATCGGCACCACCGTCTGCACTTAGCGAAATGTTCACCTGAGGTTGGCTGGTGTCTGGGTCAAAACCTGGCTGAGCGCCCACTACGTCCTCCCCTTTCACAATGGGCCGGCGCTCCAAATAAGCGCCGCCAAATCGGCGCTGTTCTGCTTCATCGCGGAAGTCAAAATGTTCCTTGCTGGTTGAGGTTTCGTTGGCCTCTAGGCGGAATTCCAAATTTGCAGTTTTACCAATGATGGCTTTGGCTTTGGCGGGGTCTTGCATGCCTGGCAATTCAACGATGATGCGGTTGCGCCCTTGGCGCTGTACTAGGGGTTCGGCAACACCCAGTTCGTTCACGCGGTTGCGCAGGGTAGTAAGGGTTTGTGAAATCGCGTGTTCTTCGATTTCTTTAATCGCCAGCTCAGTTATTTGCGCTTTTACCCATACAGAGCCATCGGCTTCGGTGCCGCTGGTGCGGGCCAGTTCGGGCAGGGTGTCGGTAACGACTTTAATTATGGCGTCTTGGCTGGCAGGGTCTTTGGCGCTTAGTGTGAATTCCGCGTTTTTACGCTTGATGTCCACGTTGAAAATTCGTGCGTCGCGCACCGCTTTTTTTATCACTTCTTCGAGGTCAACCATGCGGTCATTCACGGATTTTGGGGTGTCCACTTCCAGCACAAAATGCACACCACCGGCCAAATCCAAACCTAGGTTTAATGGCTTGGCGCCAATGTTGGTTAGCCATTCTGGCGTGGTAGCGGCTTTATTGAGTGCTACAACATAGTTGGCCCCTAGCTTGCCAGTTTGGTCGTTAATCGCCTGTTCCAGTAGCACCTGTGCGGTGTGTTGGTCTTCAGTTTTGGTGAGGCGAATGGTGATGTTGTTGGCTGTCAGCTCGCTGCGCAGAATCTGCACTTGGCCGGCTTTAAGCGCCGCTTCTGCCTTTTCCAATATGGCTTGATTAACCTTGTATTGGGAGGAATAACCGGAAACCTGTACGGCGGGGTCGGGCAGGTAAATATTCGGTAGTGAGTAAACGCCGCCTAATAGGGTGGCTACTATGAGAATGAGGTACTTCCAAAACGGATAGGGTTTCATGTAAAAATCCAAATCACTGTAAGAGTTTGCCCGTGGGCATTAGGGTAGTGTCAAAGGGCGGCGATTATAACCAGCTTTTAATGCGGATGAGTGATCGACTATGCAATGCCCGTTTTACCTCGGCGTTCATAAAATTCTTTTACATGGTCTTCTAGCCGGTGGCCAGCAATGGCTTCGCGTAACTCAGCCATCACTACTTGGTAGTGCCGTAAATTGTGGATGGTGTTGAGCTGAGCACCAAGCATTTCCCCGCATTTATCTAAATGGTGCAAATAGCCGCGGCTAAAGTTACGGCAAGTGTAGCAATCACACCGACTATCGAGGGGTTTTGTGTCTTTTTTGTAGGTGGCATTGCGGATTTTCACCACGCCTTCGTGGGTGAATAAGTGACCATTGCGGGCATTGCGGGTGGGCATTACACAGTCAAACATATCAATACCGCGGCGCACTGCCTCCACCAAGTCCTCGGGTTTACCAACGCCCATGAGGTAGCGGGGTTTATCGGCAGGCATTTGCGGTGGCAAAAAATCCAGAATGCGCAACATCTCAGCCTTGGGCTCCCCAACGCTGAGGCCACCGATGGCATAACCATCGAACCCCAGAGCCCTTAGCCCTTGTAGCGACTCGGCGCGCAAGCTCTCGTGCATGCCGCCTTGCACTATGCCAAACAGTGCCGCGGGGTTGCCCTCATGAGCCTGTTTGCTGCGCGCCGCCCAACGCAGCGACAGCTCCATGGATTCACGCGCCTGGGCTTCCGTAGCTGGGTAGGGTGTGCACTCATCAAAAATCATCACGATATCGGCGCCCAGGTCGCGCTGGACTTGCATGGCGGTTTCTGGGTCCAGATAGACCTTACTGCCGTCAATGGGGGACTTGAAGGTAACGCCCGCTTCCGTAATTTTACGCAATTCACCTAGGCTGAATACTTGAAAGCCGCCGGAATCGGTGAGAATGGGGCCATCCCACTGGGCAAAATCGTGAAGGTCGCCGTGGGCTTTAATCACCTCGGTACCCGGCCGCAACATCAAGTGAAAGGTATTGCCGAGAATAATTTGCGCGCCGATCTCTTTAATATCCCGCGGCAGCATGCCTTTGACCGTGCCATAGGTGCCGACAGGCATAAATGCGGGCGTCTCCACGGTGCCGCGGGGGAAAACCATGCGTCCGCGGCGGGCGTGGCCGTCAGTGGTGTCCAATTCAAAGTGCATGTGGCTCATAGGGGCTGGGTCATCTCGGCGGGTGGAAGATCAAGCTGGGCCAGCGGATTGCGTGTAATCCACATGGCGTCGCCGTAACTGAAAAAGCGGTAGCCTTGAGTCACCGCCGTGCGATAGGCGTCCAGCGTGCGCTGGTAACCGGCAAAGGCGCACACCAACATTAGCAGTGTGGATTCGCTTAAATGGAAGTTGGTAATGAGTGCGTCCACGATGCGAAACGGGCAGCCGGGATAAATAAAAATGTTGGTTTCGCCGGTGTAGGGCCTTAGTTCTCCGCTGGCAGCAGCGGTTTCTAGGCAGCGGACACTTGTAGTGCCTACCGCTATCACGCGTTTGCCGGCTTGTTTGGTTGCGGCCACTAGGTCGCATGAGGGTTGATCGAGGTGCATCCATTCCGAATGCATGGTGTGATCGTGAATATTGTTGCAACGCACCGGTACAAAAGTACCAGCACCAACATGCAGAGTGACAAATCCCAGTTTTACCCCTTTGGTTTGCAGCGCTGACAACAGTGAAGCGTCGAAGTGTAGCCCTGCAGTAGGGGCTGCCACGGCGCCCAGGTTGCGCGCATAAACGGTTTGGTAGCGTTCGCGGTCGGCCAGTTCGTCGGCACGATCGATGTAGGGCGGCAGTGGCATGTGCCCTATGGCGTTTAACACGCTCATAACATCTGCCGCGGGCGGGAATTGCAAATGAAATAAATCCGCTTGGCGCCCCACAACCTGAATGGCGGTGCCGTCCTCTAAATTGATTCGGCTGCCGGGTTTAGGCGCTTTACTGGCTCGCACATGGGCCAAAAGTTCATGCGGGTTGAGTAGACGCTCAACCATGATTTCGACTTTACCGCCGCTGGCTTTTTGACCAAACAGCCGAGCGGGAATGACGCGCGTATCATTGAAAACCAGCAAATCCCCCGCGTCCAATTGCTCGAACAGATCACCAAATTGCCCATGTTGTACCTCGCCCGTGGCGCCGTTTAGCGTCAGTAAGCGGCTTCCTCCGCGCTCAGGCGCCGGGGTGCGCGCAATGAGTTCGTCTGGCAGTAGGTAAGAAAATGCTTGGCGTAACATGGAACAACCCTTAAAAACAGGCGCGCAAGGTTACTGGAAACGGCGGCGCGGTGCCATGTTCCTCTGGCCAACGAGACGGCCTACGGCATTTAACCTAGAAACCTCAGTTGGATCACCAAAGTCTGCGCCAGGCTGCGCCTAGCAAAAGTAAAAATCACGAACAACCAACCAGGTTGCCCGTGATTTTTAACTTTCACTAATCACACCCGTGGAGTACACAGCTTTTTGGCGCCCAACTGAGGCTTCTAGGTTTAAGCCAGCTGGCTTTGGGGAAATGCATTTGCAATTCGAATCTGGAGGCGCAAACTGTCTCGAGTTCTACAAAGAGCTGGTGGCCTATTAACCTACAACCCACGAGGACTTTTTATGAAAATAATTTACGTGACCCTAATGACCTTAGCACTGACAGCTTGCGCCACCAACGACCCTTATACCGGTGAGCGCAAAACCAGTAATACAGCAAAGGGAGCCGGCATTGGTGCTGTGGCTGGTGCTGTGCTGGGTGGTTTGACATCCAGTAAACAGGATCGCTCCAAGGGCTTGCTGCGCGGTGCGGCGGTTGGCGCCGCTGTGGGCGGCAGCACGGGTTATTACATGGATCGCCAGGAAAAAGTCTTGCGTGAGAAGTTGCAGGGCAGTGGTGTGCGGGTGCAGCGCGACGGTAAAAATATCAAACTAATCATGCCGGGCAACATCACCTTCGCCACCGGCAGTGCCAACATTCGTGCGGATTTTTTTAGCGTGTTGGATTCGGTGGTGGATGTCATAAAAGAATTCAAAGACACGCGCGTTCACGTTGCAGGCCACACTGACTCAGTGGGCAGCGACGCAACCAATCAGCGGCTTAGCGAGGAGCGAGCCAGCGCTGTGAAATATTTTCTTGTGGATCAGCGTGTGCCAGCTGGGCGCGTCAGCGCGGAAGGGTTTGGCGAGCGCTATCCAATTGCCAGCAATGATTCGGACGCCGGCCGTCAGCAAAATCGCCGAGTGGAGCTGGAGCTAGAGTCTTTAGAGTAGATTGCGCCCCCATAACAGGCGAAGCCATCTGTTATGGGGGTTGAACCTAGAAACCTCAGTTGGATCACCAAAGTCTGCGCAACCCCCGGGCAGCGCCTAGCAAAAGTTAAATTTGGCGAACAACCAACCAGGTTGCCCGCCAAATTTAACTTTCACTAATCACACCAATGGATTGCACAGCTTTTTGGCGCCCAACTGAGGTGTCTAGGTTGAACCTAGGCATATAAGTTAGGCGAAATCATTGTCGCCAACCGCCACCGTTGTTTGCTCTGGCGAGATTCTGCGGCTGCTCAGGGCAGGGTTGAGGGCTGCCTAGCCCCGCTTATCAGTGGTTATTTTGAGTCTTTGCAATATCGATCCATCTTGGCTCCACCCAAAATCAACGCCAGTGCCAGCAACGCGCAATAGAATGCGTCGAGTGCGCCGCCGCGTATAAAAGGCTCGTTAAATTGCAGCTCGAGTGTGGCCTTCGTGCTCAATGGCGGCATACCCGAATCTTTCACCGTTGCCACAATTTTGTAGGTGTCCGCCGGCAAATTTTCGGGGTTGAAGGTGAAGGTTGATGGGTTATTGTCTGTATCCACAAGGCGGTAATCCTTAGCAGACCAATCATAAGAGTGAGTGTCTGTGGTATTGGCATCCGTCATGCGGGCTTGAACTACGACCGGACCGTCTGCGGTATTTATTTGCGAAGTAATAACGGTGCTTTGTTCGGCGCTCAGGCTAATTTGTGGTGCGATATTCGGCGCTGGCAATACTTGTCCGCTGGCAAGTTTAGGCGTGGCGTAGTTGTGCGCGCCGTCGTACGCGATCACGGCAAAGTACGTAGTTTGTTGAAGGGGCAGATCCGTCGATGCAAATTGATTACTTGCGGCATTAGCCACCACTTTGGCATTGCCAATGCCATCCCCCACTTGATACGCCGTGCCTGAATTGGGGGTGGCCTGAACAGGTTGAGAGGCCTGTAATACCAGCGTTTTAAAATAGTCCGCGCTAGGGTTGGCCCAGCTCAAACTTAAATGCTTATCCTGTTGTTGAGCGCTTAAGTTGGTTACAGCCGCCGGCGGCACTATGTCCGTCATCGTAGGCTTCACCAATTGGATATCCGCACAGGAGTAGTACAGGCTATTGGGTCCATGGTCGGGCATGGTTTGAATGAGTTGGAGGGTGCAGCCGTTGCACTCTTGGTTTGGCAGCGTAAGTTTATAGGTTTGAAAAGGTTTGTCGGCGTAATCGGGAATGTTATCCGCTAACAATACAAAATTTTGGTCGTTGCTCGGCGAAAAATAAATTTTGAACACGCCTTGGTGGTAAATAACCGTCTCGAATTTTACGTCCACCACAGACCCGCTTTGCAGTTGCACGGGTGTATTGGTGCGGGCGATGCCGCCGCAGGGGCCGGTTTTCAGGCCCGTGGAGTTGTTGCGTGGTTTCACCAGCCCATCTAATGCCCAGCGTGCGTGCGCGTTCACCTGATTAGCGCAGGTTAGGCAAAACACGATGAGAAGGGCCCTAGAAATTGAGTTGCGCATAACGACAGCCGCTGAATGGTTAAACGTTAGAGTGTAATGCGCTTGCACCCTTGGCGACATGACTCCATTCACATAACTGGTCAGCTACGTGCGGGCAGGGTCAAAAAGCCATGGATTGGCCGATGCTAAAGGCAATTTTCCGGTTTTGGCAGGCCAGCAATTTTGGCCAGCAACTTGGCCGGACTGCCAGGAAATAACGACAAAAAATACAGGCTTTTACCCTTGTCAGGTCCTAATTTTTGCCCGGCGTATTTAATGAGCGGGCGCATCGACGGAGAAAGGTCAAATTCCGCATAAAACGAGCGGATGAGGTATACCAATTCCCAGTGGCCTGCATCTAAAGGCACGCCCACTTCCTGCGCGATGACTGCGGCTAGGTCTTCGTTCCAGGCTTGTAAGTCCAGTAAAAAACCCTCTTGGTCGCGTGCCGGGCTAGGATTCACGGCATCTCACGCCCAGGTTACCGATTGTGGATGTGCAATGGCCAAGTCTAGCCATGTGGCATAGTCGATTAGTTTGGCATTCTTGGGTGGCTGCAGGCCCTTAAGTCGCGGTTCCCAGTCATTTCCAAGCGCCAGCACGGTTTGTGGTAGGTTGAGAGTGGTGTCGAGGAGGCTGTAAACCGCGTCGCCAAGCAGCAAAAGCGCATCGCCAGGCGCATAAACCGCCAAGCATTGCGCTAACGCATTGGATTGCCCAGATGATCGGTAAACTAAGTGTAGGCACATGCTAAAAGCTCAAGACTTTGTGGGACTGGGCGATTAACGCAGACAATGTTGTGTTGTCGAGTGGCTCGCAGGGTAACAACAGCGCAGCATGACTTAATCCGCGAGCTATTAGCGACGGCGTGTGGACGAACAACTGGTCAACACCATAAAGGCTTAAGGCGGCTAGCATTTTGCTGTGATTTTTACGTTCTAGCTCATCCTGTTGAGCCATCAATTGCCACACCCCTTCAGCCATAAACACCAGTTGAGGTTGTTGGTCGTAGGCAGCCATTGCCATCACGGCCTCAAGGCCCTCGCGGGCGCGCAGGCCGCTATAGGGGCTTTCGCGAAAAATGACCAAGCACTTGATTGTCATACAGGTTAACCAAAGGTCATGCAGCGATCGGCGGTCAAAATGCTTTCCACCAGCATGCCAAGGCCAGCGAGTTCAAATCCCTTGCGCAGCAGGTTAGCTGCTTTGCCATGGCGTAACGCCTCGGGCTCATCCAGCACGCCTCGCCGCAAGGCTGCAGCGATACACACCACAGCGTCGAGATGATGCGCTTCGACTAGCTGCTGCCATGCGTCGCCCGCGTCGAATTCCCCGTGTGGAGTTACCGCAGCGCTAAACGCGGTGTAAACGCCTTGGCCGTAAAAAAACAGCCGCTGAAGCTCGTGCCCTTGGGCTAGCAGGGTTTTAGCAAAATTTAGGGCGTGCAGATTAGCGGGGGTACTAGGCGGGCTTTGAATAAGCAGTACAAAACTGGTCATGGGAAAAAGGCCCCGATGATCGAGGCCTTCGCTTGGCTTATTAGTCTTCGCGGCTAGTGAAGCCGAGAATCTGTAGCAGGCTGGAGAATAAATTGAAAATGTTCAAATACAGGCTGACTGTGGCCATAACGTAATTTGTTTCCCCGCCGTGAATGATACGGCTGGTATCAAAGAGGATGAATCCAGACATCAACAATACAATTACGCCATTGATAGCCATGGAAAGCCCTGAAATGTGCACGCCGAACATGCCTAAAATCAGAGAGCCGATAATGGTAACTAAGACTGTCACCAATCCCACCATCAAAAAACCACCCATGAAGCTGAAGTCTTTTCCAGTGGTAAGCACGTAGGCTGATAAGGCAAAAAATACAAAAGCAGTGCCTGCAAGCGCTTGCATTACAAGCGCCCCGCCATTAGCCATAGCTAAATAATGTGAAAGCATTGGACCAATGCTGGCGCCCAAGAGACCGGTAATGGCGAACACCACACCCACCCCTTTTGCGGAATTGGCAGTGCGGGGCAGTACAAACCAAACTAATGCCAATGCAGCTATAAAGCATGCAAGAGACAATCCATGGCCTAGCCCAGCCATGACAGAAAATCCTGCTGTAGCGGCACTAAAGCCAAGTGTGCACGCCAGAAGGCTATAGGTATTGCGAAGTACTTGGTGGGTTTCGGTTTGGAAGCGAATACCGGTATTAGCTAAATAAACCTGCTGCATAACAATCTCCAAGGGTGGGGTGGTCGTAAGGAATGATACTAAGGCTAGCATGAAAAGCAATAGTTCCGTTTGAGTCTAGAAAAGGCAGTAGGTTGCGAGAAACCTCAAGGCAAAAAAAAGCCTCGCTAAGCGAGGCTTTAACTAACGCCACAATATGGCGGAGGGGCAGGGATTCGAACCCTGGGAGCTTTAACACTCAACGGTTTTCAAGACCGCCGCTTTAGGCCACTCAGCCACCCCTCCGGAACGGAGGCAAATTATACATAGCTTTATTTTGCCTACAAGCTAAAAATCGTATTTCTTATGATTTTGTTTTTATTAAACAAATTTGTGTATGGCTAAGCGGCGGCCTCTGTCCTTGAGACCCGCATTTGTCATTCGACGATTTGGCTCTTGCGTGGATCATTGCTCGGCCGTTTCAGATCGCGCGGGGCGCGTTCTATGGCGGCGGGAGCTGCAGTGTCCAGGGGCGCGCTCTCCAAACGTTCAACTTTCACATCAATTACCGCTGTGGTGGTTTTGGGTTTTGGGTTGGAGCGTGGATCATTAGAAGCGCGTGCAGGCGAAGCTTCTTCGGTGGGCAGCGGCTGGGGAGCGTCCTCGTGTTTGGAGGCGATTTCGGGTGCTGGTTCCGCAGCCTCCAGCACTGGTGCGCTAATTTTTTCAGGCGCAGCAATCTCAGCCACCGCTGTGATGGCTGCTGGCTCCTTGGCAGTCACTGCGGATTCTACGAGTGCTAAAACCTCTTGCGTTGTGTTGGCTGCGGCCGATTCAGGAGGCAATACAGGCGCCGCTGGAGTGGTATCACTGACCGCTGAAGCCGCAGGTGAGACTTCCTGGGAGGTTAAGGCCTGCTCCAATTTGGCGATGATTTCGTCGGGAGTCACCGGCGCCGTGGTTGCTTCGGGCGGCACTGCAACGGCTTGGGTTGGCACCTCCTCTAGCTGGCGAACGCGCACGTCGGCGGCGATTGCCGCTGATAATTGCTCTTCCAATTCGGTTAAATCTTCACTACGCGGAGCACGTTGTCTCTCTTGGGGGCGCGGTTTCCGGTTGCTGGGTCGTTTGGGTGGACGTTGCTCACTACCCTCCGCACTGGGCATGGCTTCGGGTTCAGTCAGAGCCAGTGGGGTTTGAGTCGGCACTTCAGTGGATTCTGATTCGGGGCGACGACGGCTATTCCCGCGTTTATCGTTGCGGCCTTCGTTGCGGTTTTCCCCTCCGCGTTCGCCGCGATTGTTTTGTCGGCCGTTGTTGCGTCCTTCTGCTGGGCGATTGTCGCTACGAGCTTCCGCGGTGCGTCCTTCGGATCGTGCCGATGCATCTTCCACTGGACGAGTTTCCGGGCGGCTATCTTGGCGAGGTGGACGGGCAGGGCGTTCGGCGCGCACTTCGGTTGAACGGTTGTCTGTCAGGTTGTCAGTTATTTCACTTTTACGATTACGGGTGTCGCGGGTGTCTCGGTGGTCGCGACGTTGACCGCCCCGATTGCGCGACTCATGAGTGCGTTGTCGAGTGCGCTCTGGTGCGGCCACTACGGGTGCGGGGACTGGCTCAGCACTCTTAAACAATCCGCCTAAAAACCCCGCTATTTTAGTTAAAACACTTGGAGCGCTGGGGGCTATGGATGGGGCTTCGTCGGCGGCCACTGCCAAAGGTTGGGCCGGAGTGACCTGAGTGACTGCCGGTTTCGCGTGAGTCACTTGGGCCGATTTGGCTTCTTGGGCTTCTTCTAATGCATCTTCGTCGATGAGGCGGATGTTGTAGCTCAGTTCCTGGTGCTCGAGCTCGTCATCGCGCAGGCGTGTAACGTGGAAATGCGGTGTCACCATATCGGCATTGGGCAATATGAGAATACGAGTGCGATGGCGTGATTCAATGCCGCTAATGGTCGTGCGCTTTTCATTGAGCAGAAAGGTGCCAACCGAAACCGGAACGATGGCGCGGATTTCAGCGCTACGTTCTTTTTTTGCTTCCTCTTCGACGAGGCGCAAAATGGACAGCGCGAGTGATTTGGTATCGCGAATTGTGCCTTGGCCGCTGCAGCGCGGGCAGGTTTTGGATGTGGTTTCTTCAAGGGATGGACGCAAACGCTGGCGCGACATTTCGAGTAGGCCAAAGCGAGAAATTCGACCAATTTGTACTCGAGCGCGGTCGATTGCCAAGGCATCACGCATGCGATTTTCGACTTCGCGCTGATTGCGGGGGGCCTGCATGTCAATAAAGTCGATGACCACTAGGCCGCCGATATCGCGCAGCCGCATTTGGCGGGCGATTTCGTCAGCCGCTTCCAAATTGGTAGCGGTGGCTGTTTCTTCGATGTCACCGCCTTTTGTGGCGCGTGAGGAGTTGATGTCCACGCTCACTAACGCCTCAGTGATGTCGATAACAATTGAGCCGCCCGAGGGTAGTTTCACTTCCCGATCAAACGCGGTTTCGATTTGTCCTTCTATTTGATAGCGGTTGAACAGTGGCAGGCTTTCGTCATAGAACTTAACGCGAGTCTGGTACTGAGGCATAACACGTTGTACATAGCCCAACGCCAGTTCATAGGATTCGCGTTGATCGAGGATGATTTCGCCAATGTCTGGACGCAGATAGTCGCGGATTGCGCGGATGATAACGTTGCTTTCTTGAAACAGGAATTTAGGCGCCGAACTTTGGTCGGCTTCGGTTTTGATGGAGTCCCAGAGTTGAATCAGGTTTACCAAATCCAGCTGCAGTTCTTCGGCGCTGCGCCCCACGCCGGCGGTGCGCACAATAACACCCATACCATTTGGGACTTCAATTTTGCCCAGCGCATCTTTAAGGTCGGCGCGTTCGTCGCCGTCGATGCGGCGTGAGATGCCGCCGGCTCGGGGGTTGTTGGGCATCAAAACGAGATAGCGACCGGCGAGGCTGATGAATGTGGTCAAGGCCGCGCCTTTGTTGCCGCGCTCCTCTTTGTCCACCTGAATAATGACTTCGGTGCCTTCTTTAACCAAGTCTTTGATGCGCGCGCGCCCGTCACCCTCGCGGTCTGGGCGGCTGAAGTACTCGCGAGCGATTTCTTTAAGCGGGAGGAAGCCGTGGCGGTCCGCGCCGTAGTCTACAAAGGCTGCTTCAAGACTGGGCTCGACACGGGTGATTTTGCCTTTATAGATATTGGCTTTTTTTTGTTCGCGCTGACGGTTTTCGATGTCGAGATCGTAAAGGCGTTGCCCGTCGACCAGTGCTACTCGAATTTCTTCAGGCTGTGTTGCATTGACTAACATTCTTTTCATGTGTTTTTGCTCTCAGGTATTTGTGTGCACACTGAGCGCGCTTTCGCAGCGCAATAAACGCAGAAAATAACCTGCTTGGCGAGTTTGGTTGTAACCAATACTTGCTTCCGTAAAGCACCGGATGGGGTGCGCTCGGGGCGCTGGGTGAGACTGGCCAAACAGGCTGGCGCCTATGTACTGCGCAAGCGGTTCGGTTCTCAGCCAGAAAATATTAAGAAAAGCGTGTCACGGTTAGTTAAGAATCCAGCGCGACTGCGGCGATGGTTTAACTGGAATCGGTAAAACCGAGGTCTTAACTGAAAATTTGCTATTCCCGCCGAGCGCACAACAGGTCCGCTAGGTCGGGTCTTAATATTTTGGGTTTTTCTAGGTTCTTGATCTTACGATTGCGCGCCAAGTAAGTAGCACACAATGGGTGAGCCTCAGACTAAATTGGCTGAGGCCCGGTTTAATCGGCAGTGGCTTACCACTGTTGAGCTATGTCCAGGTGTCGTTTTAGTATTTTGCTCGCCGATGCAAAGCGTCGAGCCCAGTGGACAGGCAGCTGAATATAGCACTTAAGCAGTGACCCATCAAACCGGTAATGGGTTCCATGGCAATTGCCGATTCTTGCTACACTGCTTCGGCAAATTTTAAGTCGGGTATACGGGATGTCGGGTGGTGTGCAATTTTTTGAAGTGAGCGAGGATCAGGCCGGTCAACGCTTAGACAATTTTTTAATGGCGCGCTTGAAGGGAGCCCCGAAAACGCTTATTTATCGGGTGATTCGGAAAGGCGAGGTGCGAGTTAACAAGGGGCGCGCGAAGGCTGATCGGCGTGTTGTGGCGGGGGATGTGATTCGCGTGCCGCCCATGCGCCTGAGTGAGCCTAAAGTCTTACATGCGCCCAGCGCGCAACTGGTTGCCACTTTGGAAAATGCCATCCTCTATGATCAAGACGGATTGCTCATAGTGAATAAACCCAGTGGTTTGGCCGTACACGGGGGAAGCGGCATTAATTTAGGTTTGATCGAGTCGCTCCGACAGCTGCCGGGTAACCATGGGTTCCTAGAGTTGGTGCATCGTTTGGATCGTGAGACGTCTGGTTGCGTGATGGTTGCGCGCAAGCGCAGTGTGCTGAAGTTTTTGCAGGACGGGCTGCGGCAGCGTGGGGTTATTCAGAAGTCCTATTGCGCCTTGGTGCGGGGCGCTTGGCCAAAACATTTGCGGTCCGTGGATGTGCCTTTGTTGCGCAACGAGGCAGTGGGCGGCGAACGTTATGTGCGACCGCATAGCGAGGGGAAGCCCTCGCTAACAGAATTTACTGTGCTGGAACGCTACGCGGAGGGCACTCTCATGGAGGCGAAGCCCGTCACTGGGCGCACCCATCAAATTCGCGTACATGCGAAGCATGTGGGGCACGCCTTGGTTGGCGACGAAAAATACGGGGACGATAGTTTTAACCAGTCGATGCGCGCCTTTGGTTTTAAGCGTTTATTTTTACATGCGAGGTCGTTGGAAGTGCCGCTTCCCAGTGGTGAGGTTATTCGCGTAGAGGCCCCGTTGCCGGCTGATTTAACCAAGGCGCTGCAGCAGCTCGCGCCATTGGCGAGGGGTTGAGAATGTTGGCTGTCTTTGATTGGGATGGCACCTTGATGGATTCCACCCGCAAAATTGTGGTGTGCATGCAAAGGGCGGCGAAAGATGGCGGTTTGCCTGCGCTGGATGATCCCGTTATAGAAAATATCATAGGTCTCGGACTGCCGGAGGCGATTGAGAGTCTTTATCCGGGTCTCCCGGCGGCGAAGGCGGACCATTTGCGTGTGCGCTATGCTGAATATTTCGTCAATCTAGATCGCACGCCCATGCCCTTATTTGATGGTGTGGTAGAGGGGCTCCAGGCGTTGCGCACGCAAGGTGTTCGTTTAGCCGTGGCCACTGGCAAAAGTCGCAAGGGGCTGGATAGGATCCTGGGTATGCTGGACCTGCAACACCTATTCGACGTCACACGCTGCGCGGACGAAACCGCGTCCAAACCAAACCCTAAGATGTTGCAGGAATTGCTAGCGGTCACGGCTATGGGGGTGGAACGGGCGGTGATGGTGGGGGACACGGAGTACGATATGGCAATGGCCAAAGCCATAGCTATGCCGCGCATAGCGGTGGATTATGGCGCCCATCACATCGATCGACTAAAACCCTATGAGCCGGTGCTTTGCGCGGGCCATTTTTCTGATGTTACCCACTGGATTTTGCAGAACCTCACTGCGAGACCATTATTAAGGAGTTAATTCATGGCTATTTGGCATAAAAATCCGCCCACTGTTAACGCAGAAGACCCGAATCGTGACTGGAAACTCATGGAGTCGATTGTTGCCGACGCGTTCAGTGAGCAAAAAAAGGCTCGACGTTGGGGGGTGGTGTTCAAGTCACTCACGTTTATTTATTTGTTTACTTTGTTGGCCGGCGTTTTTTGGGGCGCGCGCACCGGTGGCGCCGTGCATTTTTCAAAATCCCACACGGCGGTTGTGCGCGTTGATGGCGTTATAGCGTCTGACAAACCGGCGAGCGGCCCGCGTATCGGCCAAGCTTTGCGCGACGCTTTTGACAACAAAAATGCCAAGGCCGTAATCGTGGCCATAAACAGTCCGGGCGGTGCGCCGGTGCAGGCGGGGTACATATATGACGAAATACGGCGCTTGCGCACCCTGCACCCCGAAAAACCGCTCTACGCCGTGATCGCCGATATTGGCGCTTCTGGCGGCTATTACATTGCCGCCGCAGCGGATCAGATTTATGCCGACAAAGCCAGCTTGGTGGGGTCAATTGGGGTTACGGCGTCGAGTTTTGGTTTTGTTGACATCATGCAAAAGGTGGGTGTCGAGCGTCGACATTTCACTGCCGGCGAACACAAAGCGTTTTTGGATCCGTTTTCCCCTCTAAAAGGTGAGGAGGTTCAGTTTTGGAACCAGGTATTGGCAGCCACCCATCAGCAGTTTATCGCAGCAGTGAAAGCCGGCCGCGGCGAGCGCGTTAAAATTACCGAAGAATTGACCAGTGGATTGATTTGGAATGGTGAGCAGGCTCAAGCCTTGGGTTTGATTGATGGCCTAGGCAGTGTGCGTTCTGTAGCTCGCGAGATAGTAAAAGAAGAGGAGCTGGTTGATTACACGCCTGAAGGTTCGCCGCTCGCTAAGCTGATGAATAAATTGGGCGTGGCAGTGGGGCAAGGATTGGTATCCAGTTTTTTAGAGGCTGGCATGGCCGTGGAAATGCGCTAGGCGCCCAATGGTGCAATTCCAAAACTTGCCAGTAGATCGGTGAGAGCAATGAGCGGCAGGCCGATGAGTGCAGTGGGGTCGTCGCTGCTTACGCGTTCGAATAGCGCTATGCCCAGCCCTTCGCATTTGAAGCTGCCGGCGCAATCGAGCGGCATTTCTGCGGAGATGTAGTTGTGGATTTGCTTCTCGGTAAGCTCGCGAAACTTAACGCGGGTGGTGCTTAGTCGGTAAAGGGTTTGTTGGTTACTGGTGATGCACAGTCCTGTGTAAAAGATGACTTCACGACCTGAGCAGCTTTGCAATTGTTGGTGGGCGACCGGCACACTCATGGGTTTTGTTAGCAGCTGATCGTCGAGTGCCGCCACCTGATCGGAACCGATAACCACCGCATCAGGGTGCGCTTGCAAAATGGCGCGTGCTTTATTGCAGGCTAACCGCTCTACAAGTGTCGCGGGAGGTTCTCCCGCGAGGGCGCTTTCATCGATATCGGGCGCATGGCAGGTGAAGTCTAGTTTTAGTCGCGCCAAGAGTTCGCGGCGGTATGCTGAGCTTGAGGCTAGAATCAGTGGTTGCATGGGCTGGGTGTCCTTGGGCTGGGCAGCGAAAATAGCATAGGCAGCGTGTTTCTGGCCGGTATTTCCAAGTGGCGCAGGGGTATGTACCAATCTCCCGTGTCCGGGTGTTGGTCATCTAGGGTGAGTGCAAGCCAAATGCTGACAAAGCCATGCATCTTCAGTACCTTTGGCGTGTTCGCTGTGATTTCAGCGGCGATGCTTGGACTAAATTCGTGTTCCCGGAGGGTTTTCTTTGACAGTTGTTACCCTAGCCAATATCATGCCGCGCTTATTTCAGCTAGCGGTTACAGCGCCATGATTCCTCGACTCATCGAGCCCCGCAAGTTTGCCCAGCAAGGGCTTAGTGTAAGCGGGAGCCTTCCGGTGCAAGAGTTGGATAGGCTGAGCAGTGCAGTATTGGCGTTGAGTGCAGTAGACGTTAATTTGCGGTTTGGCATATCGGAATCAAAGCATCGAGTGGTTACCGGGCTGGTAGCTGCAAATGTTGAGCTGGTTTGCCAGCGCTGTTTAGAGGCTCTAGGCTTGAAGCTGTCTAGCGAGGTGTCTTTGGCTATGATTTGGGCCGAAGAGGAAGCGAAGCAATTGCCTACTATTTACGAACCATGGGTGGTTGCGGCGGACCAAGCCGATTTATATGAAATTGTCGAAGAGGAGCTCCTGCTAGCGCTGCCGGTAGTGGCTTTTCATGATTATGAGTGTGTAGATAAATCTCTGTTTGCTACTGGTGAAAAATCCCCGCCAGTAGAAACAAAGCAGAACAATCCCTTTCGGGTGCTTGCCACCTTGAAAGGATCCAGCAAAATCTGACGCAGTTGTTGCGTTCAATAAAGTTGTAGGAGTACTACCATGGCCGTCCAACAGGATAAAAAATCTCGCTCAAAACGCGGTATGCGTCGTTCGCATGATGCCTTGACCGCAAAAACCCTGTCAGTAGATTCGACTACTGGCGAAAAACATCTGCGTCACCATATGACGCCAGATGGCTTTTTTAAAGGTCGCAAAATTACTGCATCTAAAGACGACGAGTAAAATTGTCACCCGCTAGTTGTATAGCGGTTGATGGTATGGGCGGGGACCAAGGTCCCCGTCTTGCGTTAGAGGCATGCCGCATTTTTTTACGTCGTCACCC
>CAMCXE010000008.1 GCA_945882995.1 Thalassocella blandensis | reverse complement strand
CGAGCTATTTTTGCAAGTAATTTTCGCTTGCCCAAAAATCCCTCCCCAGCCCTCCCTTTTTCAAAGGGAGGGTGTTGCGCGTCGCTTTGCAACAAGAAGGGAGTCATTCCCCCTTTGTAAAAGGGGGCTAGGGCAATGTCATTCAGTTGAGGGTTGCGAGCTATTTTTGCAAGTAATTTTCGCTTGCCCAAAAATCCCTCCCCAGCCCTCCCTTTTTCAAAGGGAGGGGTTGCGCCTTGCTTTGCAACAAGAAGGGAGTCATCCCCCCCTTTGTAAAAGGGGGCTAGGGGGATTTAGGTTTTTTCATTCTCGCCCGCCATCGTCCGGTTCTGCCTCCTGCGTCGCTCTATTTCCTGCATCCATGCGGCGCCTAGCAATAAGGGTAACCCGCATCAAAATAACCATTCTCCGTAGGGCGTCGCCTGGGCGCGCCGCCTGGGAAACTCCGACACACCCACAGCGGCGCACTGAAGTGCGCCCTACGGTTGGTGCGGGTTACGTGTTGCTCCCTCACCTTGTCAAGGGGAGGGCTGGGGAGGGATTTCTGGATGCAAGGGAGTTCGCTGGACAATAGCTCGAACCCCCTCGCTCAAACCATCAAACCGTCCCCACCTTCAAAGCGCCGTCAATGGCGGACAACTTGTCAGAGTAAGACTGCCCCATAAGGCCCGTCACGTTGGCGATGGTTAAATCCAACACGCTGGTTTTACCCGGGGTGGCATTACTCAGCACACTGCCTTTTAGCTTGATCAGCTCCAGCCCCTGCCCCGCCGCAATGTTTTGGCTGCGGCAGTTGATGGTAACGCGCACTAAGCCATTGGCTTCGATGACGTAGTCGATCTGCGCATCCGCGGGCAAGTTCGCCCCGGCCACTACACCGGTGAATTTCACCACGGTGGGGTCGAAGTTCATCATGAAGCTGATGGCTTTAAGTGGGTAGGCGCTGTCCAGCAAAATGGGCAGGCCAACACCGCTTGTTCCCAAGGTGCTACCCGCAGGCAGGGTAACCTTTAGGGTGCGCAGTTCTATATCCGTCAGCTGTGCCACTTTAACCAGCAGCGGTGAGGCCGCGTAGTTGCCGTCTTGATCCCTAGCACTGGCGCGCACGGTGAAGTTGCCCGGCGCCATGTAGTTATGTTTGACGTTGGCGGGGTTGGTGTTGAGCACTTCCACAATGCCGTCACCCCAATCTACCGTCCAGCCAGCCACCTTGTCGTCACTGGCACTGCTGGCGCCTAGGTTCAAGGTAAAAGCGGTGCCCACTTTGGCGGTGGCGCTGCCGGTCACCGTTAAGCTGGGCGGCACATCCTGCACGGCTACGTTGAAGCTGCGACTAAAGCTGGCACCCGAAGCATCCGTGACTTTCACAATGAAGTTGACCACCCGCGGGCCTGTGGGGTTGGCCCACACCACTTCTTTGGTGACCAAGTCGATGCTGGCACCGGCGGGGGCGCTAACCAAGCTGTAGGTGAGCGTGTCGCCCACGTATAGGTCATACGCGGTGTGCTTTACGCGCAGGGTGGTGCCTTCTTTTACGCTTTGGTCGGTGATGGCGTTCAGCACTGGGGCGTCGTTCACTGGGGTGACGGTGAGGTTGACTGTCACTTCGTTGGAATCCAGCGTGCCGTCGTTCACTTTGTAGGTGAAGCTATCTGCGCCGTTGTAGTTGCTGGCCGGGGTATAGGTGTAGGTACCGTCGGCGTTTTGCACCAAGGTGCCCTGGGCCGGTTGGGTGACGATAACCACCGTTAAGGCATCAGCGTCGACATCGTTGCCGCCAGCCAACAGGTTCAGCGTGAGGCTAGTGTCTTCGTCCAGTTGTTGCGGTGCCAGTGCATTCAGCACGGGGGCGTCGTTGACGGGTGTAACGGTGAGGTTGACGACTACCGTATTGGAGTTCAGCTGACCATCGTTCACTTTGTAGCTGAAGATATCTGCACCGTTGAAGTTGCTGGCCGGTGTGTAGCTGTAGGTACCATCGGTGTTTTTCACCAAGGTGCCGTGAGCCGGTTGCGTGACGATGACGGGAGTGAGCGTGGCGCTGTCTACATCCGCGGCGGTGTTACGCAGCTCGAGGACCAGCTGGGCGTCTTCCGCTGTTGACACGTTCCGGCCGGTTAACACGGGGGCGTCGTTAACGGGGGTTACCGTTAAGTTGACTGTTACCGTATTGGAATTCAACAGTCCGTCGTTCACTTTGTAAGTGAAGCTATCTGTGCCGTTGTAGTCCTTCGCGGGCCTGTAGGTGTAGCGGCCGTCGGTGTTTTTCACCAAAGTGCCGTGGGC
The DNA here is from genome assembly GCA_945882995.1 of Thalassocella blandensis. Classification (GTDB taxonomy): domain Bacteria; phylum Pseudomonadota; class Gammaproteobacteria; order Pseudomonadales; family Cellvibrionaceae; genus CAMCXE01. The sequence goes on along the minus strand of CAMCXE010000008.1, from coordinate 38,586 downwards.
TGGCTGGGTGACGATGACTGGTGTGAGCGTGGTGCTGTCCACATCCGTGGCCGTGTTGCGCAGCTCGAGGATCAAGGCGGTGTCTTCCGCCGTCGAGGCGTTGCGGCCGGTTAACACGGGGGCGTCGTTAACGGCGGTAACGGTCAGACTGACTGTCACTTCGTTGGAATCCAGCGAGCCGTCGTTCACTTTGTAGGTGAAGCTATCTGTTCCGTTGTAGTTGCTGGCGGGTGTGTAGCTGTAGGTGCCGTCGGTGTTTTTCACCAAGGTGCCATGGGCGGGTTGCGTCACGATGATCGGAGTGAGCGTGCTGTTGTCCACATCTGTAGCCGTGTTGCGCAGCTCAAGGATCAGGGCGGTGTCTTCGGCGGTTACCGCGTTGCGGCCGGTTAAGACGGGAGCATCGTTCACTGGCGTGACGGTCAAGTTGACGATCACGATGTTGGAATCCAGCGTTCCGTCATTCACTTTGTAGGTGAAGCTATCTGCGCCGTTGTAATCCTTCGCTGGTGTATAGCTGTAGGTACCGCCGGTGTTCGCCACACGGTAATTCACCGTCATGTTCTGCCCCGCCAGCACATGGTCCTGTGCGGTAACGGCAGACACTTGCAAATCGGGTGGCGTGGCCAAGGTGATCGTTGAATCAATGGCTTTTACATTGTCCCCTAACACCTGCAACTAGGATTTAGGTTGCACCTAAACCCTAGCCACTCGCCCTGTTTTTATTGCAGCGCCGCTTTTAACCCCACTACTTCCATAAGCTTTCCAAAATCCGTCACCACGTCATATTTTACTTTTTCGTGGGTAATTTTTTGGTTAATTGCATGGAAGAATTTACTCGCGCACTGAATTTTTGTTTTCTCGACTTCGCGGAGCTCCATGGTTGACATGGTGCCTTTGGTTTCGGCGACAAAATAAATATGCTGTACCGTGCCTTCTTTAAAGGTGATCGCCCAATCGGGGTTGTAGTCGCCCACGGGCGTGGGAATTAAAAACCCTTTGGGTAACTTTGCGTAAACGACAACTTCGGTGCTGGTATCTAATTCGGTTACAAAAGCGCGTTCGACTTTTGAGTCGGTAATGGCGTAATCGTAAATGTGGTTATTGAGTTTTTGGCTGGCGTTGCTGAAGTCTTGCTTGCTTTGGTTGGCGGTGAAAATATCCACATGGTATTCACCTTCAATCTCGTCATAGTGCAAACTTTCAATCACCATAGTGGCTTTTTGTTCGTTGATAATGCGCGAAGCTTCAGCGATAAAATGTTCTGGGTTTAGTTTGAATTGTGCAAATATCGCAGGCGTTATGCCGGTTAAGATGGCGGCAACGGTGCTGCGTGTTAGCTTTGCATTATCGCCAAGTTTTGCCAGCAGATCATAACGCACCGCAGAATGAATGGAGGCGTTGTGAGTGTCGGTAGTGGTTTTTTTCAGTTTGAAGCTATCGCCCTGTTTTAAATCTGAATCGGATATAGTTGTGTTTTGAATACCGGTTTGCACGGTATATTGCAGCGGCGTAACACGTAACGAATCTAATGCGGAAATACTTTTTCTCACCAGCTCAGCTGAATCAAAGTCCACTTTGTATACAACTTTTTTGTTAATGCGGTTCCATAATTCTTGGAACTCTTTTTTATCAAAGTTAGCGTTTAGCGGGTTCTTTTTAGGGCGGCGATCATCAACCATCATATCTAATTGCGCTTCGCTAAACACGCCATTAATTAATTTAATAATTTCAGCGCTGTAGGGTGCCAGTTCGCTTGGCAATTCAGCGAGGGTGCTTTCTTTGTGGTGTTCGTGATATTTGTCGGTGATGTTACGTTTTTTATCCACATAGCCATTTTGGATTAAATAGAATTCAATATCGGTAGCCATATCATCAGTGACGGTTACATCGCCGTTGGCGGTTTTTAATACCTTGCCAGCAAAATATTCTTTGCTGGCTTGTTTTGGCCTCGCCGATAAAGAGTCACTCATTTCGCGCTGCAAGTTAGTTACAAAATCTTTGTAGCTTTCGCTGGCCACCACGGTTAGCACATTTATTTCATGCACTGTGGCGGGGTGATCCATACGGTCGCCATCTTTATTGACCGACAAACGCAAACCACGGCCTACTTCTTGACGGCGCGACAAGGTGTTGTCGCTGTGTTTTAGCATACACATTACAAACACATTAGGGTTGTCCCAACCTTCGCGTAGTGCTGAATGCGAAAAAATAAACCGCACGGGTTCATCGGTGGATAAAAGCCGCTCTTTATTTTTTAGAATTAAATCGTAGGCATCCACATCGTCAGATAAGCCCGCGTCTTCACCGCGTGCTTTTACGCTGGGGTTAGCCATTTTTTTATTTTTATCAATGGCAAAATAACCTTCGTGAACTTTCGAGGCAGAGTCGCGGCGTAAATAGTCGCGATAGGCTACGTTGTCTAGCTCAAGTTCACTTAAATATTCTTGTTTGATTTGTTGATATTCTTCTTCAAAGATGGTGGCGTATTCGCCGTTGGCATTTTCTTGGCTGTAATCGCGATACTTTGCAACTTCATCGATAAAAAACAGCGATAGCACTTTTATGCCTTGTGCGAATAATTGTTTTTCTTTTTCTATGTGCGCTTTAATGGTTTCGCGAATTTGAATGCGGCGAATGGTGGCCTCAGTAATATCGCCCGTGGCTTCACCGGCAATCAGTTTGTGGCCGTTGGTGAACTCAACGGAATCTTGCGTGTAATCAATTTGCGAAACGATAAAGTCACGGTATTGATCTAGCTCATTGGATGCTGCGTATAAATTATCGCCCGCACTTAAACGTAACAGCTTACGCACTATGGCGCCGGTTTTAAGTTGCATTTCAATTTCAATGCGCGCTACCGGTGCTTTTTTAGAAACCTCGATAGACTCCAAATACAAATAAGCATTGGTGCCTGCCAAACCTTTTACGCTAATACCGCGCACGGCAATTTTTTTCACCAGCTTTTGATTGTAGGCATCCAAGGCGTCTAAGCGGTGGATTTTATTGTGGGTGGTTTTGTGGGTGGCGGAATAACGCAAAATCATTAAAGGGTTAAATTTTGGCAAGGCAGTTAGTGTTGCAGGTCCTTCCATTTTTTGCGGTTCATCTAAGATGATAATAGGGCGATTGCTGCTGATAACGTCAATGGGGCGACGCGATTGAAAATCGTCTAGCTCTTCATAAATACGGCGATTATCTTTACCCGCAGCAGCAAATGCTTGGATATTAATAATCATCACATTAATGCCCGCGTCAGATGAAAAACTTTCCAGCTCATGCAAGCGCTTGGAGTTGTAAATAAAAAAGCGCGCTTTTTTATGGTAACTTTCGGTGAAATGTTCGGCGGTAATTTCCAGTGATTTAGCAACACCTTCGCGAATGGCAATGCTCGGCACCATAATAATAAATTTGCTCCAGCCGTAACGCTTATTCATTTCGAAGATGGATTTTATGTAGCAGTAGGTTTTGCCGGTGCCGGTTTCCATTTCAATATCAAGGTTGATGCTTGTGCCGGTTTTGTCGATCAGCTTTTCAGACAAGGGTAAATTTTGGCGGCGCTGAATGGCATGAATGTTTTCGAGTAACTTGGCCGCGCTTAATTGAATGTCCGCATTTTTAAAACCGTCTTTTTCACCGAGTGCGGCTTGGCGCATGCCTTGGTGATCGGCTGGCGCCATGCCGGGGTCTATCCGGTAAACAAAACCTGCGCTGGGAACTTGGCCTGCAAAAACATCCACCACTGAATCAACCGCGTTAGTTTGGTAGGGTTGAACTTTAAATTTTAATTTCATGTGCGCGCCCTATTCCTTAAATGACTTTCACGTCGGTAATGGGTGAGAGTTGTTTAAAGATTTGTTCGACGTTTATTTTTACCGAATCAGATTCAAAACCGTTGTCGCGGAATACCACGCGCAGCGGTTTGTGGTGTGCGAGTTCGGTGACCAAGGCTTCGCTGATGCCGCTATCAAAACAGGCGATAAGTGCGTTTTCATCCACAAACAAAACGGTTTTGTCGTGCAGGGTTTGGCTGCGAATAGGCAAGGTAAGTTCTACGCCCCAATCAAGCAAGACTTGAAATAATAAATCGTGTGGGTTATTGCGGCCGGGTTTGATGTTGTCCACTTGCGCGGCAAACATGTCTTGTTTTATCTCGTCGGGCGAGTAATACACATCGGCCATGTTAGAGCTGTCGATTTTCAATACGCGAAAGCCCACATCAAGCTGCCAATCGCTGGCGGGTTCACTTGCTGAAGCGCTTGCTAATAAATCTTGATTCGGGTTTTCCAGTAATTTTAATTTTGCTTGTTCTATTTCGGCTTTTATTTTTGTTCCGGCACGGCGAATTCTTTCTTTGGAAATTTCAGCGATATTTTTATAACCCGCTTTGAATGCTTCTGATTTTTCATCGCAAATTTCAGGTAGCTGCACCATGATGAATTTACGGTTGCCGTTGTCTTCTGCGTTGAGTTGCATTACTGCGTGGGCGGTTGTTGCTGAACCTCCGAAAAAGTCTAAAACTAAATATTCTTTATCGATTTTTGTAGCAATTTGAATCATTTTTTTAATAAGTTTGGTAGGTTTTGGAGTGTCAAAAACTGTAGGTGTTTTAAATAACTCTAAGACTTCTTTTGTTGCCTCATCGTTACTTCCAGAGTCCTCTGAATCCCATATGCTAGGAACAACCTGCCCGTCCGACTCAGACAGAAATCTTTTTATACGAGGTACATTATCGCCATGAGAGCCAAACCAAATTCTATTATCATTTTTTAATTCCACATATGTTGCCGCTGCAATACCCCATGAGCGGCCCTCAGGTGGAAAAACTTTTCTGCCACTAGGTAATTCAACTTCGAAATACTGATCTTTGGTAGCTCGGCCGGTCATGCCAGTCATATCAACAGACGCCCAAGCTCCCCTTGAATCGTTATCTGGATTAGTAAAAGCCTGCTTTCTTTTTTCACTAAGAGGCATTTTCGAGATAGCATTTTTAATAACCAAATTGTTTTTTACGTAACAAACAATGGTGTCATGAATGCTGCCAATAGTAGCTCTAGCATCAGGAGATGATCTTTTTTTCCAACAAATACTAGATACAAAATTGTTTGCACCAAAAACCTCATCACATATTTTTATTAAATTTGATAATTCGCCATCGTCAATACTAATAAAAATTACACCTTCATCATGAAGTAAGCTTTTCGCCAATTTCATTCTTGAGTAAATCATACTCAACCAATCCGAATGAAACCTGCCATTGGATTCGTTATTCGCAACCAACCGGTTCCCTTCATCATCCTTTTGATTTGAGCGCTTCAGAAATTCTTCAGAGTTTTCTGCAAAATCATCTTCATAAATAAAATCGTTACCCGTGTTGTACGGCGGGTCGATATAAATCATTTTCACTTTACCAAGATAGGTTTCTTGCAACAGCTTTAACGCATCTAAATTATCACCTTCAATAAACAAATTTTGTGTGGTATCAAAATCCACACTTTCCTCGCGGCAAGGTCGCAGGGTTTTGGCGATGGGTGCATTGGCGGTGAGTAGCGCTTCGCGTTTCCCTGGCCAATTTAAGTGATAGCGCTCTTGTGGGCCTTCCACAATATGGTCGCTAAGTTCTTGGCGCAGCTGATCAAAATCTACCGCAAACTTGAGCGTGCCGTTGGCCGCTTGTGCTTCAGTTACACAATTTGGAAACAGTTCGCGAATGCGCTGAATGTTGCTGTCGGTTAGGTTTTGGCTGTGCATTTTTAGCTTTTCCATGGGGCAAACCTTTTCTTAAATTTTGTGTTGTTATCTATTCGCCAAGCAGTTGTGCAAGGCTGTGTTGCAGGGCGCGTATTTGCGTGTTTATACCCACCTTGCGGTTAAATTGTTTTTCTTTTTTTAATGCGCCGTTTAGCTTTTGTAATTCGCGTTCAGCAATGGATATTACTACTAGCCGTTCCATAAACGTTTGTAAGCTTTCGCTTTTACGCAGTGCGTGTGACGCAAGCGGCAATAAAAGTTGCTGATACAAGCTGGCTAAATTTAAGGCCACGGGTAATGGTTGCTTTGCCGCATCTGCGGCTTGCCATGCTGAGCTTAGGTAGTGGCTGAGCACCCATTGCTTTGAGCCTGCCTCACTTGGGCGTTTGTAGGCGGCGGTGATTTTAACCTGATCGCCCTGCTTAGTGTTTGTGTTAGCGGTGTTGCGGGCTTCAGGGCTGCTGGGGTTGTTGGTGCAGACTGTGCGCAACTCAAACAAAATCGGCAAGGGTATTGCCTTATCTATGCAGCGTAAAACCTCTTCATGTAGTTCTTGCACATGGGGTTTTAAGTGGATGGTGAAAATTTGAATTTCGGGCACCGCAAGGGTGGCTGGCAAATTGGTGGTGCTGGGCGCGAGTTTGTATTGCCACACAATTTGTTCAACTTGCTGCACAAATAGTGCCTTGATGGCACTGCTGGGTGCGCCAAATTCATAAATTTTGGTTTTGGGTAATACGCGGCCATAAGCGCTCGCCGGAGGGTAAGCAAACAACATTACTGCACACCTTGCTGTGTTGTGGTTTCTGCCGCTGGCGCTTGCACGACAATAAACGCAATCAGCTCAAAATCGTCCAAACCATTGATGCTATTTAGTAGCGCAGTGGTACCGCCGCCACTGAAAAGGCTATCGATGTCTTTTTCGGCTTTCACTTCTATCATGGAGCGTATGGCTTGGCTTAATAGTTCTGAATAAGCGCCCATGTCGCGGCCTTCGTGAGTTTGCTGGTTAAATATGCGGCAAATATCGTTGATGGGTGCATCTTGGCCTTTGCAGCTGGTGCGCACTAGGTCTAATAGGCGCTTAACTTCAATGTGGTTGGCTATGACTTCGCCATCGCAACCTATATAGACCAAGTAAAACGGGTGTAGGCGATTTTGCTGGTCGATGTTTAGGCTGTTGTTGATATTTTTTAAGGCAAATATGGCACCGGGTTTTAAACCTAAGGCTTCGCGTGCGGGCACTACGGCGTGTAGGCCATTGGGCAAGTTTGTGGGTTCGCCGTGGGTTTTTACGTAGTTGAGTAAATCCATGCGAAATTCGTTTAGGCCTAAATCGGTAATGGATACACCGGTTTTTAAATCTTCTAGTTCAATCACTTCTTCTTGTAGCCGCTGCAACTGTTCTTTGCGATAAGAAACATCGTTAGCTTGCGCGCTGAGTACGTTGTCGTCGCCGGTTGCGGTTACATCCACAATGGTCATGCGGCTTTCTACACGCTCTTTGAGGTTGATGTATTCATCCAACGAAATATCCGGCCAATAGTTCACCAACTGAATACTTTTGTTGGGCGAACCAATGCGATCAATACGACCAAAGCGCTGAATAATGCGCACGGGGTTCCAGTGAATATCGTAATTAATGAGGTAATCACAATCTTGCAAATTTTGCCCTTCTGAAATGCAATCTGTACCGATCAGTAAATCTATTTCAGCGAGTTCATCAGGCAGAATGATGGCCTTTTCTTTGGAGCGCGGTGAAAACAGTGTGAGCACTTCTTGAAAGTCATAATTATTGCGTTTGGTTTTAATGGTGGTTTTGGGTGCATCGCTACCCGTTACTTTGCCGGTGTCTATGCCTCGGCTTTGTTTTAACTCTAGCGCAATGTTGTCGTACAAATAATTAGCGGTATCGGCAAAGGCAGTAAAGATGATGGCTTTTTTGTTGCCGAGGTTTATTGGGTTATCGATTTTATTAAAAATATGCCCTTTAAGGTGCTGTAATTTGGTGTCGTCAGTGGGTGTGATTTTATTCATGGAGGCTAACAACTCGGCAATGATGAGCATGTCCACGGTTAGATCTTGTCGCCATGAGGGCAAATCCATATCCATCAATTTAATTTTTATTTTGTTACCAATCTCCATCTCCTGAAATGCGGGCAGTTCATCATCATCCGCTTCTAGTGCAGCCATGGCCTCTACCAAACTCGCCACTTCGGTTACGCCGCTGTTTTCATAAAATGCATCAATGCTGCTAATAACGGCGGCATGGTTGTTGTGTAAATTGCGCAGCGTAATACGAAACGCTTCTACCGAACTTTCTAAACGCTTGAGTAAATTGGTGGTCATTAACGCTACTAAACTGCGTTCTCGGTCTACTTGTTTAAATTTACTGCGCCCGCCTTCTACTTCGGTATCGTAAAGCTCTTCATATTTTTTGAGGCGACTGGGCAATATGTAACTAATGGGTGCATAAACCGCGAGCTTAAGTAAACTGAGTTGGTTGAAAATTTCATTCAAGCTCATCACATCGGTACGCTGCGTTAGAGGGCAGTGAAACGAGAGTGGTTTGCGGCGCACAGGGAAGTCGCCTATTTCAGAGGTATCGTAAAACGTTTGAATATGTTTGCGTGAACGCGCAATGGTGACGCTATCGAGCAATTCAAAAAAATCGAATTCTAAGGATTCTAATATCGCCTTAGCGGTGCGGTTTTCGGGTGGCAATTTTGCCCAAGCGTTGAACGAAGTTTGTGCGTTACGAAAAATATCTTCTACCGTTTTTCCGGTGCGCAATTTGTTGGTAAGGTTTTTAGAGTCGCCTTCATAGGCTAGCGCCAGCTGGTTGCGTAAATCGCTAAAGCGATTATTTACCGGGGTGGCCGAGAGCATGAGTACTTTGGTTTTTACGCCGGCACGTATCACTTTGTTCATGAGTTTGTGATAACGCGTTTCACGATCTTTTACTGCATCGTTATTGCGAAAGTTATGCGACTCGTCAATCACCACTAAATCATAATTACCCCAATTAATGCGATTAAGCGGTGTGCCAAAAGATTCGCCACTGGTGCGATCTAAATCTGTGTGGCAAAGCACATCGTAATTAAAACGGTCTTTGGCAAAAATATTGGTTTTTAAATTGCGATTGTAGTTGAGCCAGTTGTCGGCCAACTTTTTGGGGCATAGCAATAACACGGAGCGGTTGCGCAATTCGTAATATTTAATCACGGCTAAGGCGGTAAATGTTTTTCCTAAGCCCACGCTATCGGCAAGAATGCAACCATTGTAGGTTTCAAGTTTGTTGATGATGCCGGTAGCGCCATCTTTTTGAAAATTGAAAAGCTTGTTCCAGATGAGCGTGTCTTGGTAGCCGGTACGGTCATTGGGCAAAACATCATCATCTAATTGTTCAAGAAATTCGTTAAAAATATTGTAGAGCATTAAAAAATAAACGCGCTCAGGTGAGTTTTCTTGGTAAATAGTTTCTATGTGCTCGCAAATTGCTTCGGTTACATCGCACAACTTATTAGGGTCACTCCAAATGTGATTGAATAGCTGCAAATAGGTGGCGGTAAACGTTGGGTCTTCTATTCGGTTGACCATATTCGACACGGCATTGCCTTGCTGATACCCCAAATCAACCGCTGTAAAACCATGTAAAGGCATATAAGCGGCTTGCTGTTTTTCTTCCGTACCCGCAGCTTGCTGCGCCGCCTCTACACAGGCAAATTGTTGCATAGGTGCTTGAGTGTTGTTAGAGCGAAACACGGCTTTGTTGCGCATCCACTGTGCGCACTCGCGAGCAATTGCGCGTTGCGTTAATTTGTTGCGCAGGTGTATTTCAAATTCCGAACCATACAAATTACGTTCACGGCCAGTTTTTGGTATGAAAAATTCACGTTTTTCTTTACGAATTTTATCGGTCGCTTGTTCTGGTACAAATGTGGGCGAGGTGAATATAAATTCCAATGACTCTATATTTTCTAGTTCATTCTTTAACGCCTCGTAGGCATAAATAGAAAAGCAGGATGCTGCTATTTTGAGCTTGGAGCCAAAGGTAAGCGTAGCTTTGAGGTCATCACCTAGCAGGGTATTAATGTTGTCGATCAGCTTCATGCAATTATCCGTAGCAAGGCATTTTTTATATAGGTACTGGACGCATATGTCTTCAAAACAGGCGGAAATACTGTGCAGTGTAAATACGCACAGCCAGCCGAAATGGCAAAAAATACGTGGCTCTATTGTTGCCACTTCGCACTGTCTGAGCCATTCTAAAAAATTGTGCCAAATAGTACATCAAAGGCAACAGATTGCGAACTTATACCGCAAAAAGCTGTAATTTCAGCGTGTTTTGATAGGCTCTGCCCCTAAGGTACCACAACAAAATTGCCTATTAATTCAATAAGATACAATAATTTATTTTGGGAGAATAGCGAAAAGCGTGCGAACATGATGGCTAACCCCGAAAATCCCACCAATCAAGAAGCCCCCATGTCCGCCTTCAAAGTATTACACACCCGGCTCGCTAATGTTCTGCTGAATATGTACCTCACACGGTTGCCCGCCCTTTGCACGGCGGTAGTCGCCGGTCTTTCGGGAGCGCAAATGTGCATTCCCGAACTCGGGCGTTTGCTGGCCGGCACAACCCATATAACGCACAATATAGAACGCATGGATCGCCTAGTGGGCAACGTAAATCTCTACAATGAAATGCATACAATTTACGGCGTGATGGCTTCCGCCATTTTAAAGAATATTGGGCAGCCCATTATTACCATAGATTGGTCGGATTTATGCCCCGATCAACAATTCCATATGTCGCACGCTTCGCTGCCGCTGGGCGGTCAAGCCTTCATGTTATTAGAAATTGTGTACCCGCAAAATAAGCTGGGTAATCGACAAGTTCAGCATGATTTTCTCAACAGTTTACAAGAATTTTTAGCGCCAAACCAAGCACCCATTATTGTCGCCGATTCCGGTTTGAAATTCGGTTGCCATAGGTAGTAACACACTAGGCTCTAGTGCCAGAACAGCCACGGTTGAGCCGAGCGCAGTGAAACCCAACTTTTAAACGTCGAAAAATGAGACGTTTCTGCCGGTAGTGGGCTAAGGCGGGTCAGCACGTCCGGAATGCTTATACCTAGTGAGGCGCCATCGCGCGCTGACTTGTCTAGGGTGGTAAGTGGTGTTTGGACTCGCTCAGAACTTTCCCGATCGGTAAATAACTGGCCAATCCAGGGCTCAACAACGCTCAACATTCCCGATCGGGAAATATCGTTTGAATATAGTCAGTTTGTGGCTGATAATTTCCCGAACGGGAAATTGGGCAAACCATGACATTCATTAAATCACCTCAACAACTCGGGAGCGCACTGCGTGCCGCTCGCAAACAGCTTGGGTTGACACAGCCCCAGTTGGCGCTGGCAGCTGGGGTTGGCGTGCGCTTCATCGTGGATCTTGAGGCGGGTAAACCTACCCTGCGACTGGAAAACGTGCTACGGGTTGTTGATGCACTGGGTGGGGATATCCAGTTGAGCGGGTTGCCATCTGTTGCGTCCGACGATCAACCTGAAGGTGGCGACCATGGCGCATGAGCTGGATGTTTGGCTGTTCGCTGATCGCGTTGGCACACTGGCCCTCGTGGATGGGCGACTGAGCTTTTGTTACGCACCTAGCTGGCTGGCGCAGCCAGACGCTGTTGCCCTGTCCGTCTCGCTACCTCTGCAAGCGGAGTTGTTCGACGATCGTAAAACGCGCCCCTTCTTTGCTGGCTTGCTGCCTGAAGGGCGGATGCGCCGCCTGCTGGCGCAGCAGTTCCAAGTTTCTGGCCAGAACGACTTTGCGTTGCCGGACCACATCGGCGGCGAATGCGCCGGGGCCGTGACGTTTATTGAGCTGGGGCAGACTTTGCTGTACCTACCGGCAGCGAAGACGCTCAATGGCTGAGTGACGACGAAGTGGTTGCCATCCTGGATGAACTACCGCGTCGCCCCATGCTGGCAGGCAAGGACGGCCTGCGGCTTTTGTTGGCAGGCGCTCAAGACAAGTTACCGGTGGTTTGGGGTTGGCTGTTCGTCATTTTTGACTTTCAATGGGCGCCACCTCGGGGTTGTGCAGACTTTGGTGATCCACTGAAGTTTCTAAGTTAAAGCGACACACGCTGAATACACAGCGCAATTCGGGCAGGCTCAATGTAAGACAAAGACTTCCAAGAGGAGGAATCCATATGGCGAACACCATTACGATTGACCCCGGCAACGAGCTCGGTGAAATTGTTGGTGGTCTAGTAAAGTCAGATCACAATAAAACGGCAAGCGAAACAGTCCGAGAAAGATTGCGATTGCGGCAAGAAGCTGTGGCAACCTCTAAGCTGCAGCAACTGCGAGAACTGCTCGAAGCGGGCGAAAATAGCTCGAAGCGGGCGAGAATAGCCCCATAATGGATGGATGAAACCCCGACAGCTTGTTGAGCAATATGAAACGAAAACATGGGTAAGGCCAAGCGTTACAGGGCCAAGACCAGAAAGCCGCTGAGGATCTGGATGGAGGCTACCAGTACATGGGCGGGGCAACGGGTCGGGGCCGCGAAGATGCAAAGGCTAGCTCAGTAACTCAGCATATAACTAGAATTTATTTACACATAAATTGACATTTGTGCTGTATTCGATCGTAATCAAGTAAAATTTAGCCGATGAGCAACTTAGATATAGGACTCATTTGACATAATGCTCGAAATCTCAGGTGAGCATTAGCTTTTTAATAGATAATTAAAAAGGCGATTCGAGTTTCAAGCCTTGCTAAACGTCGGAGTGCTTGGCAAGACTGGGCACTTCACTTCATTTACAGCAAGCCCAAAATTAAAGGCGTTCGTCACGCTGCCAGCAAGTTGCCTCACCCAACAATCGTGGTATTTTACTCCAACATAAAGCCCCACAATTACCACCTAAGACAATTTCAAAACAACGATCAATCACATGGATACTGCAAATATGAAAAAACTACTGCTTCTTACTCTGCTCACCGCCTTAACTGCTTGCGAATCAACGGGCAAAGGCAGCTCAGTGCAGCATACAGCCATCCCCGGTAGCAAATACCTGCAGATTAACAATGGTTCGTTCGATCGGATTGTGATCCACGATAAAAATGTATTCGCGAAGTACGACAAAATTATTTTCAGCTCACTGAAATTCGATAAATTTACCGTAAAACCTAACGCGGACAATCGCATCAATAGAAGCTGGGTGTTGGAATCCGCGGATAAATTTGCCTATGACGGCTATTTTAAAGATGAAGTGCTGCGCATTTTCGATGATGGCCACGCCGCGGAGGTATTTGGCTTGGGTGCGGGGAAGGACACGCGCACGCTCTATGCCGAAGTACGCTTGCTTGAACTGGACCCGCTGGTGGCCAAGTATGGGGCCGAAGACGTGGGTCCAGCGGGCCGTAAGTCGGTAATTAGCTTAGGCTCCCTAACTATACAAATTTTATTAGTCGACTCTGTCACTAACGAATTTGTAGCGGTGATAGAAGATGGTAGAGATTTGGCTGTGGGGATTTCAGGTACGACCCAGACCAACAAAGCCACAGACGCCCACGTCTGGAAACAGGCGTTTCACATCTGGTTAAGTCGCCTCAAAGAAACTGCGACTCAGTTAAAAACTGGTGTTTAAACGCCAATGTAGGAAATGAGCCAGCCACGGCAAACGGGGGAGCCCCGAAATTTGCATCTGCCAACACCCCAAAATAGGCGAATTAATCGGCTCGCCGCCATTTAAGCGCACCCTTTATCCGAGAAACCTCAGTTGGGCGCCAAAAAGCTGTGTAATCCATTGGTGTAATTAGTGAAAGTTAAAAATCACGGGCGGCCTGGTTGGTTGTTCGTGATTTTTAACTTTTGCTTGGAGCGCCAAGGCGTTGCGCAGACTTTGTTGATCCAGCTGATGTTTCTAGGTTTATGCTAAGGCCGCCTCCGGAAATTAAATTTTCGCGATGATCGTAAGGCATTTTCGCGCGGTGGGAGGGAGTTTATGTTGTATAAATGACCGACCGAGCAGGAAAATAACGCAGCGAGAGCGCGAAAAGTGAATTTCCGGAGGTGCCATTAAATAGCATTACGTAAACCCCAGCGTGCGGGGTAAGGGTTCAAGTAAAATTGGCGATTAATGTAGTCGCTCCCGTAATGCGCTAAATAATGATTCAGCAGTGTGACCGGCACAATCAAAGGCACTGTGCCCTGCCGATAATTCTCCACAGATTCCAATAAGTCTTGGCGCAATTCACCGCCCACGGTTTGTTTTAAATACCCCAATAAATGGTAAAGCACATTCGTGTGGTTGCGGCGGCTGGGCGGTTTTACAATGCCCAAAAACAATTCCCTACTGTAGGTGTTGAGTAATTCGTTTAAGGGCAATGAGCCGGCCTTGGCCACCAGTTGCCCCAGCTGCTTGTAGAGCGCTTGGCTGTGCGCCATAACAAAATATTTATAGCGAGTGTGAAAATCCACCAAGGCAGCGGGGCTTGCTGTGGGCAATAAATTCACTCGCCAATCGTGATAGATGAATACTCTGGCCACAAAATTTTCCCGCAATTTTGCATCATTGAGACGCGCCTCTTCTTCCATTGGCAATAGAGGATTTAACGCGAGTAATACCTCTGCGAAAATCCCCGCGCGTTTGCGTGGGTGAACGCCATTTTCGGTATACACCTTGGTGCTAGTGAGGCCACAACTGGGGGAGTCTTTCATCAAGATATAGCCACTAAAAGCCTGCGCCTGCTGACCAATCTGTTGCCCATATTGGGCTAGAGCCTCGGTAACATCCACAGTGGCATCTTGACTACCTTGAGCCCTAGGCGCTTCAAAACTGCCCACTAACCGAATGGTCTGCCTAGGCACACCTAAGCCTATCGCCACTTCGGGGCAAATTTTCTGGAAGTCAAAAGCTTCACTGAGCGTATCCAGACACAATAGCGAGCGCTTGTGGCCGCCGTTATAACGCACCTCATCGCCCATCAAACAGGCCGATATACCCACTGGAATTTTCGTTGCTGTCACGGTGTCACCTCTGTTTATACTTAGCCCAGCTAAACCTAAAAACCTCGGTTGGGCCGATGCGAAGATCCTCAAGGCACGAGGGCTCAATTACCAAAGTTATACGTCGTCGCTGCGTCTTCAGGCTAACGCCAACCGCACAAAATGTTGCGCAAAAAAAACCCGGCAGAGCCGGGCTTTTCTAAGGTTAAGCCTTACAGCTTGCTGGCGTTTTCAGCTAGGTAGGCTGCAACACCCGCCGGAGTAGCGGTCATGCCTTTATCGCCTTCCTGCCAGCCAGCAGGGCAAACTTCGCCGTGCTCTTGGTGAAACGCGAGGGCATCCACCATGCGCAACATTTCATCTACGTTGCGGCCCAGCGGCAAATCGTTGATCACCTGATGACGCACCATACCCGCTTGGTCGATCAGGAAGGATCCTCGGTAGGCAACGCCACCCGCTGATTCGACGTCGTACGCCTTGGCAATGCTGTGGGTGATATCGGCTATCAGTGGGTATTTAACCGGCCCAATACCACCATCATTGATGGCTGTGTTGCGCCAGGCGTTATGCGTGAAATGTGAATCGATGGAGACACCGATAACCTCAACGCCGCGCTTGGCAAATTCACTCATGCGGCTGTCAAATGCCAATAATTCAGACGGGCAAACAAAGGTGAAATCCAGTGGATAGAAAAACACCACGGCCATTTTGCCGCTGGTGGCTTCTTTAAAGTTGAAAGCATCCACTATGTCGCCGTTAGCCAAAACAGCGGGTGCAGTGAAGTCTGGTGCAGGTTTACCTACAAGAACGCCCATAAAATTCTCCAAATGAAAGTGGGTTGATGACCAAGAGTGAGGCTTTAAGCTCGGATTGAAATCACTTAACGCCTAAGTGCTGCCAGGAGTCAATGAAGCCGTAGAATCTGATAGCTTGCGGCAATAATACTATGCGCGCGCGCAGTGTTAGATTAAATTTTTATATCGACGCTATAGCCAAGCGCAATACGGCGCCGAGCTCAACCAATCCACCGTTTAGATTCAACCCTGTTGCTGCGCGCACTCATCACCCCACAACTGCTGATAATGCAACGCAATAGGACGGTACCCCTGTGTCACCCAAAAGGCTTGGCCTTGCGTGTTCGTCACGTAACAATTTAACTCGCTAGCCACACAGCCTTGGGTTTTGCCATAGGCGCTAACCCACGCCAAGAGGTGTTTGCCAAGGCCTTTGCCGCGATGCGCTGGGTGGATCACCATGTTATCTGGCTCAATATGTTTACCTACATAATATTTGGTGATTATCCGAAAACCACAAATCCCCACTAGCACGTCCGCGTCAAACACCCCCGCACAGCAGTAACCCTGCTCGACCATTTCCCGTAAACGCTGACTTAACACCGTTGACTCAAGGGCAGGATTCAGCTGCAGCAGTAGAGGGATAATGGAAAAAATTTCGCTGTTTTGAATTAGGCGAATATCGACATCAGGATCCATAAAAACTCCAAAAAAATGACGGGTGAAGATATAGGAAGTATCTCAGTCGTCGCAGTATCTAGTGAGCAGCAGACAAATTGCCGGCGGGCAAACACCGGTTGGTTTGCCGGGCTAAGGCGCCGCTGGGCGTAAGGTAAAGTACACAGACTCCACAATCTGCGCGCCACTGACAATATCCAGCACATAGCTGCCGGGGCTAAAACCGCCGACTGGCGGGTCGATACCCAGGTCGACGTTGCCTTCCACTGCCGTGGTGATGAGAGTGGCCACACGACGGCCTCGGGCGCCTTGATACAATCGCAGCTGCAAACGCTGAGGCGGAGTACCCGCCCCTATCCGAAAATGCACAAACAGCTTGCTACCTACCACTATCTGTTCTGGCTGTGTCTCAGGCAATTGCTCCATGGGCTGGCCGGCCGCTCGCAAGTCCATAATCGCCGGATGGCTACGGCGCTGATGCTCCGCAATGGCTGCGTCTATCTGTTGCTGCAGCAATTGCAGCCCTTTGTCCCCCAGACGCTGCTGATTCGCGGCTAGCACCTGCTGGCGTGCCACTAAATACTGGCCCTGCGCCACCCACTCACGGGCACGCTTGTCGAGCTCTAATGGCAACGCCAGCTGACCTTTGCGCGCTAGGGCATGGGTGGGTTCTGCGGTCAACACTTGCTGATACAGACTGTAGGCCGAGTCATGCAGGGGGTGATACAAACGCCCCTGCTTTACGTACCCAGCGGCTTGCGCGAGTCGTGTGGCGGTATCAACGCCGACACCGGCCCCCGGCGCCGGAGTGGATGGCTGCTGGGCAAGCTGAGCAAAAGGTCGCTCAGTGGTTGGCTGGACAAAATGCAGATACCCAAAAACCACGGCCGAAACACCCAGCACTACGCCCAGCGCCAACCAAGGCGCGTAACTTTTGCGCCCTTCGGCGAAAGCGTCGAAGGATAGCGTGAAGCGGCCGATTTGCTCATCGCTAATAGCCCCGCTCAATTGCGTTTCCTGTTGCGCAGAACCCACCAGGGGGACAGGCGAGAAAACGGAGTCCTGCTCGCCTGTCACCACTTCCGGCCACCAAAACGCTTGAGATTTAAGGGTTTCCAGCGCCTCCACGAGCAAACTGGCCGATTGGTAACGATGTGCGGGGTCTTTCGCCATAAGGGCGTCGATGATGGGCTGCGCGGCGGACAAGGCCTCAGGGAGCAGGGGCACTGGGTCGACGATATGTTTAATGCCGATGGATACCGCTGAATCGCCTTCAAAGGGCACTCGCCCCGTCAACAACAAATAAAACATCACGCCCAAGCTATACAGGTCGGAACGCGTGTCCACCACCTGCCCCTTGGCTTGTTCGGGGCTCATGTAGTGTGGCGTGCCTATGGCGATACCGGTTTGGGTAACACTCACATCACTGGCGCCAGCTCGGGCAATGCCAAAATCCATGAGGACAGCCCGATTGTTTTGGGCATACAGCATGACGTTTTCGGGCTTAATGTCGCGGTGCACATAGCCCTTGGCGCCGGCGAATTCCAAGGCGCGGGCGATGTCCTGCACCACTTGAATTCGCTGCTGGGGCGTCAAACGATGGCGGGCGTGTTTGAGATCTTCGCCGTCGATATACTCCATGGACAAATAATAGGAGCCCTCATGCAACCCCACGTCGTACACGGTGACGATATTCGGGTGCACCAGCTTAGAAACTATGCGCGCTTCGCGAAAAAATCGCTGGCCGAAGGCGGGATCGTCCGCCAAGCCCTTGGCCATGACCTTTAAGGCCACCTCCCGCTCAAAAATGTCCTGGATGGCCAAATACACCGTTGCCATACCGCCCTTGCCGAGGGTACGGACGATTCGGTAGCCGGGAATATCGGGGGTCACCGGCGGCCCCAACGAACGGTCACCGAAGCACAACAAGATTTAGAGGGTGGGTGCATGTGGAAAATTATCGGGGCTAGGCGGCAAGCACGGGCGGTGATCATAAACCCGCACCGCGCCTGCGTCACCTTGCTACCTTCGCCCCCGCCGCCAGCACTGGGCAGACTTGCCGATTATTCCGCCACTGCACTGTCGATTAGCGGTTGCAGTTCGCCCTTGGCGTGCATCTCAGTAACTATGTCACAACCACCGACCAGCTCACCTTTCACCCACAGCTGTGGGAACGTTGGCCAGTTGGCGTAGGCAGGCAAGTTGGCGCGAATGTCGGGGTTGGTTAATATGTCCACAAACGCGAAACGTTTACCGCAGGCCATTACGGCTTGGGATGTGCGCTGCGAAAATCCGCATTGCGGGGCATCAGGCGAGCCTTTCATGTAGAGAATGACGGGGTTTTGTTCAATTTGTTGCTTAATGGTTTCCAAGATTTCCACGCTCAACACCTCTTTGTAAGAATCAATAGGGAATAGAGTAAAAAGCTAGCGGGGCGCTAGGGTATTGCGCCTATTCTAACCGCAATAAATTCCTCTCGGCCAGCATTCACACAGCTAAGTACCGGCTTTTGCCAAAACTCTGGGGCTAAGCGGCCGCAAAGTGATCACAAAAGGGTTGTAAAAGACAAATTAATGTTTATAGAATGGACCTTCACCAGGCAGCCTTCGCTGCCTGTTTTGTTTTTGGAACCCCGGTTTTTGGTTTTTTGAGTTCTGGATATGACCCTAATGAACACCTACGGCACACGCACCACCACCCTAGTGAAAGGCGAGGGCCCTTATTTGTGGGATAACGAAGGCCACCGCTATTTGGACGCACTGTCCGGCATTGCGGTCTGTGGGCTCGGGTATAACTACCCAGCGCTCACTCAAGCCATCTGCGCACAAAGCCAAAAGCTGCTGCATTGTTCCAACCTCTACGTCATCGAAGAACAAGTTGCTTTGGGGCAAGCCTTGGTGGAAGTTTCAGGCATGGACAAAGCGTTCTTTTGTAATTCTGGCGCGGAAGCCAATGAAGCCGCGCTGAAGATCGCCCGCAAATTCGGCAATGACAAAGGCATAGCCCTGCCCCACGTCATCACTGCACACAACAGTTTTCATGGTCGCACCATGGCCACGCTATCAGCGTCCGGCAACACCAAAATTCAAAAAGGTTTTGGCCCTTTAGTGGAGTCCTTTACCCATGTGGATTACAACAGCATCGCCGCCATTGAAGCCGCTGCCACCCCCAATACAGTGGCAGTGCTGGTAGAGCCCATTCAAGGTGAAGGCGGCATTAAAATCCCTGACGCCAACTATTTACCCGCCCTGCGCGCCCTGTGTGATGCCAAAGGCTGGCTGCTGATGCTCGATGAAATTCAAACCGGCAACGGCCGTACTGGGCGCTACTTCGCGTTTCAACACACCGGCATTAAGCCAGACGTAGTGACCACCGCCAAAGGCCTCGGCAACGGTGTGCCCATTGGCGCTTGTTTAGCCAAGGGCGCGGCTGCTGAAGTGTTGCAACAGGGCAACCACGGCACCACGTTTGGCGGCAATCCCTTAGCCTGTGCGGCGGGACTTGCAGTGGTTAAGGCACTGACCGAAGGCAACCTCATGGCCCGCGTCACCAGCCTAGGCGAGCGTATTAAACATAACCTCAGTGAGGGGCTGCGCAACAATCCTAAAGTGGCAGAAGTACGTGGGTGCGGCTTGTTAATTGGCGTTGAACTTAAAGAGGACTGCGGCGGGCTGGTTGAAGCCGCCAAACAACAAGGGTTATTAATCAATGTAACCGCCGGGAATACTCTGCGTTTGCTACCGCCGTTCATTTTAAGCGATGAGCAAGCCGACGAAATTACCAGCAAACTTGTTGCGCTGATCAACGCATTTTAAGGACAGCACCATGGCCCTGCGACACTTTTTGACCCTCAATGACCTCAGCCCCAGCGAGCTCCACAGCATTATTGCGCGCGCTATAGCGCTGAAAAAGTCTTGGCGAAATGGCGACGTGATACAGCCACTCAAGCAAAAAGTGCTGGCCATGATTTTCGAAAAATCCTCCACCCGCACACGGGTGTCTTTTGAAGCTGGCATGGCCCAACTGGGTGGTTCTGCCCTGTTTTTGTCACCAAAAGATACCCAACTCGGGCGCGGCGAACCCATTGAAGACTCCGCCCGCGTTATGTCCAGCATGGTAGACATGATCATGATTCGCACCTTTGCCCATAGCAATATTGAGCGTTTTGCGGCCTATTCCAGCGTACCGGTTATCAACGCCCTCACCGACAGCTTTCACCCCTGCCAGCTGCTCGCCGACATTCAAACCTATGTAGAGCACCGCGGCAGCCCCCAAGGCAAAACCGTGGCATGGATTGGCGACGGCAATAACATGTGCCACTCCTACATTAACGCGGCTAGGCTTTGTGACTTCCAATTGCGCATCGCCTGCCCTGCGGGCTACGAGCCAGACCCTCAACTGGTCGCACTCAATTCGGCGCGGGTGACTATTTGCAACAACCCACAAGAAGCCGTCACCAACGCCGACTGGGTAGCCACCGACGTTTGGGCCAGCATGGGTCAGGAAGAGGAGCAAAACCACCGCGCTGCACAGTTCGCGGCCTATCAGGTGGACCATACACTGATGAGCCTAGCCAAACCCGATGCCCTGTTCATGCACTGCCTGCCTGCTCATCGCGGTGAAGAAGTGAGTGCCGAATTGCTCGAAGACCCTCGTTATTCCGTGGTCTGGGACGAAGCGGAAAATCGCTTGCACGCTCAGAAGGCGTTGATGTTGTTCTTGCTGGAACAGCTCAACGCCTAGCAATGGAGCAGCTAAACGCCTAGCGATGGAGCAGCTAAACGCTTGACCCTAGTTTAGTCTGGCGGTTATGGCGCGAAACCTGCTATTCAAAGTTTCCATTCTTCACACAGGAACCCAGCCCATGAGCCATGAAGCGCGCCCACCTTTTCCACCGTTTACCCAAGCCACCGCCATACAAAAGGTACGCGCCGCTGAAGACGGCTGGAACAATCGCGATCCGCACAAGGTGGCGCTGGCCTATACCCCAGACAGCCAGTGGCGCAATCGCCATAAATTTCCCATCGGGCGCGCACAGATTGTGGAATTTCTCACCCGCAAATGGGCTACAGAATCCGAATATCGCCTAATCAAAGAATTGTGGGCATTTACGGATAATCGTATAGCCGTGCGGTTTGCCTACGAGTGGCATGACGCCAGCGGCCAATGGTGGCGCAGTTACGGCAACGAAAATTGGGAATTTGACGAGCAGGGGTTAATGCAAAAACGCTACGCCAGCATTAATGACCTAGCCATAACCGCCGCCCAACGCAAATTTTTGTGGGCACAGGGGCCGAGGCCCAATGATTACCCGGGGTTGAGTGAGCTGGGTTTATAGGGCAGAAGCGCGCAGCCCTGCCCCATGCGGCACATTCCGGAGGCACATTCGTCGGTGGTTAAACCAAACCGGCCTTAGTACTAGTGAATTGGGGTAGGAGTGTGAAGGCCCATGTCATTAAGCAATGGATTTTCGCCCCACTCAAATACATTTTAATGGCGCCACCACGATCCCGCCGAAACGGGACCAGCCCGTTTTTTGGCCGAGTGGAGAGGTGATTTTGAGGGGCAAATGGACAGGACGTCCATTTGAGCCGTGACGGGACAGGAAAAAATGGCAGGATTGCCATTTTTGATGCCGAAGGCAGCCCGAAGGGCAGAGCCACAAGGATGTGGCGAATCCTCTCACGCCACGGCGACCTTCAAAATTGCCTCGGCAGAAAATTGCTCCTGCAATTTCTGCATTCGCGCCATCCATGGCGCTTGAGGGAGGGAATTTTTGCGCAGCAAAAACCAAAAAGTCGGGTGGCCTTTCTTTTTGGTGACTTTTTCTTTACCAAGTGCATCCTTGCACTTGATCCTGCGGATCGCTTCGCGATTAAAAATTGCTCGTAGCAATTTTTTGGCCACGCAGCAATTTGCTGGGAGCAAATTGCCACAGCGGAGCTGCCCGAAGGGTGAAGGCCACGATGGCCTTCATGAAAGAAAAAGTCACTCGCCCAGGAGGGCGAAATAGAAGCTTAAAATCACTCAAAAGATCAGCTTCGCGCTTAACACAATGACATTGATGTCGCGCCCACTAACGGCGAGCGCCCCACTCTCAATTTCACCCGCTCAGCAAAGATTTCTAGACCCCATACTCCACCCACTCCCCCAACCCCACAAAATACAACCCCATACGCAACTCGGGACTACCTAAGGCCATAACCGCTTGCCGGTAATTGTGCATGGTTTGGCTGTAGGCGCTTTTTTCCTTCGCTAAAAATGCCGCTAGGTTTTGCTGTGGGTCGGGGATGGCGGTTTTGTAGTCCACGAGCCAAGGTGTGGCGCCGGGTTTTTCCCAGAGTAAATCCACGCGCAAATGGGCCAGGCGCTGGTTTTGCACCCAGCTGATGGGGTATTCAGGGCGACAGTGTGTGGGGTTGTTGAGCAATTCATTTAAGCGGGCATCGCCGAGGATGCACTGCAACTGGTGTTCTAACAGGCTGCAAGCGGCGTCCAACTGGGGAAGCTGTAACCCAGCGGTGGTGAGCTGCGCGCGCCAGATAGGGCGGCGTTGGTCCCATGGGATTAGCCGCCATTGGGGCATGCCAATTTGAGCCATGTCGGCGAGTATTAAATGGATGAGGCTGCCAACTACCCGCGGCACTGGGTTGCTGGGGGTAAGCAGGTCGGCGGGGCGGTTTAGGCCAAATTCATGGGGCGCTAAGTAAGCGGACAACAACTGCCCCTGCGGCAGACTCGGCAACTGCCAGCCGGCGGGCAGCCGCTGCAACGGCGCTAGCACGGGCATGCCGGCGCCCTCCTCGTCCGCACTAGGCGGTTCTGCGGGAACTGGCCACACAAGGCCTACACCCGGCCAAAGCGCCGCAAGTGCGCTGCCTTTTTTGGGGGTGTTGAGTTGGTTCGGCTGTTTGGCGTCGTGCTTAACTGCGGCCAGCAGGTGTAAATGACGTTTGGCCCGGGTAGCCGCCACATACACTAAGCGGCAGACTTCGTAGCTTTCGCGTTTACTGCGTTCGTGTTTGAGGTGCTGGTAGATACTGTCGTCACTGGATTTGCTGAGGTTCAGCGCACTCAAAATTAATTGCTCGTCGCCGCTGCGGCTCAGTCGTTGCTGCCACAGAATTAGCTCGCTGTCGCTACTGCGGGTGCCGCGATCCAAGCCTGGCAATATCACCACCTCGAACTCTAGGCCTTTCGATTTATGAATGGTCATCACCTGTAGCTTGGGGTTGGCATCGGGGGGAGCGGCGGCAAACAACTGGGCCACAGCCACTTCAAGCCGTTTGCGATCCGGCAGTTGCCCCCCCTGCTGCAAGGCTTCTAGGCACAACCAAAAGCGCTCGATACTGCCGAGGTCACGGCTGTCGAGCACACAAGCGGGCCCACCTAGATCAAACCACAAACCCTCCAGCCATAGGCGTAGCGGTTTACGCTGGCGCTCATGCAGAGCCCGCAACAGGTGACGCGCTAAGCTGGGCAGCCGCTGTTGGGCCAAGGCGCTGAATGAACTGGGCAAACTGGGCAGCGCAAGCAAGCTGTGCAACTGGTCTGCAACGACGGCGCCGGGCTGCTGACGAATCAGCAATAGGTCACTTAGCGTCAACCCCGCCCAAGGGGCGCGCAATATGGCCAACCAAGCCACTGTATCGCTGGGGTCTAAGAGTGCGCAGGCGAGGCTGACCAAATCCTGCACCACTGGGTGGCTGGCCAAACTCGCCATATCTACGCCAAGGGGGCGCAAGCCGGCTGAACTCAGTGCCTCCATTACCAAGCGGCCCTGGCTGCGGTTGCGCACTAATATGGCAATGTCGCTCTCGGGGTTGTCGGCCTGCTGGTGCTGAACCAAAGCCACCACGGCTTGCGCCTCTTGCTCGCGAGCATCGGGGCCGGCAAAACCATGCAGCACAACACCCGCCTCGCCCAGGTCCGGATTAAACGCCACGGCTGGGGCAAAGGCTACGGCGCCGGTGGCGAAGTTGTTGCGCTCGGGGAAGGCACGGGCAAAAACCCGATTCACCCAGTCCACCACTTTGGCTTGACTGCGGAAGTTGGTATCCAGCTGCAAGAGCTGCAGCGGCAAATGCCCCAAGCCCTGTTCTTTGGCGTAGAGAAACAGGCCCACATCGGCGGCGCGGAAACTATAGATGGATTGCATGGCGTCGCCCACGCAGAATAAGGTCCGGCCGTCCCTCGGTTGCCAACCCTCCGTGAGGCGCCGCAGTAGGCTGTATTGACTGGCTGAGGTGTCCTGAAATTCGTCCACCAAAATATGCTGAATTTGATGATCCAAACGCAGCGCTAAGTCGGTGGGGGCGTCATCGTCACCCAAGGCTTGGCGAGCGCGCTGCGCGATTTCGATAAAATCCACCTCGCCTTTGGCGCTGAACTCTAGGTGCAAATAGGCCACCACAATCGGCAACAGCTGGCCGATGGCCTCTAGGGCTTGCCACTGGGCATCGCTGTAACTATTGGCGGGCAGACTGTCCAGTTCAACCAAGGCATCGAGCAGGCCGGGGCGTAGGGCCAAGCAACCAATCAGTTCCAGCAGCTCCTCTTTACGCTGTTTGGCGAGGCGTTTTTCCGCCGCGTTTTCTCCAACCAGAAAGCCGCTGCGCTTATCCACCTGTTTGCGCCAGGTGCCCTCCTTGGTCAACAGTAGAGCGCGCAACCCCCGCCAAGCCGCTAAACCCTCGGGGCTGGCATCTGGGAGTGTGCTAGTCAAATCCAAATCGGCACAGGCACAAATTGGGGAAGTCTCGCCCAATCGGTTCAGGGTTTGTGCCGCTTGAGCGGTGATCATCAGTAAGGCTGGCGTGTACACCGCGGGGATGAGGCTTTGTAATAACGCCACTTGATCCGTCGCCACCTGCTGTAAATGGGCCTCCAGCTGGTCACGCAAGCCGTGGCCTTGCTGCTGGCGGTGGCGCTGCACGTCGAGTATCAGCGGCAGCCAAGCGTCGCGCTTTTGCAGCAAACTTTGTAGCAGTTTGGCCAGCTTGTTGGCTTGATTGTCCAAGTGGGCGAGCAGTTGCTGCAGGGCAGGCGCCCACGGCTTTTCGTCGTCAAGACTGCGCAAAAATTCCGCTACCGCGGATTGATAGAGGCTGCTGGGGTCATCGCTGATGCGTAACTGGGCGCCTAACGCGGAATGCAGCGGCAGGGCCTGGGTTAGGCGTGCGCAGAGGCTGTCAAAGGTGCGCAGTTGTAAGCGGTTGGGGTTGGTTAGCAACTGCCACTGGTACTGTGCATCTACCGCCAGCACCGCGCGCGCCAACTGCCAAGTTTGCCGTGCATGGGGGCTGCTCGGCTCCGGCCCATGCCCCTTCTGCAACGCGTGCAACAGGCGCTCGCGCATTTCGGCGGCGGCTTTGCGTGTAAAGGTGATGGCCAACACGGCTTCCGGCTGAGTAACCCGCGCCAGCAGGCACAAAATACGCTGCGTGAGCAGCTCAGTTTTACCGCTGCCAGCCGGCGCTTCACAAATGAACGATTCAGTAGGGTCCAGCGCGCGCTGGCGGGCGGGGGCATCGTTGGGCAGGTGATTATTGATAGCGGGCTCCGGGAGGTTGTTAAGCGGCGGGTATGTGGGTGAGTTTTGAGGGTAGAAACCCTGTTGGATCGCAAAAATCGGCGCAACGCCATGGCAAGCCAATGGATTACACAGCTTTTTGGCGCCCAACTGAAGTTTCTAGGTTAAAGCCCCTTCAGCTGCATAACCAGTGGGCAGTGGTCCGACAATACAAAATTTTCCACGTCTTCATGGGCGAAAGGCACACGGTGCACGGCCAAGGTTTTGGCGCGTTTGGCTAGGCTAGTGCTGATTAAAATGTTGTCGATGGCGCCCTGCGAATACTTGTCTTGACTGGAGCAGGGTGTTTCCGCCCAATTTTGAGTGGCGCGAATCAGTTCGGCGCCTTGCGGTTGATTATCACTGAGTGCGGCGAACATAGAGGTGGGGGCTTGCTCGTCTGGGCCGGCGGGGTATTGCGCGTCTTTTTCTAAACGGCGATTAAAGTCACCGGCCAGCACAAATGCCTCCCCCGCTTGGGCGCGAGCATCTAACCAGCGCTCCAGCACGGGGATCTGTTCGCGCAGCCGCGGGCAGGGCCCTTTTTTCCAAAGTGGGCCTGCAAAACAGCCACTTTTGAGATGCACACCCAGCACGCGTAAGGCTTGCTTCGTGCCTGGGTAAAGCGTGATGTCCGCACCGGCGCGGCTGCTGCCGTCAATGTCCAGCGCCGCAAGCTCGGCATTGCACTGGTAAGGAACCCCTTGGCGAATGGCAAAACCCACTTTTTGCGGGTGTAGGCGTTGAATAAAACAGTCCAACACCCAGCCTTTGCCAAACACCCTAGCGCCGGCTTCGGGGCCATCCACTTCCTGCAGTGCAACCAAATCTGCCTTGATAGATTCAGCAATTCGCGCCAAAGCTTTGAAATCGGCCGGGCCGCGCTTGGGTAAAGGTGGGCGATCGGGCGAGCAGGGGAAGCGGTGTTCTTGGCTGCGCGGCTGACCGGTTTTATCGCAGCTGGGCAGCAACTGGCTGTAAGTTTGGCTGGTCATCAACCACTCTAGATTCCAAGTGGCTAGGGTTAGGTCTTGCGCGCGGGCACCGGTGGCCAGAAGGGAAATAGCGAGGCACGACAGTACCATTAGACGCTGGAGTTGGGCTGGCAACATGGGGCCGTCCTTTTGTTAAGCCGGTGTGTGGTTGTTCTCTAGATCTGCTTCCCAAGGCAAGGACAGATTCCTGCGGGTGAGTTAGATTAAGGGCGTGGAAGGCTGCAAGCCTACGCAGCTCTAACCGCCGTTTCAACCCAGTAACCTTGACGGAACCTATATGCCTAGAAGCGGCGGTGGACTCACTCCAGTTTTTGCGCGCTTGGCGCTCAACTGACGTTTCTCGGTACATTCTCACCAGATTCCCGGTACAGGCGGCGCTAGGTTTTAGATGGCAGCCCGGGAAATGCTTTCAAATGCCGCAGTAACTGAGGTTTTACCGCCACGTCCCCCTGATACACCCACTGTTCAAATAACCGACTGAGGTGACGAGCGGGTATACGGTAGCGCGGCTCCTGCTCACCTAAGCGCTGTAAAAACTGGGCAAAGGTTTCACCGGGCTGCAGCGCCATGCCTTGGCGCGCCAAGCGCCGTAGGAGGGGAGCCAGCAAACGCGCTTCGGCGCTAAGTTGCGGCCTGCGGCGCTGGCGCAGCAGCCAGTAGGCAAACACAACGCCGAACACGACCGCCAGTGCCAGCAAAGCCGAACCCAAACGCCAAGCGTCCCGTCCACCCAGCAGGCGCTCTAACAAACCTTGCTGTTGATGCGAATCATAATTCAGCACCCAGCGCTGCCAGGCGTAGCCGGCGGCATCCCAACGTTTTTGCCAAGGCAACAACCAGGCACTACGCTGCCATGCATCGCCCCCCACCAGATCACGATCCTGCGGCGACAGAGCTTCCGTCAACCCTTGCTCAATGCGCTGGGGGGCTACGGCGGCGGTTGGGTCTAGGGTGGTCCAGCCGCTCCCTTCAAGCCACACCTCCACCCATGCATGGGCGTCGGACTGGCTGACCAGCAGGTAATTTTCCACATCGTTGTAGCGTCCGCCCTGATAACCCACCAGTACCCGCGCAGGCACCCCAGCGGCGCGCATCAAAAAGGCGAAACTGCTGGCGAAATGTTCACAAAAGCCGCGTTTGCTAACAAACAGAAAATCATCCACCGCATGGCGTCCCAAGGTCGGTGGCTGCAAGGTGTAAGTGAAGGACTCATTAAATAACTTAAGTGCCTGGTCAATTTTTTGCTGGTCATTCAACCCCGCTAACACCCATTGGTTGGCGAGCTGCCGGGCTTTGGGGTCGCCCTGTGGCGGCAGCTGGGTGTTGAGGCGCCGACTAACCGCGCTGAGTGTGGGCGGCTGCGTAAAGTGCGCCTGACGCGCGGACCTCATGGTGTATTGCAGACGCCGGTACACCGGCTCAGCCGCCTGGACTATGCCATCGTTGCCTATGCTCAGCTCCCCGCCGGTTGACGCCACATACACCGCACGCGGCAGGCTAAACAGCCAAACCTGTCGGTGCGGCTCGAGAATAACCGAGTACTCCAACAAATCTTCTAATTGGTCTGGAACCGGTTCATCAGGCTCAGGTAAAGCCAAGGCTTGCGAATGCCAGACTTGTCCGTCGTAGTCGTCAAGCACGAGCCCGCGCCAGTAAAGACTCGAGGGTACCGGGTTCGCCCCAACAAACGACACCCGAAATGCCGGCTCACCACTTTTAACCAATGTGCCTATATCGCCAGGCGATAGGGTGTCGCTGAAGCCGGTTTTACCTTTGCCGTCAGGCACAGGCACGGTCCACAAAGGCCCCAGCCGCGGCATGACCACAAACAGAATCACCATCAACGGCATGCTGTGCAGCAGCAGCAACCCGCCGCGCCCCACCTTAAACCAAGCTCCGTGAGGTTTAGAGTAAAAAATGGTCTGCCACGCAGTGAGTAGCACCGCGCAACATAACAAACCATAAACACCCACCAACAAACTTTGGGCGAACAGAAACTGCGCCGCCACCGCTATAAACCCAATAAAAATGATCAGCAGGCCATCTTTGCGGGTGTTTAACTCAATCACTTTGAGTACAAACGCGCAAACCAATAGCCCTACCATGAAATCCAAACCCGCTTGATGGGGGAAGGACAAATACAAACCGGCCACGCAGGCGCTGGTTAACACTAGCTTGAGGAATAGGTTTGGCTCACCTACCCGCTGTAGGAGGATCAGCCAGCGCCATAGAACAGCCAGCATCCACAGCGCCGAAATCCAGGCCGGCAGGTGCGACAGCAGCGGCGCAATGGCAAAAGCCTGACTGGCCAATAACCAGCCAATGTTGTCGCGGCGGATCAACGGCGACTTGGATGAGCTCATAGCGGACACGTCATGCTGGCTTCACCGCTTGAAAAAGTGCCAGCGCCGTTAAACACTGATGCAGATGAGTGTCCCCGGTATCAATCGGCACCTCGGTACCCGGCAGCCGCAGCCCAAACGGCCGCTGCTGGGCGTGATAGGCCAACGCCCAATAACACAGCCCCGACAACCGCAGCTCCGTATCCTGCACCGCCATACTCTGCCAATCCAGCCAGGTGTCCGCACCTTGGGGTTGGCTGTACTCTTTACAATACAGCCCCTTGTCTTGAGCAAATATTTTCCACGCCATGTGGCGCATAGGGTCCCCTGGCCGGTAGACCCTAAGGCCGGCAAAATCCTCACCCCCGGTTTCTACCCGCAGCCCGTCCGCGAGATTATCCGCCTGAGCCCCAAGAGGCTCAGGGACCACACGCGGCGCAGGGTAAACAACCCCAACGCCATCCAAGTTGAGCCAAGTCCAACAGCGAATAATGCCCAGCGGAAAGCAACTCTGTACCAGCAGTCGCCCGGGTCGCCAGTAACCCCGTGTAGCGGCGGGACACACCAAGGTCACCGACTGAGGCGCCCCGCTGTCCAGACTCGCCTGCCTAAGCTCACCGCCAGCAAAGCGCAGCTCCACGCTTTCACAGCCCTGTTTATTCGCCGAGCACAACTCCACAGAGGCTTCCACAGGCTGGCCGGCAAAAGTCGGCTGCACGCCTAACCAGCGCACGTCCATAGCCGCCAAGTTGAGATAAGCGTGCAAAATGGCCACCACCAGAATACTCATCACACTGTAGGCTAGGGCCAGTATCAGGTTGTTTTGATAGTTGGTGCCCAACAACCACAAAATGGCCATCAAACCCAAGCAGGCAAAACCGGTGAGGTGCGGAAAGGTATAGAGATTTTTGCGGTTCAGCCGAAAACTGGCGGCACGCGGCGCTCGCTGATCCATCCAGCGGTGCCACTGGCGCTGCCAAAACGCCTGCGACCTACTATCAGTGCGCGGCAACACACTAAGCCACCACAGCCACACGGCTGCGCAGGTGCTCAATCAACATCTCCGGCCCTTTAGCCAGGTGTCCGCGTACCCGGTGACCCACCACGGGGCCTAATACCGCTTGCAGATCCTCGGGCAACACAAAATCGCGTCGATGCAGCAGCGCCCAGGCCTTGGCGGCGCGCAACAGCGCCAAGGCACCGCGCGGGGACAGGCCGTAGCTGAATGCCTCATCCGTGCGCGTGAATTCCACCAAGCGCTGCAAATAATTGAGCAAGGCGTCACTGGCTTTTACCGCACTCACCTGCGCTTGAATGGCGGTGAGTTGCTCCGGCGTCACCAACGGCTTAAGCGCCTTGAGCGTTGCACGAGGATCAGCGCCTTGAAACAACAAACGCTCCGAAGCGGCACTGGGATAACCTAGAGAAATACGCATCAAAAACCGATCCAACTGCGATTCCGGCAGCGGAAAGGTGCCACTCTGCGACAATGGGTTTTGTGTGGCAATCACAAAAAAGGGTCGCGGTAACGGGCGCGTTTTGCCCTCAATGGTCACCTGCCCTTCTTCCATCGCCTCCAATAACGCACTTTGCGTTTTGGGGGTGGACCGGTTGATCTCATCCGCCAACAAGAGCTGTGTAAACACCGGCCCAGGATGAAATTTAAACACCCCCTGCTCGCGCTCAAAAATAGCCACACCCAGGATATCGGCCGGCAATAAGTCGCTGGTGAATTGCACCCGCTCAAACTTCAAGCCCAATACCTTGGCCAAACATTGGGCCAAGGTGGTTTTGCCCATCCCCGGCAAATCTTCAATCAGCAAGTGCCCCTGCGCAAACAAACAGGCCAGTGACAAACGCACTTGGTGCTCCTTGCCCAGTAAGACCTGGCCGACCTGATCAATCACACGTGAAATAAGCGAATCCATAGCGAACCTCAGTCAAATTCAATATTCAGAGCATAGGCTAAAGTCGCGATTTACTCCGCCCACATGCGAGGCCAGTGTGCCCCAATGGCCAATTCTGTCACGGATAAGGAAGCCGCGCGCCCAAGCAGGGGCTTAGGCGGCGATTTTAGGGTGATACCCAGCACATTTTGATTGTTTTTTGTGCGATACCACTTGCAGTCCAGCTATAAGCGCATTAGCATTGTTAGTAATCAATCTCATTTAAGGTTAATTCGCATGAAGGCGCTCTCCACCAACATTCTCACCAACGCAGCGTTTGAATTAATGGCTGACGGAGCACTTGCCGCCGGCACCTACAACAGCTTGGCAGACTGCCCTAAAGGCGTTTGGGTGACGGTAGGGCAAATGCAGAGCAACAGCGCCTTCGGTGAGCAAGACCCAGCGGTGTCGCAGCGCATGAAGGAGCTTGGCTTTCTGCCCGGTGCGCGCCTAAAAATCATCGGTTATGGTTTGTTTGGTAGCGACCCACTAGCGGTGCAAATTAACGGTACCAAATTCGCCCTACGCCGCGCTGAAGCTCGCAAAATCAGTGTTTCTCCTTTATAAGGCCAATAACTTGTGACCACCCCCCGCCTAGCACTGGTCGGCAACCCCAACTGCGGTAAAACCTCACTCTTCAACCGTCTCACCGGCGCCAACGCCAAAGTTGCCAATTACCCCGGTGTGACAGTAGAGCGCCGTAGCGGCCAAATTCAAGGCTTAACTCATAGTGCCGAGCTTATCGATTTGCCGGGCACCTATAGCCTGCAAACCACCTCACTGGATGAACAGGTTGCCAAAGACATTATTCTGGGCAATATGGCTGGCGAATCGCCACCGGACCTATTAATCGCCGTAGTTGACGCCACCAATTTGCGTCTGGGTTTGCGCCTCGTACTGGAGCTGCAAAGCCTCAATCGCCCACTCCTGCTGGTACTCAACCAAATGGACGCCGCACAAGCGCGCGGCATGATTATCGACATCCCAAGTTTGGCCGCCAGTCTCGGCATACCCGTGGTTTCCACCGTAGCCGTCAAGCGCGGCGGCGTAAGCGAGTTGCTGGATGCCCTCGACAAATTTCAACCCCTACCAGCCCACACCCAAGTCATCAACCTGAGCCAACCCGAGTCAGTGGAGCAACTCTACGCGCGCATCCAAAAACTGCTCGATGCTCACGTCCATCAACACGCCTCGATTCCCGTTTGGCAAGATCGCCTCGATACCTGGGTGATGCACCCGGTCATTGGTTTAGTAATTTTATTTACCCTGTTGCTGGTCATTTTCCAAGCCGTATTTGCCTGGGCGGAGCCACCCAAAGAACTCATTGAAGCTGGTGTAGACTGGCTAAAAGCGGGCTTCACAGAACTGCTACCCGTGGGTATTTTGCGCGACTTTCTGGTGGAGGGATTAATTGCCGGTACTGGCGGTGTATTAGTATTTCTGCCTCAAATTATTATTTTGTTCTTTTTTATCCTGGTGCTCGAAGACTCCGGCTACTTAGCCCGCGCCGCCTTTTTACTCGACAAACCCATGCGCGGAATCGGCTTATCGGGCCGATCCTTCATCCCGCTGTTATCGAGTTTTGCCTGTGCTGTACCCGGCATCATGGCCACCCGCACTATCCAAGATCCCCGCGAGCGTTTTATTAGCATCATGGTTGCGCCTTTAATGACCTGTTCCGCGCGACTGCCTGTCTATGCATTAATCATCGGCGCCTTTATCCCTGAGCGAGAAGTGCTGGGTTTTTTGAATTTACAGGGGCTTACCCTATTTGCACTCTATGTGGCTGGGGTGGTCAGCGCCGCGCTGGCTGCTTGGCTGCTGCGCTGGAGAGAATCCCGTGACACCTACCCCCTGTTGCTGGAGCTGCCCAATTTCCGCTGGCCAATGCCCTACCATGTAGCCATAGGGCTACGTGAACGCGTGTGGATTTTCCTGCGCCGGGTGGGCACGATTATTTTGTCACTTACTGTAATTGTGTGGTTTTTGTCTAGCTTCCCAGGTGCTCCCACCGACGCCACTCAACCAGCTATTGAATACAGCTTTGCGGGTTACATCGGCCGCGCCATTCAACCCCTATTCGCCCCGCTGGGCTTCAACTGGCAGATGTGCATCGCACTGATACCCGCCATGGCCGCTCGCGAAATCGCCGTGAGCACCCTAGCCACGGTATACGCCATCAGCGCCAACGCCGCGGACACGGCCCTAGGCCAAACCCTCAGTCACAGCTGGTCCCTGGCG
Source organism: Thalassocella blandensis (assembly GCA_945882995.1). Lineage (GTDB taxonomy): Bacteria > Pseudomonadota > Gammaproteobacteria > Pseudomonadales > Cellvibrionaceae > CAMCXE01. The sequence continues at coordinate 5,241 of CAMCXE010000008.1, read as the reverse complement.
GTGTCACTGGCGTACCTAGCCTGGTTTGTTTACGCCCCTCAATGTTTATCCACTATCGCCGTGGTGCGCCGCGAGACCAACTCCATAAAAGCCACAGCGTTTTTTACAGCCTATTTATTCGCCCTCGCCTATTTCGCCGCTTGGGTAACCTTTCGCATCGCGTCATTGTTTTAAGGTGGAGGTTCAGACCATGTGGCAAGAACTCATTGTGGCAGCCTGCGTGCTTAGCGCCTTAGTCTTCGTAACCCGCCGGTACTGGAGCAAGTCCAGCAGCGGCTGCGGCACGGGGGCTTGCGGCGGTTGCGGGTCGGCGGGGCAATGCTCCTCCACTGCGAAAAAATAAACCCTTAACCGGCAAGTCACATTGCGCCGACTGGGCTAGGGTGCGGCCTAAACAGGCTACACCGATCAAACGTGTCCAAATACTACGAGGGCCGAGCCGCTACTCCCTCAACAAACGCAAATTATCCACATAAAGCTGCTGAGCCCTTGGGGAATGGCCAGTAAATAGAATCACCTGCCAAACATTAGCCAGTAAGGCGTAGCCGTCGGTTTGAATGAGTCGCCAATCCGACAAGGGCAAACTCACTCGGTTAAAACCAGGCGCCACGACAAATGTCTGCGACGCATCCTGATGATCGCTGTGATTTTGCCAGGATCGCAACGCAATACTTAAGGTTACCGGCTCAGCCTGTTCAGACCAAACATCCACCTGTAGGGTCTGAAACCCTGTCCAGTCCCGAGGCAAATCCCTTAACACCAACCCCGGCCAGCCACTGCTCGGGAAAGTTAACTTAGCCACCTGGGAATGATTGCCCTGCCAGGACGCCGGTGCGGGCACCAACGCCACGCGCAACCCCTCGTTCAAACCTATTAATTTCGCTACGCCCACACCATCAAAATCGCAAAGCACAGGGAATTGACGCGCAGCTTGCACATACGCCCACGCAATTTGTAGCGGTAAATAAAGTGCCAGTAATAGTAGTGCTGTAGTCAACGCTAACCAGCGAGGCCGTCTAGACTGTACGGCTTCAAACAAACTTAAACCGGCGATGGCTCCAAGGGCATCCAGATACACATCGCCCAAACTACAATCACGCCCCGTAAAAGACTGAATAACTTCAATTGATGCCCCCACCGCAATACAGGCAACTAGGACCAAAAAGTAGGGCCGCAGGCCCAAAGCACACACCAGCACCGCGATCGCACAAAACAACACAGCATGCCCCGAGTTTTGCAAAGCACGCACCAGCAGTAGGTTACCCGGCAGATCGAAAAAAATGGGTATACAGACCAGAATTAACACCAGTAAACCACCACACACAGTGGACCAACGCAGCTGTATCACGCGCATTTCTGTATTTCCGTTTGCATAAGAATGCAGGCCAGCAAAAAATTTTTGGATGAAATCTAAGGGCACCTCCGGAAATTTAATTTTCGCGATAATCGCAAGGCATTTTCGCGCGGAGGGAGGGGATTCAAGCGGCATAAATGACCGACAGAGCACGAAAATAACGTACAGAGAGTGCGAAAAATAAATTTCCGAAGGCACCCTTAAAGGCAAAAAAAAGCCCCAACAGGTTGGGGCTTTTGAGCGGTGCCGATTCGGCTAGAGCAATAAACGCCGAACTTCTGCCAAAACGGAATTAAGATAGGTAAAGAAGCGCCCCGCATCGCCGCCATTAATAGCGCGGTGATCATAGGTTAAACTCAAGGGCAACATAAACCGTGGCGCAAATTCCTTGCCATTCCAAACGGGTTTAATTTCTGCCCGTGACACACCAAGAATGGCGACTTCGGGGCAGTTCACAATTGGGGTGAAACCCTTACCGCCAACCGCACCCAAACTTGAAATGGTAAAACAGCCACCCTGCATTTCTTTAGGGGACAATTTACCATCGCGCGCTTTTTTCGCCAGCGCCGTAGATTCCGCCGCTAGCTCAAACAAGCCTTTTTTATCTGCGTCACGTAACACTGGCACCATTAAACCGTTGGGCGTATCCACCGCGATACCGATGTGCACATAATTTTTTTGCACAATATGCTCGCCATCAGCATGCATGGACACATTAAAACTCGGCTCCGCACGCAACGCTGCGGCTACGGCTTTAATTAAAAACGGCATGGGTGTTAACTTCACGCCAGCTTTGTCTGCTTCGTCTTTCATCGCCTTACGGAAATTTTCCATATCGGTAATGTCCGCGTCATCAAACTGCGTAACCGCCGGTACGTTAAGCCAATTGCGCGTCATGTTAAGCGCCGTTAACTTTTTGATTTTACTCATTTTGACCATGTCCACTGGGCCAAACTGCGCGAAATCAATTTCAGGAACTTGCGGAATACCGCTGCCAACAGAAACCGCAGCAGCAGGAGTTTTGCCGCGATTTTCCATGATCGCTTTAACAAACTGACGCACGTCATCTTTCACTAAGCGGCCGCGCGGGCCAGAAGCTTTCACTTCATTCAGGCCAACACCTAACTGCCGCGCCAATTGACGCACCGCTGGACCGGCATAAAAATCCCCTCCCGCAGCTCGCGTTTCCACTACTGGACTTGCAGCGACTGAAGTTGGAGCCGCTGCAACGGGTGAAGCCGCGACCACTGGCGCGGGCGCGGCCACAGGGGCCACCGCCGCCGGCGCAGCACCGACCACTGATAATTCAAGAATCGCAGTGCCCTTAGAGGCTTTGTCACCTGGCTTAATCGCCAAACTGAGCACCTTGCCGGTGGCTGGTGAAGGGATTTCCATGGAAGCCTTATCGCTTTCCAACACAATAATGGAATCCCCTTCTTTAACGTCATCGCCGACCTTAACCAAGACTTCAATAACGTCAACGGCCTCAGCACCACCAATATCCGGCACGGCAACCGCCAGTGGGCCAGCGGCTAAAGGCGCTACAGCTGGCACCACAGGAGCAGCAGCAACAGGCGCGGCTGTTGCGGGAGCCGCGGCTATTGAAGCAGCCTTCGCGGCACCACTTGCCAACACCAATACCGCAGTACCCGCGGAAGCCTTATCACCCACCTGAATTGCGATGCTAACGACTTTACCGGCGGCAGGGGACGGGATTTCCATAGAGGCTTTGTCGCTTTCGAGAACGATTAAGGAATCGCCTTCTTTAACGTCGTCGCCAACACTGACACAAATTTCAATAACCTCCACACCCTCGGCACCACCAATATCCGGCACCACTACTGGCAACTCGGCAACAGCACTAACTTCTGCCACTGCAGGCGCGCTGGGCACAGGCGCAGGTGCAGCGGCCGCTACTGGGGCGGCTACACTTTGTGCTGCCGCAGCTTCAGTTTCCAATTCAATTAACGGGGCACCTTCAGAAGTTTTGTCGCCAACGTTTAACAAAACCTTAATCACACGGCCGGCTTTAGGCGCAGGAATTTCCATAGAGGCCTTATCGGACTCCAGCACAATCAAAGACTGTTCGGCACTAATCACATCGCCCGCTTTGACACAAACTTCGATGACATCCACGTTTTCGGCACCGCCAATATCCGGCACCTTGATAGTTTCAATAGCCACTTAAGCGTTCTCCAGTTAGCAGGACATTGGGTCGACTTTTTCAGGGTCGAGGCCGTATTTTTTCTGTGCGTCTACCACCTCTTGCACAGGAATTTTACCTTGATCGGCAAGCGCCTTCAGGGCTGTAATCACCACAAAAAATCGGTCCACTTCAAAGAAATGACGCAATTTTTTGCGCGTATCGCTGCGCCCAAAACCATCGGTTCCCAATACATGATAATCACCGGGAATATAACGGCGCAGCTGCTCGCTGTAATTTTTCATGTAGTCAGTGGAGATAATAAACGGGCCATCCGCACTTTCAAGTACGCTAGTGACATAGGCCTTTTTTGGTGTTTCTGCGGGGTGATAACGGTTCCAACGTTCAGCGCGCTGCGCATCACGGGTAAGCTCATTAACACTGGTCACGCTCCACACATCGGACTCTACGCCGTGATTCTCGCGCAACAAAACAGCCGCCGCTTCCACTTCACGCAAAATGGTACCGGCACCCATTAATTGCACTTTTTTCTTGGCCTTCTTTTTGGATTCTTGCAATTTGTAGATGCCGCGAACTATACCCGCCTCTGCACCGGCTGGCATTTCCGGATGGGCGTAATTTTCGTTCATGGTGGTAATGTAGTAGAAGCAATTCTCTTTGTCGTGGTACATACGCTTCAAACCGTCCTGAATAATTACGGCCAGCTCAAATGCATAAGTAGGGTCATAGGTATGACAGTTGGGGATGGTGTTGGCCAGAATATGGCTGTGACCGTCCTGATGCTGCAAGCCTTCGCCGTTGAGCGTGGTGCGTCCTGCCGTGGCGCCAATCAAAAAGCCACGTGCTTGAATATCACCGGCAAGCCAAGCCAAATCACCAATGCGTTGAAACCCAAACATGGAGTAATAAATATAAAACGGCACCATGGGCACACGATAGGTTGAATAAGCTGTAGCACAAGCAATCCAAGCCGACATGGCACCAGCTTCGTTAATACCCTCTTCCAGAATTTGACCTTTTTTGTCCTCTTTGTAGAACATAATCTGGTCGGCATCGTGAGGCGTATATTGCTGGCCTTCCGACGAATAAATGCCCAACTGGCGGAACATACCCTCCATACCGAAGGTACGCGCTTCATCCGGCACGATGGGAACAACTTTATCCCCCATATTTTTATCTTTAACCAAGGCCGATAAAAACCGCACAAACGCCATGGTGGTGGAAATTTCTCGCTCGCCTGTGGATTTCAACAAAGCGCCAAAGGTTTCAAGGCTGGGGATTTCCAGCGCCGTAAAGTCTTTTTGTCGCGAAGGAACATAACCATTCAATTCTGCACGACGTTTATGCAGGTATTGCATTTCTGGCGCGTCTGCTGGCGGACGATAATAAGGAACATTCTTTAAGTCCTCATCGGCGACGGGAATACCAAAACGGTCACGGAATTTTTTCAGGCTCTCTATATCCAGTTTTTTTACAGAGTGCGCCACGTTGGCCGATTCTGCCGTAGACCCCAATGCGTAACCCTTAACGGTTTGCGCCAAAATTACCGTAGGCTGCGTTTTATGACCAACAGCTGCCGCATAAGCGGCATAAACTTTTTGTGCATCATGACCACCGCGATTGAGCGCCATAATATCGCTGTCGCTAAGATCCTTAACCAACTCCAACAATTCTGGATATTTGCCAAAGAAGTGTTTGCGAGTGTAAGCACCGCCATTCGCTT
>CAMCXE010000007.1 GCA_945882995.1 Thalassocella blandensis | reverse complement strand
GAGGCTAGGTATGCTTTGGCCCGACGCATGATTGGGCAGAGAGAAAATTGACTAAGGCACGGGGCAAATCGGAATTTTGACTAGCCAAAAGATAAAATCAGAAAAATTCAGCACCAATACCCCCTCTTAATGCGGGTATTGGCTAAATTCATAAAGCCTACCAGATTGCTCCCAAAGTTACGGATTCAGGTTAATGACATTGCGGGCGCGCCTAGCCTTATGGCTGTGCTTTCGTTTGGTAGCAGGGCGTCGTATTAAATTGGTTTTTCTTCCTGTTGATTTTGCCACATCTGCGCGTAAGCGCCTTTGGCTGCTAGGAGGTTTTGGTGCGTGCCCTGCTCCACCACCAAGCCATTATGGATAACCACAATAGTGTCCGCATCCATAATGGTTGATAAGCGATGGGCAATAACTAAAGTAGTATGTTGCTCCGCCAAGCTATTTAAAGCGGCTAATATCGATTTTTCGGAGCTGGAATCCAACGCCGACGTAGCTTCATCGAAAATTAAAATGGGTGGGTTTTTGAGTAATACGCGGGCAATGGCGATGCGTTGCTTTTCACCCCCTGAGACTTTTAAACCACGCTCGCCCACCAGTGTGTTGTAGCCTTCTGGCAAACGCGCAATAAATTCGTCTAAATGCGCCATTTGAGCGGCGCGGTAAACTTCGTCTGGGCTGGCGCTGGGTTTGGCATAGGCAATATTGTAAAAAATGGTGTCATTAAATAGCACGGTATCCTGAGGTACCACACCAATTTTTTGTCGCAGGGAATCTGCTGTGATCTGGCGGATATCCTGCCCATCGATGGCGATATTGCCCCCAGTAACATCGTAAAAGCGAAACAACAGGCGCGCGAGTGTGGATTTGCCCGAGCCGCTGGCGCCCACAATGGCCACTTTTTTTCCTGCGGGAATCGTAAAGCTCACTTTGTGCAAAATACGCCGGTCGGCGTTGTAACCAAAATCCACCGCGTTGAATTCAATAGCGCCAGCCGTAAGCTGTAAAGGTTTGGCGTCGGGCGAATCACTGAGTGCGGATTTTTCGTTAAGCAGGTCGAACATACGCTCAATACTAACGAGTGACTGACGTATTTCGCGGTAGACAAAACCTAAAAAATTCAGCGGAATAAATAGTTGAATCATATAGGCGTTGATCATCACCAGCTCGCCAATGGTCATTTGAGCGGCGGCAACTTCCTGTGCGGCCATTACCATCATCACGGTGATAGCCGCGGCGATAATCAAGGCTTGGCCGGAATTCAGTGCGAACAGTGACAACCTATTTTTAAGGCGGGATTTTTCCCAGTCCGCCAAATGGCGATCGTATTCGTTAATTTCGTAGCGTTCATTATTAAAATATTTTACCGTTTCGTAATTGAGTAGGCTGTCAATGGCCCGCGTATTGGTGCGGCTGTCTTGTTCATTGGCTTCGCGAATAAACCGATTGCGCCATTCGGTAATCAACACTGAAAATAGTATGTAAATTCCCACGGCTATAACCACGGTGAGCACATAACGACTTTTAAATTGTGTCCATAAAATACCGGCCACCAGGGCAATTTCTAGCAAGGTGGGAATGATATTGAACAGCATAAAGCGCAGTAAAAAACTGATGCCATTGGTGCCGCGGTCAATGTCCCGCGACAGCCCGCCAGTTTTTCGCGCGAGGTGAAAGCCTAAATCCAAATTATGTAGATGCTTAAATACGGTGAGTGTTACGCGACGCATGGCACGTTCGGCCACCCGTGCAAACACGGCATCGCGCAGCTCGCCTAAAAACACGGAAGCAAAACGCAGTAGCCCATAACCCAATAGAAATGCCATGGGTACAATGATTAAGTCGGAATTTTTAAGCGTAAGTCCGTCCACCACATGCTTGAGCGCCAAGGGCACACCCACATTGGCCAGTTTTGCGCCGATCAACAACAGTATGGCCAGCACTACGCGGCTGCGAAATTCCAATAAGTAGGGGATCAAGCTGAAAATAATTCGCCAATTAGCGTGGCTGGTGGCGTCGTGGCTGGAGTGTATGTGGCGCAAGGGGAGTGTCCTGTTGGCAGCGGAGTGTTATGATTGATTTTTCCACCGTATTTCTCGTTCAAGTGAGTAAGAAGGTGTTGTTCCGGGAATAAAACTACTAGCCTCGGTTGAATCGCGCTCAAGGCTATGCAGCCCGTTGTGTGTTTAGTGAAAGTTAAAAGTGATGAACTACCAACCAGGTTGCCCGTCTTTTTTAACTGCGGCTTAAAAACTGCCCGGCACTCTATGCAGGGTTTTTAGGTGACTGTATAAGGTTTTTACTTTGCCGCACTTTTATATTCAGCCTTACCATTTTTAAACAAGCTTATCTTGGCTCTATTTCCGCTAATTTCACAGGAAAAAACATAAACCGTTTCTGTGTCTTCGAGAAGGTTACAATTTTCTTTTACAGAGGCAATGTCTGTAGGATCGAAAGTAAATGTTGCATTGACGGTATTTGAGTCTAAATCGTGGCTTTCTTTGATGCTTTTTGCTGATTTAGGCAAGTATCTCGGCAACCAACCTTTCTCGAAAATTCCCGAAGATTGCATTTCTGAATAGTTGCTAAAGGAGTTGGTCACCGTTTCACCGCTGCAGCCGGCAAACGCTGTTACACAAACCACTTGGATAATACGAAATAGTGCTTTCATAATTAATTCAACAATGGATTGCACCGCTTTTTGGTGCTCAACGGTGTGCGGCGGGTATAAAAAATGCGGAACTGCGCGCTCAGGCCGCGCCAAACAAATACCCAGCTCCCGCAGTGATGGCCATGGCCCCTGCGCCCCAGATCAGTACCCGATTGGCCGCCACAAACCAAGGCGCACCGCCTATTTTGGCCGCACCAGCGCCTAAGGCATACAGGCAAAGCAGGCTTGCGAGGGGTGTGATGGTGACTAATAAGTGTGGCGGGGCGAGCAGAATACATAGCCCTGGCACCGATGCGCCCAAGGTAAAACTGGCAGCTGAGGCCAGCGCCGCCTGGAGGGGATTCGCCATCTGCGCCTCAACAATTCCCAACTCGTCGCGTAGGTGGGCCTCTAGCGCATTGTGAGCGGTGAGTGCGGTGGCAACTTCTAGCGCTAGCTCGCTGCTAAGGCCGCGCGCCTTGTAAATGCCTTTGAGTTCCAGCAGCTCGCGCTCCGGCTCCTCCAACAATTCTTGGGTTTCCTTGGCGATGTCGGCAGCTTCGGTGTCGGCTTGGGAGCGCACCGACACATATTCCCCGGCGGCCATGGACAGCGCGCCCGCCAGCAGGCCGGCAATAGCGGCTAATCCAATATTGTGCGTGGCCGCACCGCCGCTGGCCATGCCGATGATTAAGCAGGCGAGGGAAATAATGCCGTCGTTGGCACCCAGCACGGTGGCGCGCAACCAGCTGGCGTGTTGACTGCGATGGTTCTCGGTGTGGAAATAGGGCATAGCTGGGCCTCCTCAAGCGGCGCCCATTCTAGCCCTGATACGCCTCACTACAAAACCAGTTTGCTGCCCACATAAAACAGCATGACCGCCAGCGCGGGGCGCAACCATTTGTCGGCTACACGATTGGCAAGATGACTGCCGAGGTAGATGCCCGGTAAAGACCCCAGCAGCAAGCTGACCAGCAACGACCAGTCCACATTGCCCACACTGGCGTGACCCAAGCCCGCAACCAAGGTGAGCGGCACTGCGTGGGCAATTTCAGTACCCACAAGGCGCACGGTGGGCAGCAGCGGGTAGAGCACAAATAAGGCGACGGTGCCCAGTGCGCCGGCGCCAATGGAGGTAATGGTTACCACCGCGCCGAGAATAAAACCCGTAATCACGGTGGCAACTTGCTGTTGCGACGGCTGTAGGCGGGTGATCCAAAAATCTTTTTTATGACTGTAGGCCACCAGTTGGGTCTTGAACAAAATGGCGAGGGCCGTGAACAGCAGAGCGTAGCCCAGGGTGATTTTAATAATTTTGTTCAGCGTGTTTTTATCCAGCCCAGACGCCGACAGTAGCCAAAGCGTGAGTAATGCGGCTGGCAGGCTACCCAAGGCCAGCAGGCCAGTAATAGGCCAATCGATGTTATTTTTTTTGTGGTGGACATGGATGCCGCCAGCTTTGGTGATGGCCGCATACAATAAATCCGTGCCCACGGCGCTGGCTGGCGCTACCCCAAAGTGCAATAGGATTGGTGTCATTAAGGAGCCGCCGCCCACACCAGTGAGACCGACGATAAAGCCGACAAGCAGGCCAGCTATGGCGAAAGGGTATTGAATGTCCATGGAGGCCTCGTCACATCAACTGTTGAAAATTCAACAGGGGGCCTAGCCTATCAGCACCATTTATGAAATCAAAAGCATAAAAAGTGCAAAGCTTAGCTGAAATTCGGGATAAGGAGCCCCTGCCTAGAGGGTACCATCGAGGGGCGTGAACTTTGGTGATCCAACTGCGGGGTTTTAGGGTTACCGCTCTGGGCGGCAGGCATAAAAAAAGGCTTGGAATTCCAAGCCTTTTTTTATGCGCAGAGGGCGATTAGCCGCCAGACTGAATTTTTTTCACCAGAAAATCCACTACCTCTAACATCTCCTTTTGCCCACCGGCCTTACCCGCAGAAACTTTATAGTAGCCACCCACCACCAGCTCGGGGGTGCCGCTAATCTTCGCCATGCGTTGGCGGGCATCCGCTTGGGTTACCTGGCTTTGCACTGCAAAAGAGTTCATTGTGGCTATGAACTTGGCGCCATCCAAACCCGCTGCAGTGACCACTTCCCCGATTTCTTTGGGGTCGATCATTTGTTTGCCTTGCTTTTGTAGGGCTTCAAAGAAAATGGGGTGAAGTTTCGGCAGATTGGTGGTGGCCAAGGCCGTGTAATACAGCTTGGCGTGCAGCGACATAAGGTCTTCAGGCAAGCCGGGGCGGCGTTGTGGCCACATGGCGGGCGAGCGTGTGAATTTTACGGTGTCGGGCAGTTTTTTCGCCCAAGGCTCCAAAATAGGTTCAAACGCGAAGCAGTGGCCGCAGCCATACCAGAAAAACTCGGTCACTTCGATTTTGGTGCCGGGAGTCGGTTTGGTAGTGCCCGGGATAATTTCATACTGTTTGCCTTCTTCATAGCTGCCTGCGGTGGGACTGGCCGGTGCGGGTTTTTCTGCGGCATTGGCCAAAAATGGCAGCAACAAACCCAAAACTAAAGCGATAACGCGCATTGTGAATCCTCATGTGGGGTGGAAGAACTGAGGAGCTTGGAGGCAGAGAGCCGTCGCAAGTTCCAGAAACGCTAAATGCCCGCCCTCCATTGAAGGGGCGGTGCATCGGCTTAGTTTAAGCCAGCGATAAAGTTGGCTACAGCGGTAATTTCGGCATCACTCATAAACTGCGCGGCTTGACGCATAGGCTTGGAATCTCCGTCGTTGGTGCGGTTGCCGGCCCGCCAGTCTTTAAGTTGTTTTTCGATGTAAGCGGCATGTTGCCCGCCAAGGTGCGGGTAGCCGGCTGGCGCATTGCCTAAGCCTTTGGGTGAGTGGCAGCCAGTACAAGCAGGCACCCCAGAAGCGGCATTCCCTGCGCGGAACACCTTGGCGCCTAATTTGAGGGCGTCGACTTTTTCCCCGGAGTTGACCTGTACGGTCATTTCCTTCGAGCCGCTTAATTGCATGGACTGGGAGGCAAAATAGGCCGCCATATTCGCGAGGTCGGCATCGCTGAAGCTGACCAAAATGCCGGTCATCTCCGGCACGGCTCGCACGCCGGCTTTAATTTCCTTAATTTGCTTCAGCAGGTACTTCTCGCCTTGACCTGCCAGCTTGGGGAAGTTTGGTGCCGCGGAATTGCCGGCGGGGCCATGACAGGCCAAACAGGTTACGACAAGTGTTTCGCCGGCCTTGGCATCGCCCGCGGCTAATAACACTGGGGCCTGGGCAACGCCTAGGGACAATAGCAAAGCGCGGATCAAAGTCTTCATGCAGTTTCCGTTACTCAATTAAAAATAAAACCCATACAAGCGGCACTATGAGCATAGCTGTCAAAACTGAAAAGTTAACAACTGTTATGGTGTCGCGGTTCCCCATCAAGGGATTTTGTTAGCCGCCTGCAAATTGGACTGGCATTATATACGCACGCCGGTGATAACTCACCCCAACATTTCACCGCTTTTCTTGGAAACCTATGTCCTCACCTCTGAACTTTAAACGCGCGGAATATTTAATCAGCGCACCCTCGTTAGCCCAGTGCCCCGCGGAAACGGGCAGTGAAGTGGCGTTTGCTGGGCGCTCAAATGCCGGTAAATCCAGTGCCATTAACACGCTAACCCATAATGGCAAATTGGCGCGCACCAGTAAAACGCCAGGGCGTACCCAGTTAATCAATTTTTTCAGCCTCGGCAACCCGTTGCAGCGCTTAGTGGACTTGCCCGGGTATGGCTACGCCAAAGTACCACTGGCCACCAAACTCAAATGGCAAGAGCACCTAGCGGAATATCTGTACGAGCGCAAAAGCCTCAAGGGCCTGGTGCTGCTAATGGACATCCGTCACCCGCTTCAAGAATTCGATACCTTGATGTTGGACTGGATCAAAAAAACCGAAATGCCGGTACACATCCTCCTCACTAAAAGCGACAAGCTCAATCGCGGTGCCGCTAAAACTACGTTACTCGAGGTGCGTCGCTATCTCAGCCAGCATCAATTTGGCCAGCAAGTTACCAGCCAAACCTTCTCCTCTCTGAACAAAGAGGGTATTGAGGAATTAGAGCAAATTCTCACCGCTTGGCTGGTTGATACGCATCAAGAAACCGCGGAAAGCGAACCGGATTGATGGCGGTGCTTTAGCCCACCTGCAAATCTGAAAATCCGCCCACAGGAAATCGGTAGGCGGATGTTGGAGGCTTAGCCGGTGGGGATGTTAAGTCTGGCTATACTTCAAAAGTTTCCGGACTGAGCTGCATCCATGTTTCACAAGTTTATTTTCCGTTGCTGGGTCGCCCTGTGGCTAGGGCTAGCCGCCTGTGCGGCACAGGCGGCAGTTACCCTGCGTGAGCCTAGCTTTACCCATATCGCGGGGCAGGAGAGCACGGACGCCGGCGGTGTAAACGCGGTTAATGCCATTGCGCAGGACGCCATGGGGTTTATGTGGTTTGGTGGTGACGGCTTGGCTCGGTTTAATGGGGTAACGTTTGAATTCATGCCCGCCATAGCCGACGACCCCACTAGCCTTAGCTCCAATACGGTGTGGGACATGCTGGTTGACCATGCCGGCGTACTTTGGATTGGCACCGAAAACGGCCTCAACCGCTTTAATGCCGACTCTGAAACTTTTACCCGCTTCTACCGCGATAAAAGTGCAATCAGTGATCAGACAGTAAACACCTTGGCGGAAGATGCGCAGGGCAATTTATGGCTGGGCACACAGAGTGGCCTGTTAAAAATTGGGCCATCGCGCAGCGGCTTCGAGGCGCAAGCGGCCTTTGAAGGGATCAATATTCGCAAGGTGCTTGCGCTAGACGATGGGGTTTTATGGCTGGGCACACGCCAACAAGGGCTGGTGAAATATGATCCCAGCACTCAGCAGACCACTTGGTACAAAGCCGACTCACTAAACCCAGCCGCACTGCCGGATAACGATGTGGCCGCCTTGGCTTTAGACGCGCAAAACCGCTTATGGGTGGGCACCTTTAGCGGTGGGATTGCTAGGTTTAGTGCCGAACGACAAGAATTTACCCGCTACAGCCAAGAGGACACCAAAGCAAACCGTCTCGCGAGTAACCGCATTTGCGACCTACGCCTTGATACTGAAGGTGTGCTTTGGGCTGCCACCGAATCGGGTGGGGTTAGCCGGTACAACGCTAGCACTGACGAATTCGTCACCAGCCTGCCGGACATTCTGCGCAAGGAGTCCTTAGGGGCCACCAAAGTACACAAAATATTTTCCGACCGGGCTGGGGACTTGTGGTTTGGGTTTTTTCCTCGGGGTATCGATTACCTAAGTCGGTTTGGGCAAAAGTTTCAAAACTATCGCGAAAGCACTGATTCCTCGGGCCTCACCCATACTAGCGTTTTGAGTTTTTTGCCGGATCAAGCCGGCAATTTATGGGTGGGCACGGAAAAGGGCCTGAATTTTTTCGACACACAAGAGCGCACCTTTCGCCATTACTGGCCAGACAAAAACAACCCTAAGGCAATGCTAGGTGACGCGAGTTTGGCACTGGGTGCGAGCGAGGACGGCACTCTCTGGGTGTCCACCTGGGGCGGGGCGGTGCATCAATTCAATCCAAACGTGGGAGAGTTTACCCGGCTGGTTTTTGCCCCCAACAATCCAGACGGCTTGCATACGCCCTATATCTGGTCGTTCCTGCGTGATGGGCAGGGCCGATTTTACGCTGCCGGCGAATCGGGAGGCTTGCACGAGTGGTTACAAGGGGAGCGCTTTGCGCACCATATGACCGACCCCAGCGATCCATCTACGGCAAATATGCGCTGCTTGTTATTGGGCCGTGATGGGCGCATCTGGGTGGGAACTAACGGCGGGCTGGAAGAGTTTTTGCCGCAATCCAAAACCTTCAGGCACCATTTGCGCGATGCTCGAGGGTTCGCCCTCTACGGCAAATTAATTGTGGGTTTATTCGAAGACCGTGAAAATAACCTATGGGTTGCCACCAGCGATGGTGGTGTCATTCGCTATAACCCCACTACACAAGCCGCGGACCACTACTCGCGCCCTCAGGGGTTGGCCTCCGAGTTAACCGCCGTCATTAATCAAGACAACGCCGGATATATTTGGATCGGTACCGGCAAAGGACTCTCGCGTATCGATCCAAACACACACAAAGTCTTAAATATTGATAAAAACAACGGCTTAGTCGGCGACAATTTTAATCGCAATGCAAGCTATAAAGACCCTGCGGGCAATTTGTATTTCGGCGGTGCGGATGGCTTAACGGTGTTCGATCCGGCCGACTTATTTGCCGATTCCACCCCACCACCCAAAGTCATTATCCAACATTTGCGGTTACTAAATAAAAATGCAACGGCCGGTAAGTCGGATTCAATGATTGACCAAGCCATGACCCGGCTGGAAGTTCTGCACCTGGACTATCGCCAAATAATGGTGGCATTTGATTTTTACACCTTGAGTTACAGAGCTTCGAAATTAAACCAATATGCGTATAAACTGGAGGGCTTTGATTCGGAGTGGAATTATATCGGAAATAATCATACCGCCACCTACACCAACCTACCCCCGGGGCATTACGTTTTTAAAGTAAAAGCGAGCAATAGTCTGGGAATCTGGAATGAAGACGCCACACAATTACAGGTCGTGGTCACACCCGCACCCTGGCGATCAATGTATGCCTATGCTCTTTATGCTGTGGCAGGGATATTGCTGTTGGTGTATTTATGGCGCACTCACCGCAAGCGTTTCGAGTTTGAACAGTCACAACAATTAAATGCCAAATTCCAGCATCTCGACAAATTAAAAGATGCATTTCTGGCCAATACCAGCCATGAATTACGCACACCACTGAACGGTATTATTGGCTTGGCCGAGGCACTACAGGATGGTTCCCATGGCGAACTGAATCAGGATGCTCGGCACGTTTTGCAGATGATTTCCTATAGTGGGCGCCGACTGTCTCATCTCATCAACGATATTTTAGATTTCTCCAAGCTTGCCCAGCGCGATTTAGACCTTGATTTGAAGCCGCTGGCACTGGCGCCAATAGTTGACATGGTTTTCGAACTTTTAAAACCCCTGATTGGCGAGCGTGAAATAGCATTAGTCAATGAGCTTGGTGTAACAGGCCCTGTGGTGTTGGCCGACTTTAATCGCGTGCAGCAAATATTGCTAAATTTAATCGGCAATGCCCTTAAATTTACACATCACGGCAGCATTAAGGTAAAGGCAGTCGTCGCCAGCAATTTTTTAAAAATCAGCATTTGTGATACAGGCGTGGGCATTGCGGAAAAAGATCTGCATAAATTGTTTTTGGAATTTTCACAGCTGGATAATGGCGATGCCCGCGAGCATGGAGGCACGGGTTTAGGTTTGGCTATCTGTAAAAATCTGGTCAAGTTGCATGGCGGACAGGTGGCGGTTAAGTCCCAGGTTGGCCTAGGCTCCGAATTTAGCTTCACCTTGCCAATTACCAGTTCACCAGCTGAAAAAATGGAATTAACCCACGGCAAAGCCCCCAGCTTGCAACGTGACATGCCAGCGCCCTCCAGCGAGACGCTGGGCGATGCGCGCATGCTTTTGCCTGCGGACATCCTAGGCAAATACACCATTTTAATCGTGGACGATGATGCGATTAACCGTATGGTGTTAAGCAGTATTTTAAAATTACACCACCACAATGTAGTGGCCGCCACAGGCGGACAGCAAGCGCTCGAAATTCTTGATGCTCACCCCCAAATTGATATGGTTATTTTGGATGTGATGATGCCCGGCATGAGCGGCTATGAAACCGCCATGCGTATGCGTGTTAAACACAGCGTAAATAGTATGCCGATTATATTCCTGACCGCCAAAAATTTTGGTGACGACTTGGTGCGGGGTTTTGTCGCCGGAGGCAATGATTTTTTAACTAAGCCGGTAGCGAAGGTTGAACTCTTGACACGTGTTACCAGCCATTTGCGCGTCGCGGAAAACAATCGCTGCATGGAGAACATTATTCGTCATCAGCAGGTGGAAACAGTGGCCACACAGAACGAATTATTCGCCATGGATAAAATCGTTTCCTCCCTGAATCAAGAAATGGACCCCGATACCTTAATTAAAACCCTGTTGCGACAAATGCTGTTATTAGTGGATAACGCTCAAGGCGCAAGCTTGTGGCAACTGAATGCGGATGAAATGCTAGTGTGTTCAACCGCGTTAGCGATGGAGCATATTAGTATCGGCAACCTTTGCGTAAAAATGACCCACCCTTTTATCGAGGCACTGGAAAAACTGCAACGCAACAATCAATTAGTGTTTGCTTTGCAGGATTTAGACGAAGAGCCGCTGCTGGTCATGAAGGATTTATTTGAGTATCCCGAAAACACACTGATTATGCTGGCGGAATTCGGCGGTAAGGTTATTGGATTTATCGCCTTAACTCATAGCTCTGCCTTGCCGGTGGTGCGAGATTCCATCATTGCGGCACTCAACCGGGTGAAATCGCATGCGGTGAGTGTCGTGGTAAAGGCAAAAATTATGGGCTCGAAATAAGTCTAGAAGCGGCCATTAGGAGCCAAGAAGTTACGCAGATTTTGGTGATCCCGCTGAGGCTTCAGGGACAATATTCAGGTTTTGCCAAGATAGGATGGCGGTTGTTGCTGCAGCCAATCCTCAAGGAGTATACGGGCGGCGATGGAATCGATGGGGGCCTGTGCATAATTGCCCTTGTGGCCGCGAGCGCGAGCAGTGGTTTTGGCCTCGCGGGTGGAAAGCCGTTCATCCACCATGGTCACGGGTAAACCAAACCGCCCTTGCAAACGCGCACCGAACTTGCGGGCGCGGGCGCTCAGCGCACTTTCGGTACCGTCCATATGCAGAGGTAGGCCAACTAACAGCTGGTTAGGCTGCCACTCCTTTAGCAGTGCTTCAATCTGCGGCCACTGGGGAATACCGTCCCGCGCAGACAAAGGTTTAAGCTCGGCTGCAGTTCCTGTGATGCTCTGACCTACTGCGGCACCAATACTTTTGGTGCCGAAATCGAAGAGCATGGCGCGGCCTGTAAACACCACCTTAACCATGACCCAACTGCGTTGAAATCAAACGCATGTCGACGCCCAATTGTTTGGCCGCGGCCTGCCAACGCAATTCTGGCGGTGTGTGAAAGAGGATTTCATAGGTGGCGGGCACGGTCAGCCACGCGTTAGTGGCCAGCTCATCTTCAAGGTGCCCTGCACTCCATCCGGCATAACCTAAAGCAAATAAGACGTCGCTTGGCCCCTGGCCGATGGCTAGGGCGGCAAGAATATCCCGCGATCCAGTCAGGCGGATAGTGTCGGTGACTCGCAAACTGGAATCCCAAGTGCCCTCATCAAAATGTAAAACAAAACCGCGCTGAGTTTGTACGGGCCCGCCAGCCAATACAAAATCAGCGCTGATCGGTTCGCCTTGAGGCAAATTGAGTTGCTCAAACACGTCGCCGACTTTTAAATCCATCGGCCGATTGATCACTATGCCCATGGCGCCCTCCGCCGTGTGATCGTAAATATAGGTGACGGACTGGGCAAAATTAGGGTCATCAAGACTGGGCATAGCAATCAATAGATGGTTGCGGAGGTTGTCGCCTTGGCTGGGGGTGATATCGGCAATCATAAGCTGGCCTCGCGGCTAAAAAGTAGGGCTGGCGGCGGAGACTTAATCGGTTGATAAGCCCTGGGCCTCGAACTTCCATGTGCGGATGATCTCAAGCTTATCGTTGCCGGCAATGACTTCTGCAGGGATAGCTTGAAAAGGTGCGGCCAAATGCACAATTTGCAAGGCGGCTTGGTTCAAGATGGGAAAGGGCGATGCTTCGAGAATTTCAATTTTATCGATGGTGCCATTGGGGTTGAGTAACACGGCGATACGCAATTCGCCGAATTGGCGTTTTTGCAACGCCTCCTGTGGAAAGTGGCGGTTGCCTACATTTTCGACATGCTCATTCCAGCGATTGAGGTATGCGGCATCTTTGCTGGCAATGGCCGACACCGCTGTCATGCGGCGAATGCGCGGGCGCATGGCTTCTTGCTGGTTCAGGCGGTCGCGTTTGGCCAGCAAAGCCGCTTTTTCGGCGGTTTCAGGTGGGGTTTCTTCGTCTTGCGCTTCTTGCGTTTCCTTATTATTTTCGTCGTTGGGCGCTTCCACTGGGGCAACTTTGTTGCTGCTGGGACTTTTGCTGGTTAAGGTCTGCTGCTCGATCTCTTGCGCTTTGGTGGTTTTATGTTTTTCCTCCGGTGTGGTTTGTGCCACGTTGGGGTCCGCAAACACCGCTTCGTCGCGGGCAGTGAGTTCTTTTGGCGTTTCGGCAGCGCCACTGGCCTGCTGATTGCGCTGCGCTAAAAAATCGGCCCGGTCTGGGGCTTGGTCTTCATGGGTTGCTAGCGTGATATTCAGGGTCGGTGCCACTCGGTGACCGTGGCTAATGCTAAAGCCCACGCCGAAAATCACCAGCACATGCAGCACCAACGCAATAAATACGGTGAAGCTCATGCGGTCGCCGCTGTCGACGGGGGTATCCAGAGTGGTCATCGAAAATCAGGTATCCGCAAAGTTGAGGCGTCGGTGGATGGCGTCCATCAGGCGGCCGCCAATATCAGTATTAAATGCCTTGTCGATCTCACGCGCACAGGTGGGGCTAGTAACATTGATTTCGGTTAAATAATCGCCGATTACATCCAAGCCTACAAACAACAAGCCGCGCCGCTTAAAGGTTGGCGCCACTTGAGAGACTATCCATCGGTCGCGCTCCGTGAGTGGTTGCGCCACGCCACGCCCGCCGGCCGCCAAATTGCCGCGGGTCTCACCCTGCGCGGGTATGCGGGCCAAAGCATAAGGCACTGCCTCGCCATCCACCACCAGAATCCGCTTATCGCCGTTCACAATATCGGGAATATAGCGCTGAGCCATAATGAATTCGGCGCCTTGCTGGGTTAGGGTTTCCAAAATAACACTGACATTTGGGTCGTTGGGCGGGCAGCGGAATATTTTGCTGCCACCCATGCCGTCGAGTGGTTTGAAAATAACATCGTGGTGCTGCTGATAAAAATTGCGCAGGCGCGCCATGTCGCGACTCACCAACAGTGGCGGGCAACATTGCGGAAAATGTGTAGCAAAAACTTTTTCGTTGCAGTCGCGCAGGCTTTGGGGGTTATTGACCACAAGGGCCCCCTGCTCCGCGGCAAGCTCCAAAATGTAGGTGCTGTAGATATATTGATTGTTGAACGGTGGATCCTTGCGCATCAGGATCACGTCGATCTCGCCCAGTGGACGGTCCGCAGCTTCGCCCAGCGCAAACCAATTAGCTGGGTCATGGGCGACTTGCAGGGGGCGCAGCTGGGCGTGGGCGCCGCCATCTTGCAGGTATAAATCAGTCTGCTGGGCATAAAACAGCGACCAACCGCGGGCTTGAGCGGCTAATAACAGCGCCAGCGTGGTGTCTTTGTAAAACGCGATTTGGTCTATTGGGTCCATGATGACCACGAGTGATCGTTGCTGCGACATCGCTGAATGCTCCGGGTTAGTCAATGAATCCGCCCACTTAGGCCTGCTGGGGGTGCAATGTTACGCGCCATTCTTCGCAGCGGCTGTAGTCTAAGCTGCGACTTGGTACTCAGGTTTTGCACAGTGGCGCCCCTGCCTTGATAAATTGGTCTACTCTGGTCGATTATAAGAGCTATAACGCAAATTGGTTTGATAAGTTTTCCGAGTAAAATCCGTGCTGCGCTGCAGCAGGATAATCCTTTCTTATTCAGGCAGTTATAGCTTCAGAAAACGAACTGTGTTAAAAGTGCTCGCCCGCCAAGAGGCTATCAGGGAAGCCGGTACAATGGCGACTAATTATTAAAATTATTGAATGGGGCCTGTCTATGGACGTGAATCTTGAACATCTTAAAGTGATGGTAATCGACGATAGCAAAACCATCCGTCGCACCGCCGAAACCCTCTTAAAGAAAGTGGGTTGCACCGTGGTAACCGCTACGGACGGTTTTGATGCTCTGGCAAAAATTGCCGACACGCGTCCCGATATTATTTTTGTCGACATCATGATGCCGCGTTTAGACGGTTACCAAACCTGCGCGTTAATTAAAAATAACAGTGAATTCAAGTCGACGCCGGTGATAATGCTGTCAAGTAAAGACGGCCTGTTCGACAAGGCCAAAGGCCGCATTGTTGGCTCCGATCAATACCTGACCAAACCTTTTAGTAAGGGTGAGTTGTTAGGCGCTATTGAAGCACACGTTAAAGTGGCCAAAGTCGGCCAGTAATTTCAGGCCGCGGGCTTAGATAAGGTTTAGGGGGAGTATATGGCGCTCGTTCTCATTGTCGACGATTCACCGACAGAGACCTACAAATTGACCAGCATGCTAGAAAAGCACGGTCACAAAGTGCTAACAGCCGGTAATGGGGCGGACGGCGTGGTAAAAGCGAAAGCCGAACTGCCGGACATCGTGTTAATGGATGTGGTAATGCCGGGCTTAAATGGGTTTCAGGCCACGCGTCAGTTAAGTAAGGCGGTGGAAACGGCGGCAATTCCAGTGATTATTGTCACCACCAAAGATCAAGAAACCGACCGGGTGTGGGGTATGCGCCAAGGGGCTAAGGCCTATTTGACCAAGCCCATTGAGGAAAAAGATTTACTGAACATCATTGCGCAGGTTAGCGGTAAGGGGTCGCGATGACCGATATTTCCGCTTTTGATGCGCTCAACCAGCTTGCGGACCTTTCTTCGCACCACGCGGTTGGGCTGCCCGCACAGGTAGACACCACGCCGCGTTGGAGTGGTATTGGCTTTTCCCTGCTCGGCTGCAAACTTATTGCACCTATGCGTCAAATTGGCGAGATGCTTGAAGTTCCGGCGAGTAGCACGCGGTTGCCTGGGGTTCACCCTTGGGTGGTGGGGCTGTCCAATGTCCGTGGACGCCTGCTGCCGTTGTTCGACATGGCGTATTTTTTTGGTGGCAAAGCCGAGGGGCATCGCAAACAGCAACGCGTGTTAGTGATTGAAACGGAAAGCCTTTACAGCGGCTTGATTGTTGACCAAGCGTTTGGCATGCAGCACTTTACGGCGGACCGTTTTAGTGAAACCGTTGATGCAGTGCCTCCCGCCCTAGAGCCCTATGTGCGCGGTTCCTACACCGATCCTACCGGAGTGGATTGGGCGGTGTTTGATATGGGCGCGTTGGTGCAAGAGCCCCGATTTGTTAACGCATCGCTGAGTTAATGTTGTGTTATTCCATAATAAAAAACTGGGCCGGTAACGGGGTATCCCGTCAAAATCTTTATCGGCAACAAAATAGCGGCTCCCTAGCTGGGCAGTAATCACCAAGCTTAGGTAAAAGCGGCAAACAGCAGGATCGTGCTCGACGCCAATGGTTACCGCCTTGGCGAGATGGCGAATATGCAATGAGTGACTGTGTGTCAACCTTCAGGCTGGCTATGCAGCGGATGAACGAGAGCGGAGCAAACTATGAAAATTGAATCCAGCGGCCTGTTGTCGCGCATGAAGGAAAACCCCGTGACCACCTTGCTGGTTGTGGTGTGGCTAGGACTGTTATTGGTGATTCTGGTCATCATGTATCGTTTATCAAGTGACGCCAAACAGGATGCGTCTTATGAGAGTCAGGTGGCTGAATTGCGCGCGTCGTCCTACCGCTTGATGGCGCTTGCCCGCGAGGCCACGTCGGGCAACAAAGGCGAATTTAAAAATTTGCGCCAAGTGGTAGAAAGCATGGATAAAACCTGGACCGGGCTGAAGTCTGGCGAAGGGCAAAACAAAGTGCTGCTGGGCGATGAGCTGTCAACTTATGACAGCGTGTGGGGCCGCACCAGAGCCAACACCGAGGTGATTACCAATAACGAGGCGTCAATTATATTGATGCACGATGTGGCCAAAACCTTGAATGAGGCGCTGCCCGAGCTGCAGGCAGAGCATGACAATATCGTTGAAATTTTGCTCGAAAACAAAGCGCCAGCGGAACAGGTATCCGTAGCCCAGCGCCAATCTTGGTTCGCGGAACGCATCGGCCGTAACGTCGACAAAATGTTACGCGGCGGTTTGGACGCCGACAAAGCCGCCGACGAATTCAATCGTGACGCCAGCCGCTTCGGCAAGGTGTTGGAAGCCATGAAAAACGGTGACGCGAGTATGGGTATTTCCAAAATCACCAATGAGGATGCCCTGGAAAGCCTGCAGCGTATTACGAAGTTGTTTGCCTTCGTGAGCGGCTCGATCAAAGACATCTACGAAAAATCACCCGACCTGTTCAGTGCCCGCCAAGCCATGAACGGCTTGCTCGATGGCAGCCCCTTGTTGCAGCAACGTTTAGGTGATCTTACCGATAAAATTAAGAACCTTCCCGCCAAGCGTCGCGTCAATAGCACTTGGCTGTGGTTTGCGGTGTTTTCCATATTTGTGATTTCAGCGGTTATTTTCTACCAAGTTAACGCCGCCACCGAGCGCCGCTTGAGCGTTACCCGCGAGGCCAATGAGCGCAACCAGAACGCCATTTTGCGCTTACTGGATGAACTGGCTGATTTGGCCGATGGTGACTTAACCGCTACCGCCACAGTGACCGAAGACTTTACCGGTGCGATTGCCGACTCCATCAACTACACCATCGACCAGCTGCGGGTACTGGTATCGCGCATTAATGAAACCTCGGCCAAAGTATCTGGCGCGTCGGAGGAAACAAAAACCACCGCCCTCCACTTAGCCCGAGCATCCGAGCACCAGGCACAAGAAATTGCCGGCGCCTCCGCTGCCGTTAACGAAATGGCCGTAACCATTGATCAGGTTTCCGCCAACGCGGCGGAATCCGCTCGTGTGGCCGAGCGTGCGGTATCCATCGCCTTCAATGGTGCCAAGGTGGTTCAAAACACTATCCACGGCATGGATACTATCCGCGAGCAGATTCAAGACACCGCCAAACGTATCAAACGCCTTGGGGAATCATCACAAGAGATCGGCGACATTGTTAGCTTGATCAACGACATTGCCGACCAAACCAATATTCTCGCGCTAAACGCCGCTATTCAGGCCTCCATGGCCGGGGATGCAGGTCGCGGCTTCGCGGTGGTAGCCGATGAGGTGCAACGATTGGCCGAGCGCTCCGCAACGGCGACCAAACAGATCGAGGCCCTGGTAAAAACCATCCAAAACGATACCACCTCAGCGGTAACCTCCATGGAGCAGACCACCGCCGAGGTAGTGCGTGGGGCGCGCCTAGCGCAGGATGCGGGTGTGGCGCTGGAAGAAATTGAGGCCGTGTCGGCCAACTTGGCGGAGTTGATTCAAAATATCTCCAATGCGGCGCGTCAGCAGTCAATCTCTGCCGGCCACATTTCGAACACCATGAACGTGATTCAAGAGTTCACCTCACAAACCTCGGCAGGTACCACCGCTACCGCCAATGCTATTGGTCGTCTAGCCACTATGGCCGTGGAGCTGCATGAGTCTGTGGCGGGCTTCAAACTGCCTGAGGAAATGAGCAGCACCACCAAGCGCGTCGGTTCCGGCGCTGGCAAAATGCTCGCTTCAGCGGCCGGTGCCGCAGCCCTGAGCTTAACCGCCGACGAGCTTGGCGATGTCGGCGACTTCGACTTTGCCTTGGATGCCGATGTGTTTGGTGATGCCAATGTCAACTCCTTTGCCGAAGATGATTCGCCAACTAAAGCCTAGCCGAGAGTAAAAGTGGTTATATGATCTGGTCGCTGCAGGCAGTCCCTCCTATTTCCGATCAGCAGTTTGTGTTATGGAGCAAACTGCTGGAGGAGCGAGCAGGTATTTATCTGTCAGCGCAACAGCGCACTTTTTTGCAAACCCAAGTGGCCATGCGCATGCGCGAGCTGGGGTTAACGGACTATGGGCATTATTACGCCATGATTATGGACGGCGTGCCCGGTTTAATTGAATGGTCTCAGCTTATTGACCGTTTGGTCGTTAAAGAAACCAGCTTTTACCGCCATCAACCGTCATTTGATTTTGTAGCCGAGCATTTAGCACAGCGCCTCAGCGTTGCAGCCGATCAGCCGCACTATGATGTGTGGAGCGTGGGTTGTTCCTCGGGTGAAGAGCCTTATTCATTGGCCATGGTGCTCAGTGACGGTTGCCGATCCGCCCATCGTGAACCCTTATTTAGTATTACCGCATCCGACATCAGTCGTGCCGCCTTATCAGTTGCCAAAGCGGGCGTTTATGGCGCGCGTCGCATTGAGCCGGTTGATCTTCAACAGCGCCAGCGCTATTTCGCGCCAGTGGACGATGATCGGTTTCGCGTGGTGGCGAGTCTGCGTGACCGAATATGTTTTAATCAGGCGAACATGCTTGATATCAACGAAATGCCAGCCGTGCGTGTCGATTTGATCTTTTGCCAAAACTTACTGGTGTATTTCCGTCGCTGGTTACGCGAAAAAATCATGAACGCGTTTGTGCAGCGCCTGAAACCCGGTGGCGCCTTGGTGATCGGCTTGGGTGAAGTGCTCGACTGGTCACACCCTGAAATGCAGCGCGCATCCAACGATGGTGTGCAAGCCTACCTACACAAATAAAGTACAGGACTCCAGAGAATGGGAGAGAAACGCAATTACGCAGCCCTGCAATGGGTCGTCGGCGAAATCGACGAGACCCTTCAAGAGGCGCGCCAAGCTCTAGAGGCTTTTGTTGACGACCCTCGGGATGTCTCACGACTGCGCTTTTGCCTGACTCATGTCCACCAGGTCCACGGCTCCTTGCAGATGGTGCAATTCCACGGCGCGGCCCTTATTGCCGAAGAGATGGAACTGCTTGTCCAAGCGATGTTGCAAGATGCGGTAACCAGCTTGGCCGAGGCACAAGAAGTGTTTATGCGCGCGCTGCTGCAATTGCCCATCTATCTGGACCATGTGCAGAATTTTCAGGATGATCATCCCGGCGTAGCCCTGCCGCTACTCAACGACATACGCGCGGTTCGCAAGCAGGCATATTTAAGTGAAACCGGCCTATTTTCCCCAGATTTAACCAAAGCTCATGCCCTCGAAGGTGATCGCCACAGTATTTTGCAGGACCGCGGCAAGTTAGTGCAGGCGTTAAAAAAGCTGCGGGAAATGTACCAATATGCCGCTGCCAGCCTCCTTAAAGATGTGCGTATTGATGAAAACCTTGAGTACATTGACAAGGTATTTTCGCGTATTGAGATCATGAGTCGGGGCACTCGGGTGTTTGGCTTATGGCAGGCCGCGTCCGGTTTGGCGGAAGGCCTACGGGCGGATGAAATTGAATTGTGCGCCGCGGTGCGCAGTATTGTGCGGCGTTTAGCCCGCGAGCTGAAAGTGTTGGAAGAAAACGCCCCGTCCGCATTCGATGCACCGCCCAAAGACGGCCTGCTTAAAAATATCTTGTATTACGTGGCGCGTGTAGAGCACCCAGGTCCGCGTGCACTGCAGCTACGACAAAAATATCAGTTGGAAAATGCCCTGAACGACGGGGCGACCACCGGTCGCGATTTCCACAAAACCATGATTTCCGCACCAGACCCTGAGGCGATTCGCTCAGTACTCAGTGCCTTGCAAGACGAGATTAATACGGTAAAACACATTTTAGGCCTAGCCCTGTCAGGGCAGGCCAACGCCAGTGATGTGGAAGAAATTTTACCCCTCGTGAAACGCGTAGCGGATACGCTGGCCGTGCTGGGCATCCCCGATCTGCGCAAATTCGCCCAAGACCAATACGATCAACTGACCCACCTGTGCAGCCGCAGCGATTGGGACGCCGAGCAATTTGCGGGCGTCGCCGAACGTATTGTGCAAATTGAGCATCGCCTAGAAGCGGTGTTGCGCAACGTCGGTCGCACCCGCGACCTGAACAGTGTTGATGAGCGCCAGACGGAAATTGACCTCGCGAAAGAGACCGTGACCCACGAGTGTCGGGTTGGTCTTGAGCAGTGTAAAGACGCCATTGTGGAATTCTGCGCAGCCAATTGGGAGCGCGCCCATTTGGATGCAGTGCCAGGCTTGATGGCAGATATTCGTGGCGGCTTAGGCATGATTCCGCAGCCGCGTGCCGCCGCGATTATTGCCGCGTGCCAAGCCTTCATTCAGGAACAATTGTTAAGCCCCGAATGGATGCCCGATGGCGCTGCACTGACCGCTTTGGCCAATGCCATTGAAGGCGTGGACTATTTTCTTGAGCGGGTCAGCGCGGCACATACTGAGGCCGAGGTGACGAGTTTTTTAGAGCTTGCCGAAGATAGCCTGCGCAAGCTGAACTACCCCGCCGCTGGGCGCGAAATCGCTCCCGCCAGTGTTGGGTCCGACGTAGTCGCTACCCCGACCACCGAAGCTGTTGTCCCTGCAACCGAAGCCGTCATCACCGCTGAACCTGCTAGCCCTGCCGTCGCGCCGCAGCCAGCGTTGGAGGCACAGTCAATGACTCAAGCCACGCCGGCGGTTAAACAGGCTGTACCGGAAGAAAGCCTCATTGACGACGAAATTATCGAAATTTTTATCGAAGAAGCGGCCGAAGTTCAGGACACGTTGGAAGAATATTTTCCGCAATGGGTGGCGGATACCAGCAATACCGAAGCGCTCATTACTGTGCGCCGCGCCTTTCACACGCTGAAAGGCTCGGGCCGCATGGTTGCTGCCAGCGAGGTAGGCGAACTGGCTTGGTCGGTAGAAAACATGATCAATCGCTTTTTGGATCGGTCGGTTACGGCCAATCGAGTCCAAATCGAGTACATCCAGCAAGTGATGGCCTTTATGCCCAGCTTACTTCAAGCCTTTGCTGGGCAGACAGCCAACCCCAACCCAGCGCTTACCGAGCAATTAACCGCCCTAGGCCACGCCTTCTCCCGCGGCGAAATACCCGTGGACGCGCTGGACGTGCCCGTCGAGCATGGAGTTTCGGCGACCGCCACTACCGACACCCCAGACATTGACGATGAAGAACGTATTCTCTGGGAGCTTTTTGCCGGCGAAGCCCTCACTCACCTTGAGGTGGTCGATGCGTTTATTGCGCATATGGAAGATATCGCACCGCTGTATGCGCCGCCTAGCGATGACCTGCAACGGGCGTTGCACACCCTTAAAGGGAGTGCGCATATGGCCAATTTCACCCCAATTGCTAATTTGGCTACACCACTTGAAGGCTTTATTAAAGAGCTTCGTGCCTACCAAATGCCCGTCAACGCCGATATTTTGCAACTCCTTAAAGACGGTGCGGCCTACACCCACGACGCAGTGGAGGCGATTCGGGCCGGTAAACTGGTGGAGTTGCCCCACAACCCACAATTCATTGCACGCGCTAACGAACTGAAGGAGCTCTACCTCGGCCATCTGATTCGCAGCAAAGAACAGGTTTTGCCGGACGGCCACAAACAAGTGGATCCACGCCTGCTCTCCATATTTATGGCCGAAGAAATGCGCTTACTGCTGGATGCCGACCAGATTCTGTTGCGCTGGCAGCACAATCCAATGGAGCACAGCGGTATACCACCGCTGATTGCGGAGCTGGAGTGCTTAGAGACCGGCGCCATTCAAGCCAACTTACCGGAAATGGCCAAGCTCAGTGCCGAACTCAGCCATTTGCATGAACTTGCGCTGGTGCAGGCAACAGGCCCAGACACGCATTTCTTTAGCCTGCTGATGCCCGCCCATGAACATTTGCTAGACATGGTGGATTCGGTGGCCGCCGGGCAAAATCTACCGCCAGTGAGCGAGACCTTGCAGCAAGGGCTGCAAGATTTGGCCGCGCAGTTGCGTTCGCGCCTTATTCCCACCGGAGCCGAGCCAGAAGAAGACTTGGCGGACGAAAGCCTTGAACTGCAGGATCTGGTTGCCGCTGAAACCTTTGCTATGGAAGATGCCCACCAGCCACCCATAGTGCCCCTGCTCGACGAACCCGTTGCTCTGCTGGACGACGAACCGGTTGCCGTGAACAGTTTGGGTGAGCTCCTAGCCCGCAACGATGAGGTTCAGCTTGGCAATTTAGATCTTGGCGAAGGTCATTCGGCCGCTCTGAATTTGGACGGCGACGAAGATGACGTGCTGCTGGCCCATCGCGTGGCCGCACAAGTTCAAGCCGCAACGGACGTGGCCTCCAGCGCACCGGTGGGTACAGCCAAACCCTCAGTGCTCCTCTTTGACGCGCCGCCACCCCTAGTGACAAACGCCGATACCGTAGTGGAAGACGATGATTTTGACCCAGAAATTCTGGAGATTTTCCTCGAGGAAGCCGACGAGCTGATGGAAGAAATGGACGAGGCGGTGCATAAGTGGGAGTCCAACATCGAGCACCCCACCGCTGCCGACGTGATGAAGCGTGCGCTACACACCCTCAAGGGCGGTGCTCGTTTGGCCGGCCAAACAGAGCTGGGCGAACTCACCCACAATTATGAGACCTACTTGAACAATCAAGCAGGCCCCAGCGGCGATCCGCTGTTTTTCCCCACCATTTTGCGGTACCAAGATCAATTATTGCGCGCTATTCGCAAGTCGCGAGCGCTCTACGAAGGCAAACCCTTTGTGGATGATGAGCCCAGGGCGCCGGTAGTTTCGGCCATTCCCACCTTGTCCTCTCCGGTTGATGTGGCGGATGCGGTGACTAGGGGTACCGGCTTAGTGCCCTTTAGTAGTTCGATTACCAGCCCCGCCTTGGCGGATGCCTTCGCCAGTCCTGTGATTAATAACCTGCCGGAATTCGCCGCGCACCGCAAAACTGGATCCCAAGAAGTTATTAAGGTATCTGCTGACCTGCTCGAAGAGCTGGTGAATTTGGCCGGCGAAACCTCCATTAGTCGCGGTCGTTTAGAGCAGCAAGTTAAGGGCTTTGGCACCGCAATCAATGAAATTGATGGCACCTTGCGCCGCCTGCAAGAGCAGTTGCGTCGTTTGGACATCGAGACAGAAGCGCAAATTCTTTTCCGTCAGGAGCAGTTAGCCGAGCACGAAGCCTTCGACCCTCTGGAAATGGATCGCTACTCGCAGTTACAGCAATTGTCGCGCTCGCTCACCGAATCCGCTTCCGACTTGGTGGACTTGAAACGCACGCTCAGCGAAAAAGTGAAAGACACAGAAGCTATTTTGCTTCACCAATCCCGTGTCAACTCCTCACTGCAAGAAGGCCTTATGCGTTCGCGCATGGTGCCATTTTCACGGCTGGTACCTCGCCTGCGCCGCATAGTGCGGCAAGTGGCGGCCGAACTTGGCAAGCATGTGAGTTTTGAGCTGGATAACGTTGAAGGTGAAATGGACCGCACGGTGCTGGAGCGCATGGTGGCGCCCTTGGAGCACATGCTGCGCAACGCCGTAGACCACGGTATCGAAATGCCCAACGACCGTTTGGCGCAGGGCAAACCCGAGGCCGGCCGCATCTTGTTGAGCTTGGCCCGCGAGGGCAGCGATATTCTCCTGCGCTTGGCCGATGATGGGCGCGGTATCAGCTTAGAAAAAGTCCGTAAAAAAGCCGTAGAGCGTGGCTTAATGGCCGCGGATTCGGTGCTCAGCGACCACGAAGTGATGCAATTTATTTTGCAGGCGGGTTTCAGTACCGCTGAAAATATCACGCAAATTTCTGGGCGTGGCGTGGGCATGGACGTGGTAGCCGCCGAGATCAAACAGCTTGGCGGTTCTATGACCATTGAGTCGCGCAGCGGCGTGGGCTCGCAATTTACCGTGCGCCTGCCGTTCACCGTGTCGGTGAACCGTGCACTGATGGTTACCCTAGGCCAAGACACCTTTGCCATTCCCTTGAACTCCATCGAAGGCATAGTGCGCGTTAGCCCCTTCGAGCTTGAGCACTACTATCAAGAAAGTGAAGCCCGTTTTGAATACGCCGACGAAAACTACCAAGTGCGCTACCTTGGCAGCATGTTGTACGAAGATGCGTCTCCCAAACTTGAAGGCCAGCTGTTACCGCTGCCGGTCATCTTAGTGCGCTCAGCGCAACACACCATGGCACTGCAGGTGGACAGCCTTTCCGGCAGCCGTGAAATTGTGGTGAAAAGCCTTGGTAAACAGTTTGCCGCGGTGCAGGGGTTGTCCGGTGCTACGGTCATGGGCGACGGCAGCGTGGTGGTCATTCTGGATGTCCACGCCTTAGTGCGCAAAGCGGTGGCCTTTGCCAACCCCATGCCGCTCACCTACGACCGCAACAAGTCTCTTAATCCACCGCGGGTAGCAAAAACCGTGATGGTGGTGGACGATTCCGTAACCGTGCGCAAAGTGACTACGCGCTTCCTAGAGCGCGAGGGTTTTACGGTGATCACCGCCAAAGATGGGGTAGATGCCTTGAAAATCCTGCAGGACACTCTGCCGGACCTCATGCTGTTGGATATCGAAATGCCGCGAATGGACGGTTTTGAGGTGGCGAAAAACGTGCGCACCACGGCGCGTTGGAAACACTTGCCAATCATCATGATCACCTCGCGGACCGGCGATAAACACCGCGAACACGCGCTGAGTATTGGCGTGAATGACTACCTTGGTAAACCTTATCAAGAGGATGTGCTACTGGGCATCATTACCAAAACCCTCGCTGCCAAAAAGGCTTAAGGCCATGCGCGCAAGCGGCCTGGCGGTGGGGATTTTAGCCAGCAACAAGGCCCAACTGAGCGAACTTAATCGCTTGGTGTTAGGTGCGGGGCATCATGTAGCGGCGCGGTTAGAGCAGGCTAGTACACCCATCAGCGCGCTGCCGCGTGCCGATGTATGGCTACTACAGCTCGGTCCCGACGCCGATAGTGCCCAGCAGCTGGTGAGCGATTTGGACGATGCTGGCATAGCGGTGATTGTGGCTGACGAAGAAGTCCCGCCGACGCTTGCCGATCTCTCCGCGAATCAACTGCCTGAAGCCCAGCGCCTTGAGCGGGCTCGGCGTTTGGCGGTTAAGCTCGCACAGTTCGTCAAGCCAAACACGGGTGCCGGTCGCCGCGCCAAATATGTGTGGGTATTGGCAGCATCCACCGGAGGGCCTGAAGCCGTCGCCGGTTTTCTTAATGCCATGGGCGAACCACCCAGTGGCGTCGCCTTAATTTACGCGCAGCATATCGACCCAAATGGCATGGAACACCTGCGGCGCATGTTAGGCCAATTCAGCGGCTGGCATCTGCCGGACCTCCAATCTAGCCAGCGCATACGCGAAAAATCCATTTATGTTGCCTCGCCGGAATTCACCCTCGATATTTTGCAGCCGGGGCTAATCGTGCCCAGCACTGCCCCTTGGGGTGGGCGTTATACCCCGTCCATTAATCAAGTAATTGCGAAAGTTGCGCGGGTGTATGGTAGTAAAGGCGGCGCCATCATCTTCTCCGGTATGGGGGATGACGGGGCGCAAGGTTGTCAATTGTTACACCATTTGGGCGGACAGGTGTGGGCTCAACATTTCGCCAGTTGTGCAATAGACAGCATGCCGCAAAGCGCCGCCCAATTAGGCTGCGTGCAATGGACCGGCACCCCACAGCAACTGGCCAGCCATTTTGTTAGCTTCCATCTGACGGCGGGGACGCACCCAGCCCCAGTTGCCACTCTTGAAACTCTGCCCGAACCGCCGGCGATGCTAGACCGGCCTTGAACCATTGATTAAGCCAGCGAGAAATTTATGAGCGACCCTACAACTCAAGCCACTAACCCAGAAGCCGGCACGATTTCCTGCATGATGCTACCCATTCAGGCTCGGACGCTGTTGGTGCCGCAAACCAACATTGCCGAAATCGCCGCCGTGGCACCTATTTTCCCTGATAACAGCGGCCCTAACTGGTTTCTGGGCTACTACAGCTGGCGCAACCAACGGGTGCCGCTGATCAGTTTTGAGCGTTTAGTCACCGGCCAAGGCGGCGGCATCAACCCCAATGGGCGTATTGCGGTGTTTAACAACACGGGTGTGCACAGCGACCTCAAATTTATCGCCATTCCCACTCAAGGCATCCACCGCAGTATCAACCTGCGGCCCGAAGACATTCAAAAAACCGAACAAGCCCCCACCACCAATTTCGAACGCATGTACGTGCGCGTGGGCGTGGAAGACATGACGATCCCCGATATTTCGGCCTTGGAGCGGGCGTATTGCGGGTATCGAAAAATTTAAGGTTAAAACTGAAACACTGACGTCCAAGGTTATGACGCTGGGCGGTTTCTAGGTTGTACGAGACGGCCGCGGGACTCGGTTACGTTTAGCCTAGAAACCTCAGTTGGGCGCCAAAAAGCTGTATAACCCATTGTTAGTTGAATCAATATGAAAATTGAAGAACTCATCAAAAATTTTCTGGAGGCTATTGCTAAACCTAGTGGTACACCTGTTGAAGTTAATATTTTAATTAAGTGTCTGGATTTACTCGCTTGTTCAATTCACGAATGTAAATTTGAATTTGACGACTCCGAACATCCTGAACCACCAGAAAAAAATACGCCTAAATTAGAAAAATTATAGAAATTAATTTCCCGGCCCTTGGGTTTTACAATAGCGTTAAGGAAAGCTCGAAAAATCTAGCTGACTCTGAAGTTCTCGTTGGCGACGCAATTGATGACATTACGGACATTGTGTGCGAGCTTCAGGAAAGCTTGTGGTACTTTCAAAACACTTCGCAATCTAATGCTTTGTGGTATTTTGAATTCAGTTTTAAAAGTCATTGGGGTTCTCATTTGCGAGAATTACAGTTGTATTTGCATCGGCTTCAGAGCGAGTAAGCATCAATTAAACAGTCGCTCTAACCCGCTCAAGTGCTTTGCCCCCTCTGGGCGCAATATGGCTCAGCGGTGTGATTGGTGACGGCTAGTCGTCAATTCGCCCAGCAAGGAACTCGCCCAATTAGCTTGGTAAACGAAACCCCATCGGAGTTAACTTATGGCCTTATTCTGCGCCGCTCAGACGGCATCAGGAGCTCACCAATGAAACGCCCCAGCCTCCGCTACCTTAAAACCGCCATACCCATTGCCTTAGCTTTTGGCCTTGCTATGGCGGCTAGCGCCGATCAGTCTGCACCACTGCCCACGGCACCCAACGTGGATTTACAGCGTTACGCCGGGCGGTGGTATGAGCTGGCGCGCCTGCCCATGTTTTTTCAAAAGGCCGATGAAGCCGCCATCGCCGAATATGCCGCAAATGCCGATGGAACCCTGGCGGTGCACAACCGCGCCCTGCGGCAGGACGGTTCAGAGCACGACATTCGCGGCACCGCCAAGGTGCTGAACCCGCCCATAAATACCAAACTCGCGGTGCGTTTTGATACTTGGTTTGGCCCGCTGATACCCGTATCCAAACAGGGCAATTATTGGATTTTGTACGTGGATGCGGACTATCGGCTGGCCTTGGTGGGCACGCCCAGTCGCAAGAGTTTGTGGCTGCTGGCGCGCACGCCTAAGGTGCCGCCAGAGGAATTCGAAGCTCTAGTGGCTCGGGCTAAAGCCTTAGGGTTTGAGGTTTCCAAGCTTATTCGGGATCCGCAGCTTAATGAATCCAGCGTTAAACCGGCTGCTCGTTAGGTCATGCCCAAAGCCTAAAATCGCCGATGCGTGAGCACGGGCATTTTGTTGCGCAAGGCTAGCTGCTCGGCAAAATTTAAATCCGCTACCACCACGCCTTCGCCTTCGGCCTGCTGCGCGATTATTTCCCCCCAAGGGTTAATAATCATGGATTGCCCCCAAGTGTGGCGATTGTCACTGTGTTGCCCGCCTTGGTTGGCTGCGATCACATAACACTGGTTTTCAATGGCGCGGGCACGCAGCAGCACTTCCCAATGGGCCTTGCCCGTGGTGTAAACAAACGCCGAGGGCACAAGGAGTACTTGGGCTCCCAGCGCACTCAGCTGCCGAAAATATTCAGGAAAGCGCAGGTCGTAACACACACTTAAGCCAAGCCGCGCCCAAGGCGTAACCACACAACAGGGCAAGGTGCCGGGGGTAAATTGAGCGGATTCGCGGTAGGCTCCCACTGCGTCGTTAACGCCGGCATCAAATAAATGAATTTTGTCGTAGCGCCCCACCAACTCGCCCTTGGGGCCAAATAAACAGCAACTGGCGAAGGCTTTGTTGGCTTCCGCCGCACGGCCGTCCACACCCAACGCAAGGGGGATGGTGCCGCCCCCCAACCAAATGCGGTGAAGGCTAGCCTGCTCGGCCAAAAAGGGTAGTAGCTGTCCGTCGCCGGCGGACTCCAGCTGAGCCAAAGGTGCTAGGTTGCCCTGGCCAAATAAGGCAAAATTTTCCGGCAATACCACCAACTGTGCACCGCCACTAGCGGCTTCGGCGATCAGCCTAGCGGCTGTAATTAGGTTGTTTGCTAAGGTTTGTCCGCTGACCATTTGTACTGCTGCTACACGCATCACCTGCCGTCTCCAAATCCACTGCTCTAACCTAAGCCTATATCACGGTTGATTTATAGGCCGAAAATTTTGTGCAAATTTTGCGCTCGAGTATCTGCCGGCACCGGCTGGTTCTGCGAGCTGTAAGGTTCATGGGCCAATGTGGGATAATCGCGACCCTAACGAGCCTTGAGCGAACCACCCGTGATCCGAACACGCCTGCAATTGGCTGATGGCCAGCAACTCACCGGCGGCGCCGAATTAATCAGCCAATGGCAAAGCCATGCGAACAGCTTTATTTGGCTAGATATGGAGGGTGAAGCCCCCGGCGATGAAAAGCATTTGCTGAAGAGCCTCGGCTGCCACCCCTTAGCCGTTGATGCGGTACAACGCTTTCGCCATCCCCCGAAAACCGAAACCTTCGCTCAGCATACGCTGATTTTGTATCGCGGCATCACCGCATTTAATGACGATTTAACTAACAAGCAACAAACCATTGCGCTGTTTGCTGGAGAGCGCGGTTTAATTAGTGTACATGCGCTGCCGTCTGCGGCTATTGATCATTGGTGGCACCACATTGAAGAAGAAAACCTAATGCGCAGCCCCGGTTTTTTGGCGTGCCGAATTATGCAGCATTCGGTAGGGCAATATCTGGATAAGCTGCTGGAATTCGAGCCCTATTTAAATGAGCTTGAGGATTCCATGCAGGACAATCCCAGTGACGAAGTAATGAAAACATTAATTGCGTATAAATCGCGCCTGCGCAAACTTAAACGCATTTTTAGTTATCACGAGCGCCTAGTGTTTAATTTGCTCAAGCACACACCCATTAAATTAGTAGAAGAGGAGGGTGAAATAGACCACGCACTACAGGATTTATACGACCGCTGCGAGCGTTTAAATAGTTTAACCACTATGTACTTTGATATTTGTGGCGATTTAATTGAGGGCTATTTATCCATTTCATCCCATACACTGAATAAAACGCTGCAGTTTTTAACCGTAATCACCACTATTTTGGGTCCGTTGACTTTTATAGTGGGAGTTTACGGAATGAATTTTGACAACATTCCCGAGTTACATTGGCATTACGGTTATTATTTTGCGTGGGGCATCATTTTGCTAGTGGTCACTGGGTTTGTGGGGTATTTCAAACGGCGGCGCTGGCTGTAACGACATGGCCAGTCAGCGCCAAAAAGCCCTAACGGTTGGCCTCGCCGGTTAGCGGCCTGCAGGCACCCGTAACTTTGGGGTAAACTGGCCGCCTTTTGCTGGGGGCAGGTATGGCCGAGCCGAGTTTACGCATTACCGAAATTTTTTATTCCCTGCAGGGAGAGGCGCGCACCGTGGGCCTACCCACCGTATTTGTGCGCCTCACCGGCTGCCCACTGCGTTGCGGCTACTGCGATTCGGAGTATGCGTTCTTCGGCGGCGAGCGCCTGAGCCTAGCCGAGATTCTGGTTAAAGTAGCCGCGCACAGCCCGCGTTATGTGTGTGTTACCGGCGGTGAACCCTTGGCCCAACCCGACGTACTGCCTTTGCTGGCCCAGCTCTGCGACGCGGGATACCAAGTGTCCCTTGAGACCAGCGGCGCCATGGATATTGCCGAGGTGGACGCGCGGGTGAGTATTGTGATGGATTTGAAAACGCCGGGTTCTGGCGAAGTCAGTAAAAATCGCTACGCGAACATCGCCCTGCTGCAAGCCAAAGATCAACTTAAATTTGTGCTTACCAGTGCAGAAGATTATCACTGGGCCGCATTTAAAATCGACGAATACCAGCTGCCGCAACGTGTGGGCGAGGTTTTATTGTCGCCCAGTTTTGGGCAGCTGGCACCGCAAGATTTGGCCGAATGGATTTTGCGGGATAATTTGCCCGTGCGCTTCCAGCTGCAGTTGCACAAACAATTGTGGGGCGAACGCACGGGCGTATAAACAACGCCTGTTGTTGTATCCACTTCCGTCACCTATCGCAACGCTAATTACGACGCCGGTTCTTCTGTTTCAGGTAAACCTCTATGAGCAAAAAAGCAGTTATTTTAATCTCCGGCGGTTTGGACTCCACGACCATTCTTGCCCTCGCCAAAAAAGACGGCTACCGCTGTTTTACCCTGAGCTTTGATTACGGCCAACGCCATCAAGCCGAATTAATTGCCGCCAAACGCACCGCCAGTCTGCTCGGCGCCGAACAGCATAAAGTGGTGAAATTGGATTTGCGCAGCATTGGCGGCTCGGCCTTAACCGACGCCAGTATCGAGGTGCCTGAGGATTCACCGGAAGGCATTCCGGTCACCTATGTGCCAGCCCGCAACACGGTGTTTTTGTCCATTGCCCTCGCGTGGGCAGAGGTGTTGCAAGCCGAAGCAATTTTTATTGGCGTCAACGCCGTGGACTATTCCGGCTATCCAGACTGTCGCCCCGAGTTTATTGCGGCTTTTGCGCAGCTGGCCAATTTGGCTACCAAAGCCGGGGTGGAGGGGCGGCCGTTAAGTATTGAAACGCCCTTACTTAAGCTGAGCAAAGGCGAAATTATCCGCCTTGGCATGGCTTTGGGGGTGGACTACACCGAAACCGTGTCGTGCTACCAAGCCGACGCACAGGGCCTCGCCTGCGGCCGCTGCGACTCCTGCCGGCTGCGCAACAAGGGCTTTGCCGATGCCGGGGTGGTGGATCCCACCCGTTATCAGCTGGAGCGCTGAGGTCGCCTGCTTCGCTAGCTGGTGCCAAATTTGCTTACGCCTCCACCAAGGTTTTACTTTGCCGGCCACAGCCGCACCCCGTTTGCCACTAGGACCAGCCCTTGAAATCCACCCTACACAACGAAGCCTTTGCCCCTGATGGCAGCCTGAACCCCGGCTGGCGGCACATTTTAGGGTCATTGCAGCAGCTGGGCGCCGCCGCCCTGCTGGAGCGTGACCAAAAAGCCAAACGCATTTTGCGCGATGATGGTGCAACCTATAACGTCTACAGCGGCAATACCAGTGCAGGGCGTGTTTGGGAGCTGGACTTGGTGCCGGCCGTTATCACCAGCGACGATTGGAGCAACATTGAGGCTGGGCTGCTGGAGCGGGCCGAATTATTCAATTTAATCCTCAAAGATTGTTACGGCCCGCGAGAGCTCGTGCGCAGTGGCGTACTGCCGCCGGAGTTACTCTTTGCCCATCGCGGTTTTTTACGCGCCTGCCAAGGTATTAGTTTGCCCGGCGAACACCAGCTGATTATTCATGCCGTGGATATGGTGCGCGGCCCGAATGGTGCCTTCACGGTACTGACCGACCGCACTCAAGCGCCTTCGGGCGCAGGCTACGCGCTGGAAAACCGCACGGTGATGTCGCGCGTGCTACCTAGCTTATTCCGCGACAGCCACGTGCAACGCCTTGCCCATTTTTTTCAGCGCCTGCGCATTAAATTAGCCAGCCTAGCCCCCCATCAAGACGAGCCGCGGGTGGTGGTACTCACCCCCGGCGCTTACAACGAAACCTTTTTTGAACACGCATTTTTAGCCAACTACTTAGGCTACCCGCTAGTCCAGAGCGGCGACCTGATGGTGAACAACGGTTTTGTGTGGATGAAATCCCTTGAGGGTTTAACGCGGGTGGACGTGATTTTGCGCCGCACCGACGACTGGTACTGCGACCCCCTCGAACTTAAAGGCGACTCCCAGCTGGGTATCCCCGGCATTTTGGAAGTGGCGCGCTTGGGCCGTGTGGCCATTGCCAACCCCATGGGCGCTGGCGTGTTAGAGAACCCCGCGCTGCTTAAATACTTGCCGCAGATTAGCCGCCAGCTGCTGGGCCGCGAACCGCGCCTAGCGTCTGTGCGCACCTACTGGTGTGGCGAGGCCAACGACTTGGATTTTGTGCTCGCCCACCTGCCGGAACTGGTGATCAAAGCCATTTATCGCGGCGGTGAGTTCCGCACGCAAATGGGTGCCGAACTCACTCGTGACCAATTAACCGCGCTGGCTCGCATGATCAACGCTGAGCCGGCAAGGTTTGTGGCTCAGGAGATGCTACAGGCGTCCAGTATGCCGGTGTTGCTGAGCGGCGAGTTTGCCGCGCGGCCAGCGGTGCTGCGCAGTTTTGCGGTGGCCAGTGACAGCGGATACGCGGTAATGCCGGGCGGCTTAACCCGCACTGGGCGTGAAGCCGGTGCGCGAGTAATCACCAATCAAACCGGTTCGCTCAATAAAGATACCTGGGTTGTGGCCCGCGCCGCGCCTACTGAGCGCGCGGCCAGCGCTGCTGCCGATGTGCGCCCCCTCGCCGCAGCCCATATGGGCAGTTTGCCCAGCCGTGTGGTGGAAAATCTGTTTTGGTTTGGCCGTTACGCCGAGCGCGCCGAAGCCGTGCTGCGCTTACTGCGCGCGGTGTTTGTGTTGTTGGAT
Organism: Thalassocella blandensis; assembly: GCA_945882995.1. Lineage (GTDB taxonomy): Bacteria > Pseudomonadota > Gammaproteobacteria > Pseudomonadales > Cellvibrionaceae > CAMCXE01. The sequence continues at coordinate 7,735 of CAMCXE010000007.1, read as the reverse complement.
GGGGCGGATGTCCTGACCACCAACTGCCGCCACACGCTGTTGCGGGCGGTGTCCCACGTCACTACCTGTTACCCCGGCTTTTGCAGCGACAAAGCTGAGCTGCTGGCCAATCCTGAGGACGAGCTGCTGGACGTGATACTGGATGGCGCTCGGTTTGGCAGCCTGCGCTCTAGTCTCGATGCCATGTTGGTCTGCGCAGAAGAAACCAAAGAGCTCATGTCTTCCGACACCCTACGTATCATCAATGATATCCGTGACGGCATCACCCAGCTTGAAACCAGTATGCACGCCGGCCTAGCCGCTGCGCCGGAGGAAGCCCTAGACCCGCTGGTCACCACGCTACTGGCGCTCTCGGGCCTGCTGCATGAAAGTATGATTCGCGGCGTGGGCTGGCGTTTTTTGCAGTTGGGCCGGCGCCTAGAGCGCGCCCTGCAAACCACCACCTTAGTGAACAGTCTATTGGGCAGCGCCCTGCCCGACGAAGACGAAGCCGTGCTGCTGCAAACCATGTTGCTCACTCTCGAGGTGCTTATCACCTACCGCCGACGCTATCGCGGGCGTTTGGAAGTGGTACACGGACTAGAGCTCGTGTTGATTGACACCAGCAACCCACGCAGTTTGCTGTTCCAACTGGAGCAGCTGCAAAAACTGGTGGATGAGCTGCCCCCTATCGGCATTACCAGTCGTGAGCTATTAGGCGAGCAGCGCGCCATTTTAGATGCGCTCACCCGTCTGCGCCTGTCGCGACTGGTAGACTTGGCGGCGGTGGACGCTCAGCGCCAGCGCAACACCTTATTGACCACACTCAATGAACAGCGCACCCTGCTACAAGCCCTCGGCAGCCTGCTCAGCGACAAGTATTTTGATCACCGCGCCGGCCCACAACAGCTAGTGCCCGCCAGCCGCGAGGGCGAATAATGCGCTACCACATTACCCACACCACCCACTACCAATACGCCGCCCCCGTGGGCCGCTGCTATAACTTAGCGCACACCGCGCCGCGGGATACCGAGCGACAAACCTGTCTGCACAGTCGCATTCATCTCAAGCCCGATGCGGGTTTTAGCAACGAGCGCCTCGACTATTTCGGCAATCGCGTATTTTATTTCGCCATTCCCGACAGCCATCGCGAGCTGACCATCACCGCGGAAAGCGAGCTGCTGATGCACCCCCAGCCCACCGCCTTGGCATTGGATTTTGGCACCAGCTGCCAGGAGGCCTTGCAGCAAATGCGCTACAGCCGCCTACCGGACGTACTCCTGGCGCGGGAATATCTCCTCAATTCCCCCATGATTCGCCCCTTCGAGGCCCTGCGCGCCTACGCCCAATCGTCCTTCAGCCCCGAACGTCCCCTATTGGCGGCGGTGCGTGAGCTCAGCGCACGTATCTACCAAGACTTCAAATACGACCCGGGTTTTACCAACCTCACCACCCCCCTAGAGCAAGTGTTGGAGCACAAACGCGGGGTCTGTCAGGATTTTGCCCACCTCGCCATCGCCTGCTTGCGCGCCCTCGGCTACCCCGCGCGTTATGTCTCCGGCTATCTCGAAACCCTGCCGCCCCCCGGCCAACCCAAGATGATCGGCGCCGATGCCAGCCACGCTTGGTTTGCAGTCTATTCCCCCGGTGAAGGCTGGTTTGAGTTCGACCCCACCAACAACCAAATCCCCGCTGGTCAGCACATAGTTACCGCTTGGGGAAGGGATTATTCCGACGTAACACCCTTAAGCGGCGTGATTTTTGGCGGTGGCGACAGCCACCAGCTGAGTGTAGGCGTTACTGTGGCGCGTTTGAGCGAGAGTCGAACTAGTTAGCCCGTGGCGCTCACCCGCGCCAAATCCGCGGGATGCAGGTAGAATGGCGCCTTTTGCGGGGCGCAGGCATGAGCGAAATATACGAAGCGGCAGTGGACGAGCTATTCAGTTTTGTGGACTGGGTGCGTTTTGCCTCCAGCCGCTTCACCGAAGCCCAGCTGTTTTTTGGCCACGGTACCGACAACCCTTGGGACGACGCCGTGCAACTCACCCTCTGGGCCCTGCATACCCCATTTGACCGCTTAGGCCAAGTTGCCCACGCCCGCCTCACGCGCAGCGAGCGGGCTCACCTCGCCAGCCTCATCCAGCGCCGCATCAACGAGCGCCTACCCGTACCCTACCTCACCGGTGAAGCCTTTTTTGCCGGCTTAAAATTTTTCGTCAGCCGCGATGTACTCATTCCGCGTTCACCCCTTGGCGAATTGATCGAAAACTATTTTGACCCTTGGTTAACTCAGCCCCCCAGCCGTATTCTGGATTTATGCACCGGCTCCGGCTGCATCGGCATCGCCTGCGCATTTGCGTTTGAAGAGGCGGAAGTGGTCCTCAGCGACATCTGCCCCCAAGCCTTAGCCGTTGCCCAACGCAATATCGAGTTTCACAAACTGGCCGAGCGCATTACCTGCAGAGAGTCGGATTTGTTCGGTGGACTGGCTGGTGAAGTCTTCGACCTCATCGTCTCCAACCCACCCTATGTGGACGCCCTCGACATGGCCAATTTGCCGGCCGAATATCAGGTGGAGCCAGCACTGGCCCTAGCCTCTGGCGCCGATGGCCTAAACTTCACCCGCCGGCTCCTACGCGAAGCCCGCCAACATTTAAGTGATGTGGGGGTGTTGATTGTAGAAGTGGGGAATTCTTGGGTAGCACTGGAAGAAACCTTCCCCGAAGTGAGCTTCACTTGGCTGGAATTTGCACGGGGCGGCGGCGGGGTGTTTTTATTGACCGCGGCGCAGTTGGATGACTATGCGGCGGTGTTTGCGGAATAAAGCGGAGGATGGAGTGAAAATTTTAAACCCAGATAACCTGCGTGGAAATTGGCATGGCGTGCTTGCAGCCTGGAATATTGTGGAAAACTGGGGCCACTACAAACAAACGGATCTACAACTTCAGCAGCAACTAAAAGCATTGATTATTTCTCTTTGGAACGAAAAGGATTGGACCAAAAAGCGGCACCCATTGTGTAAAAATGCGATAGAGCAATATGTTGACGATTCGAAATACCTAAAGGTTATTGCCGATATGGCTAACGCACTAAAGCATGGTGGTCTCGATTTAACCTCAAAACATAAAGCACGATCAGATGCAGAGGATACGAATGACGTTGGATCGATAGAACACAATGACGGGATTTCCAGAACACTCTATTTTTATAATTTTGATGGTGAGGTAATAGAGTTGTATGAATTACTGCGTGGCGCAATAGGTGAATACGATGCTCTTGAACGAATGCTGCGAAACTAATTTTTGAACCGCTTTTTAATTTAATTTTTGATTGCAAGTTTCGTTAAAGGATTTCAGTCTTTCCAATGTTACGACCGCAGTCTTGCCGAAGCGGGACCAGCCCGTTTTTTGGCCGAGTGGAGAGGTGATTTTGAGGGGACCCTCAAAATCGCCTCGGAGGGAGGGTATTTTTGCGCAGCAAAAACCAAAAAGTCGGGTGGCCTTTCTTTTTGGTTACTTTTTCTTTGGCCACGCAAAGAAAAAGTAACTCGCCCAGGAGGGCGAAATAAAGGCCAAAGATCACTCGAAAAATCAGCTTTGCGCTCAACTTAATGACATTGCTTTGGGGGGACTAAACTTTAAGTTGCCTAGGGCCCTCGGAATGAGAGGTTAAAATCTATCATCCCGCCACTGATTCATCCCAAAATACCACTTACAGAGACCCACTATGTCCGGAAACTCCATCGGTAAACTCTTCACCGTCACCACCTTTGGCGAAAGCCACGGCCCAGCGTTGGGCTGCATTATCGACGGTTGCCCACCGGGTATTGCGATTTCAGAAGCCGATATTCAAGGCGATTTGGACCGCCGTAAGCCGGGGCAATCGCGTTACACCACCCAGCGCAGAGAAGAAGACTTGGTGGAAATTTTTTCCGGTGTTTTTGAAGGTAAAACCACCGGCACCCCCATCGGCATGCTGATTAAAAATACCGACCAGCGCTCCAAAGATTACGGCAAAATTAAAGATCAATTCCGCCCCGCCCACGCGGATTACACCTATCTGCAAAAATACGGCATTCGCGACCACCGTGGCGGCGGGCGTTCGTCAGCGCGGGAAACCGCCATGCGGGTAGCCGCCGGCGCGCTCGCCAAAAAAGTACTGCGCGAAACCTGGGGTATTGAAGTGCGCGGTTATTTATCGCAACTCGGACCCATTAAAATCGATAGCGTCGATTGGGATGAAGTGAGCAACAACCCATTTTTTTGCCCAGATGCCAGCAAAGTGGAAGCCATGCAGGAATACATGGAGGCGTTGAATAAAGAGGGCAATTCCGTGGGCGCCAAAATTACCATCGTGGCCTCGAACATGATTCCGGGTTTAGGCGAACCCGTATTCGACCGCTTGGATGCAGAACTGGCCCATGCCCTCATGAGCATCAACGCGGTAAAAGGCGTGGAAATTGGTGATGGTTTTGACTCTGTGGCGCAAAAGGGCACCGAACACCGCGACGAAATTACCCCCGAGGGGTTTTTGTCCAACCATGCCGGCGGCATTTTGGGCGGGATTTCCAGTGGCCAAGATGTGATTGCGCACATCGCCTTAAAACCCACCTCCAGCCTGCGTATTCCCGGCCGTTCGGTGGATATTACCGGTGCACCAGTGGAGGTGATTACCACCGGTCGCCACGACCCCTGCGTGGGCATCCGCGCCACGCCTATCGCCGAAGCCATGATGGCGATTGTGCTGCTGGACCACGCCTTGCGCCACCGCGGGCAAAATTCGGATGTAGCCATGGCGGCGCCAGTCATTCCTGCGCAGGCGCAATAACGGCAGTGCCTCCAGTATTTGTGGCCTACACAGCCGAATGAGCGATTACTGGCGGTTGTCCAGTCTGTACCTCATGTACTTCCTAGTGGTGGGTGGCATGGTTCCTTATTGGAGCCTGTACCTGCAGCACCTAGGGTTTGACCCGGCGGTAATGGGCACGCTGCTAGCGGTGCCCATGCTCACTAAAATTTTGCTGCCCAATATTTGGGGCTGGCTAGCCGACGTTACCGGCCAGCCGCGACGGGTCATGCAGCTCGGCATCCTCGGCGCCTGCTTGGCTTTTGTGGGGGTTTGCTGGCGGCAAGATGTGGCGGGGCTGTTGCTCTGTTTAATTATTTACAGCACCTTTTGGAATGCCGTGTTGCCCCAGTTTGAAGCCATAACCTTGGCGAATTTAGGCACTAACGCCCATCACTACAGCCGTATTCGTCTCTGGGGTTCCATCGGTTTTGTGGTAGCCGTATTGAGCTTGGGGTGGCTATTCGACCGGGTGTCCGTGGTGTGGTTACCCCCGATTTTGCTGGTGTGTTTGGTGGTGCTGGTAGTGGTCAGTCTGTGGGTACCCAAACCCCCGGCGAGAATCGCCAGTCGTAGTCGTATGGGTCTTTGGCCCATTGTGCGCCAACCGAGGGTGTACGGCTTTTTTCTGGCCACCGCCGCTTTTCAGGTTAGCTACGGCGTTTATTACGGGTTTTACAGCCTGTTTTTACAACAACACGGCTATAGTCACAGTCAAATTGGCAGCTTGTGGATGCTCGGCGTGCTCGCCGAAATCCTCCTGTTCTGGCGCCTGCCCCAGGTATTGCCGCGTCTAAATATTGAATGGTGCCTTATTTCGGCCATGGCCATCGGCGCGCTGCGCTGGGCGGGTATTGCCCTCTGGGTGGATTTCCTGTGGCTGCTGGTGCTGCTCCAGTTGCTGCACGCCCTAACCTTCGGCTTGTTTCACGCCGCTAGCGTGGAATTTATTCGCCGTACCTTTGGCGCGGCCCAGCAAAGTCAGGGTCAGGCTCTGTACGTGTCCCTCGCTTACGGTTTGGGTGGTGCCATTGGCGTGTATGTCTGTGGGCATTTGTGGGCCTCGGGCCCAGGCTGGGCATTCGCCTTTGCGGTTACCTTGGCGGCGCTGGGCGCGCTAGTAGCATTTAACGGATTTCGGAAATAGCCGCGGCAGCCAGCTATACTTGGGCTTAACGGTAAGCGCTGCTGGTGGCAGCGCGGTGCCGTGTGCCCCAATCAATGATGAGAGTTTTTAATGCTAGGTCTGATACCAATAACGGTGCGTTGTTTTGTCTTCTCCCTTTTAATGTTGGCCAGCGGCGCACGTTTGCTAGCGGCAGAAGACATCTGCCCAGCAGTGGCTTGTGATTGCGCCGCCTTGCCCGAGGCCGATTGGCGGAAAGAGTGCCTGCGCGCTGAAGCCGCTCTTAAAAGCAGTTGCGCCGCCAACAATAATCAACCCAAAGGTTTTTGTGCTTTACACGGCCCCAGTGCCAAGCCCCTGCCGCTGGCCGCTGAACTTACCGCCGTGGAAACCACGCGTGACGCGGCGGCTATAGAGCTGCTGGAGCAGCAGCTGGGCACCGCGCTTTGGTCGCTGCGAGACGACCTCACTAGCCTGCAAAAATTTATGGAACAGAACAATTTCAACAGCATTTCCCAAGCGGCGCGGTTTTTCGACACCCATACGGATGAAGCATTTTTGCTGCAGCAGCGTATTGTCGCAAGCCGACAGGCCGCGGGGGATACCAACCGCGCGGAAGCTGGCGCCAACCGCTACGCCAAAACGGTTAAAACCCTGGCCGAGGACAACATAAAACTGAGCGATAAAATTTGGAATCAAGCCGCAAACAGCGCGGGGGAGCCTCGCCGCTATCAACAAACGCTGGCCCAGCGTCTATTGCGTATTAGCGGCAAGCTGTATGAGCAGCAAGCTCATGTCTACGTGTCTATCGGTGATGTGTCGCAAGCGGCAAAAGTCTGGCAGGAGGCCGCTCGCCTCGATGAGCACCAAGTGAAATTAGAAGCGGCCGGCACCAATAAGGCCGAATACCTAACCTACTACAAGCTACAAGCGTCGGCACGCTGGAACCGCGCCAGCTATTATTGGGCCTCCGCTAAAAGCAACACCAAGGCACGAGATGCTTGGCTGCAGGCGCAGCAGCTTGAGTCTCAGGCTTCGACGGAGAAATAAGTGCGTTTTGCGGAGTGTCAAAGGCAATGTAATTAAGTTAAGGCCATCGCTCTTTTTTCGAGTGATTTTTAGCCTTTATTTCGCCCTCCTGGGCGAGTCACTTTTCTTTCATGAAGGCCATCCTGGCCTTCACCCTTCGGGCAGCTTCGCTGTGGCAATTTGCTCCCAGCAAACTGCTGCGTGCCCAAAAAATTGCTGGAGCAATTTTTAATCGCGAAGCGACCCTTCGGGCCAAGTGCATGGATGCACTTGGTAAAGAAAAGTAACCAAAAAGGCCGCTCGTGAGCGCTCCGACAATTGCTCCTGCATTGTTCTACTTCTCTACATCCATGTAGGGATCCTGCGCTCGCGGCATTTGCGCATCCATGCGCTTCAAAGGCCACCCGACTTTTTGGTTTTTGCTTCGCAAAAATACCCTCCTTCAAGCGCCATGGATGGCGCGAATGCAGAAATTGCAGGACGACCCCATGGATGGGGGAGGTAGAATTTCATCAGGAATGAAATCGAGCAATTTTCTGTCGAGGCGATTTTGAGGGTCCCCGTGGCGTGACGTCCTGTCCCGTCACGGCTCAAATGGACGTCTCGGCAATTGCTCCTCGGCTTTGGCCTCCTGCGTCGCTCTACCTCCTGCATCCATGCAGTCGTGCGTTGCTCTACTTCGCCGCATCCATGCGGCTCCTGTCCATTTGCCCCTCAAAATCACCTCTCCACTCGGCCAAAAAACGGGCTTGTCCC